>NZ_JAOXMC010000079.1:0-319 GCF_026343815.1 Pseudomonas sp. BJa3 | reverse complement strand
ATTAATTCAAGGACAGTCATACCTCAACGACGCCCATCACTGCACGCCTCTAGAAACCTACCCGCTTCAGACTCGGGCCACGCCGAATGGAACCCTATTTGGTCTTGCTCCGAGTGGGGTTTACCTAGCCACGGACTGTTGCCAGCCGTGCGGTGCGCTCTTACCGCACCTTTTCACCCGTACCGGCACCGAAGTGCTTAGGCGGTTGTTTTCTGTGGCACTTTCCGTAGGCTCGCGCCTCCCAGGCGTTACCTGTCAATCTGCCCTATGGAGCCCGGACTTTCCTCCCCCGCCTTTTGCGGAACAAAAGACGGCAGCG
>NZ_JAOXMC010000078.1:0-319 GCF_026343815.1 Pseudomonas sp. BJa3 | reverse complement strand
CAGGGAGGTGACGGGCATGGATGCCCGTCAAGCGCCGATCAGGCCATGGATGGCCCGTCGGCGCGTCCTCCCGGAGCAAGCCCGGAGTGAGGGGACCCCGGAGCGAAGCGTAGGGGCCGTATGAACGGAGCCGAACGGTTTTGCCTCCTTTTCCCAAGAGAAAAGGAGGTCGCCGTAAAGGCGAAAAGGTGAGTATGTGTCGACATGGCGAATGAATGCGTATATAACTTTCAAAACACACGCTGTGTAAGTCAAAGTCAAAGTCAAAGTCAAAGTCAAAGTCAAAGTCAAAGTCAAAGTCAAAGTCAAAGTCAAAGTC
>NZ_JAOXMC010000077.1:0-325 GCF_026343815.1 Pseudomonas sp. BJa3 | reverse complement strand
CCAGCACCGGGGCACAGCTCAGGTCCAGGCCTACCGCCAGCACCGCGGTGGCCATCAGCCAGCCGCCCTGCGCGGCCAGGTATTCGGCATTGGCGTTGTCGGCGATGGCGCGCAGGGCCGGCAGGCGCACGAAGCCCTGGCGCAGGCGCTGGACTCGCCCGCCTTCCTGGTCCACGGCGAGGATCAGCTCGGGACGGATGGCGCGGATCGAGGCGCACAACTCGCGCACCTGGCGCGGGCTGTCGTTGTTGCGGGCTAAGATGATGAGGCCGGCCACGTCGGGCTGGCGCAGCAGATGGCGGTCTTCGGCGGTCAGCCATTTACC
>NZ_JAOXMC010000076.1:0-327 GCF_026343815.1 Pseudomonas sp. BJa3 | reverse complement strand
AACCGGCGCACTAGACTGCATAGCCGTTGCGCCACGGGCGTGTTCACCCAGCGCCAGCGCGTCATGCCGGCGAGCGTGCGCCGCCCACACCAAAGCGTTTGCCAGCCTTAGGTTGTTTAAGGCTCATGAGCACAAATTTACTAATTTCTCGATACCCGCCCACCCCGCATCATCGCTCCAACAAGAACGCGTCGCCCCGTGCCGGCACGCACCCGGGCCTCCCCCGATGCCCCACCTTGCCTTGGAGTCAGTCATGACCCGTGCAGCCAATTCGGCCCCCCACACACGATCGGCTATGTGCCGCCGCAAGACCGCCATGGAAAGGTA
>NZ_JAOXMC010000075.1:0-329 GCF_026343815.1 Pseudomonas sp. BJa3 | reverse complement strand
GACCCTTATTTACGTCCACTTTATGATGCCCTTTATGATATGATACCCGCCGAAAAAGTAGAGCGTATTTTGGCGTCTGGTGTCATAGAAATTGCTCCTCTTGCTTTCATGCGCGGACGAACACTTGCTCATGCAGCTGTTATTCTTGATGAGGCGCAAAATACCACACCCATGCAAATGAAAATGTTCCTCACACGGCTTGGAGAAGGAACACGTATGATTGTCACCGGTGATGTAAGCCAAATTGATTTGCCTAGCGGACAAAAATCAGGTTTAATCGAAGCCGTACGCATTCTCTCACAGGTAAAAGAAATTGAAATTATTCGTTT
>NZ_JAOXMC010000074.1:0-331 GCF_026343815.1 Pseudomonas sp. BJa3 | reverse complement strand
TATACTGCCGGCCTGCCCTGCCCGAGACCCCGCCATGAGCGACATCCACATCAAGTACCCCGCCCAGACCTTCCAGGCCGGTCAGCGCGCCTTGCGGCAGATCCGCGAGCGCGGCCTGCTGGCCGCCGATGTCGGCGTGCTGCCGGGCGCCGCCGGTGGCCCCAAGCCCTTGGGAATCCAGGGCCTGGACCTGGCGCTGTTCGGTGAAAGGCTGCCGACGGCACCACGGCAACGGGCATTGATCGGCGCCTCGATCGGCTCCTGGAGTTTCGCCAGTGCCTGCCTCGACGACCCGGTGGCCGGCATCCGCCGCCTGGGCGAGCTGTATACC
>NZ_JAOXMC010000073.1:0-335 GCF_026343815.1 Pseudomonas sp. BJa3 | reverse complement strand
GTGAGTCATACCGCGAGGATTTTTTGGTTCCTTTTTGATCCTTCAAAAAGGGACCCGCCGTAAGGGCGGAAAGGTGATTAAGCGTCACCATCGCAAATGAATGCGAATATAACTTTCAAAACACACATTGTTTAAGTCAAAGTCAAAGTCAAAGTCAAAGTCAAAGTCAAAGTCAAAGTCAAAGTCAAAGTCAAAGTCAAAGTCAATTGGCATCGGTTTTTATAGTTTTAAGTGCATTCATTTGCGATGTCGACGCACAGTCACCTTTCCGCCCTTACGGCGGCTTACTTAATGAGATGGTCACCCCGGCACCCTGCGAGGCGTACGCTTTCGCA
>NZ_JAOXMC010000072.1:0-344 GCF_026343815.1 Pseudomonas sp. BJa3 | reverse complement strand
AATTACGGTGGGTGTTAAAAAAGTGCAAAGTTTATTGATATTTTCTACAAAAACATCAAGAGATAATGATAACTTAAGAAAATACCAGCATGGTGTCTTTTCAAGATATCTTTAGCTATACTGGATATCGGAAATATTTCTACTTCTAAGAAATTGCAATCTTTGAAAGATCCCCTTTATTTGAGAAAAAATACTGCTTTGTTTTTCTTTTACTCTCTTTGAATCTTAGATGAAATTGAAAAGAGAGAAATACTTCACAATCTCTTCTAAAAATTTTTCTCAAGCAGCCTTCTTCATTGACTTGCGAAAACGAAAAAGCTTCTTCCGTTTTACGGCTGCTTTTG
>NZ_JAOXMC010000071.1:0-347 GCF_026343815.1 Pseudomonas sp. BJa3 | reverse complement strand
CAGCCCTTCGTCCACGACCAGGCGGGCGGCGGCAGCGGGCTGGGCCTGCCGATCGTCGACCGCGTGGCGCGCCAGCACGGCGGCGAACTGCGCCTGCTGCCGAATACCCCCCATGGCCTGCGTGCCCAGCTGGTGCTGCGCGCGGGTTGAACCGGACGTCCCCACGAGGTGATGCGATGAAGACGCTGTTCCGTGCCGGCCTGCTGGCCTGCGCCCTGTTCGCCGTGCTGCCGCTGGGCACGGCGAGCGAGACGCACGAGCCGCCGACCGACGGCTCACAATGGGGCGCGCCCAAGACGCCCAATCTGAAGAAGAAGTTCCTGACCACCACCTGGGTCTCGGCCCTG
>NZ_JAOXMC010000070.1:0-351 GCF_026343815.1 Pseudomonas sp. BJa3 | reverse complement strand
CAGTCGGAGCACGTGATGTCCGGCCTGGCTGCCGGTGCGTCGTTCTTCTTCTGGGCGCGCCTGGTCGACCGGACTGGAAATATTGGGCCGTTCTTCCCGGTGCCGCCGACGGCTGTGCAGGGCATCGCCCAGACCGACCCCGGCCCCATTCTCGACATGATCTCCGGCGAAATCGACGAGTCGATGCTGGGGCAGGAGCTGAAGGACAAGATCGACGGCCTGCAGGACCAGATCGACGCCCTCGACGGCCTGAAGTCCTACGACAAGGACACGACCTACGATACCGGCCAGATGGTTGTGGTCGATGGCCGGATCTATCAGGCCGTGCACGATGTTCCGGCAGACCCGAGT
>NZ_JAOXMC010000006.1:0-328914 GCF_026343815.1 Pseudomonas sp. BJa3 | reverse complement strand
AGTTTCTGGCTGACCTTGACGGTGAACGACGGCTGCTGGTCTTCAGTGACATTGCCGTTGCCGACGATGGTGACGGTAACCTTGTCGCCTTGGTTATCAGTACCTGGAGTGCCAGTACCTGGCTCGTCAGTCACGGTGGTGGTGACCGAGTTGTCGCCGAGGGTCAGTTTCTCGAAGTTGTCGCCACCGGCAACGGATTCGATCTTGTTGACGATCGAAGGCTGGCCACCGACAAACACGTCGTCCGGTGCGGTGATGGTGAAGGTACCGCTGGCGCTGCCGGCCGGGATGGTGACCTTGGTGCCATCGGTCAGGGTGAAGGTCAGGCCGTTGTGGCCGGTGACCGACAGGCCCTGGGCATTGGTCAGCGTGACGGTGTAGGTGATCTGGCCGCCTTCACTGACGGTGGTTTTGTCGGCAGACAGGGTCGCGACGACTTCGCTGACGGTGTCGTTGATCTGAACGCTGGCGTTGCCACCGAGCTCGAGGTTCTCGAAGGTCTTGCCGGTGACCGACGCATCGGAAATGCCGACGGTCAGGGTGTCGCCATCCTTGAAGACGTCATCGCCTTGGGCTGTAGCCTTGTACTCAACCTGAGTCTGTCCCGCCGGGATCACGACTTTATCGCCGTTGCTCAGGGTTACGGTCAGGTCCTGACCGAGTTTTTGGCTGACCTTGACGGTGAAGGCAGGCTGCTGGTCTTCGGTGACATCGCCGTTGCCGACGATGGTGACGGTGACCTTGTCGCCCTGATTGTCGGTGCCCGGAGTGCCAGTGCCCGGCTCGTCGGTCACGGTCGTGGTGACCGAGTTGTCGCCGAGGGTCAGCTTCTCGAAGTTATCCGCGCCGCTGACGCTTTCGATCTTGTTGACGATGCTCGGCTGGCCACCGACGAACACGTCGTCCGCAGCGGTGATGGTGAAGGTGCCGCTGGCGCTGCCAGCCGGGATGGTGACCTTGGTGCCGTCGGTCAGGGTGAAGGTCAGGCCGTTGTGGCCGGTGACCGACAGGCCCTGGGCGTTGGTCAGGGTGACGGTGTAGGTGATCTGGCCGCCTTCACTGACGGTGGTTTTGTCGGCAGACAGGGTCGCTACGACTTCGCTGACGGTGTCGTTGATCTGAACGCTGGCGTTGCCACCGAGCTCGAGGTTCTCGAAGGTCTTGCCGGTGACCGACGCATCGGAAATGCCGACGGTCAGGGTGTCGCCATCCTTGAAGACGTCATCGCCTTGGGCTGTAGCCTTGTACTCAACCTGAGTCTGTCCCGCCGGGATCACGACTTTATCGCCGTTGCTCAGGGTTACGGTCAGGTCCTGACCGAGTTTATGGCTGACCTTGACGGTGAAGCTTGGCTGCTGGTCTTCGGTGACCGCGCCGTTGCCAACGATGGTCACGGAAACCTTGTCGCCTTCGTTGCCAGTGCCTGGAGTGCCAGTACCTGGCTCATCGGTCACGGTCGTGGTGAGGGTGTCCTTGCCGAGCGTGAGCTTCTCGAAGTTATCCGCGCCGCTGACGCTTTCGATCTTGTTGACGATCGAGGGCTGGCCACCGACGAACACGTCGTCCGGAGCGTTGATAGTGAAGGTGCCGCTGGCACTGCCGGCCGGAATGGTGACTTTGGTGCCGTCAGTCAGGGTGAAGGTCAGGCCATTGTGGCCGTTGACCGGCAGACCTTGGGCGTTGGTCAGCGTCACGGTGTAGGTGATCTGGCCACCTTCCGACACAGTGGTCTTGTCGGCGGTGAGGGTCGCTACGACTTCGCTGATGGTGTCGGTGATCTGCACCGAGGCGTTGTCACCCAGTTCCAGGTTCTCGAAGGTCTTGCCATCGACGGCGGCATCGGTGATGCCGACGGTCAGGGTATCACCGTCCTTGAAGACGTCATCACCTTGGGCCTTGACCTTGTACTCGGCTTCGGTCTGACCGGCTGGAATGACGACTTTGTCGCCGTTCGACAGGGTTACGGTCAGGTCGTGGTCCAGTTTCTGGCTGACCTTGACGGTGAAGGCTGGCTGCTGGTCTTCGGTGACATCGCCCTTGCCGACGATGGTGACGGTGACCTTGTCGCCCTGGTTGTCGGTGCCTGGATTGCCGGTACCTGGCTCGTCAGTCACGGTGGTGGTGACCGAGTTGTCGCCGAGGGTCAGCTTCTCGAAGTTGTCGCCACCGGCAACCGATTCGATCTTGTTGACGATGCTCGGCTGGCCACCGACGAACACGTCATCCGGTGCGGTGATGGTGAAGGTACCGCTGGCGCTGCCGGCCGGGACGGTGACCTTGGTGCCATCGGTCAGGGTGAAGGTCAGGCCGTTGTGGCCGGTGACCGACAGGCCCTGAGCATTGGTCAGGGTCACGGTGTAGGTGATCTGGCCGCCTTCGGTGACGGTGGTCTTGTCGGCGGTCAGGGTCGCGACGACTTCGCTGACGGTGTCGGTGATCTGCACCGAGGCGTTGCCGCCCAGCTCCAGATTCTCGAAGGACTTGCCGTCAACGGCAGCATCGGTGATGCCGACAGTCAGGGTGTCGCCGTCCTTGAAGACGTCGTCGCCCTGAGCCTTGGCTTTGTACTCGGCTTCGGTCTGACCGGCTGGAATGACGACTTTGTCGCCATTCGACAGGGTCACGGTCAGGTCGTGCTCGAGCTTCTGGCTGACCTTGACGGTGAAGGCCGGTTGCTGGTCTTCGGTGACATCGCCTTTGCCGACGATGGTGACGGTGACCATGTCGCCCTGGTTATCGGTGCCTGGAGTGCCGGTACCTGGCTCGTCAGTCACGGTGGTGGTGACCGAGTTGTCGCCGAGGGTCAGTTTCTCGAAGTTGTCGCCCCCGGCAACCGATTCGATCTTGTTGACGATGCTCGGCTGGCCACCGACGAACACGTCATCCGGTGCGGTGATGGTGAAGGTACCGCTGGCGCTGCCGGCCGGAATGGTGACCTTGGTGCCATCGGTCAGGGTAAAGGTCAGGCCGTTGTGGCCGTTGACCGGCAGGCCCTGGGCATTGGTCAGGGTCACGGTGTAGGTGATCTGGCCACCTTCGTTGACGGTGGTCTTGTCCGCAGTCAGGGTTGCGACGACCTCACTGACGGTGTCGGTGATCTGCACCGAGGCATTGCCGCCCAGTTCCAGATTCTCGAAGGCCTTGCCGTCAACGGCAGCATCGGTGATGCCGACAGTCAGGGTGTCGCCGTCTTTGAAGACGTCGTCGCCTTGGGCTTTGGCTTTGTACTCGGTTTCGGTCTGACCGGCTGGAATGACGACTTTGTCGCCGTTCGACAGGGTCACGGTCAGGTCGTGGTCCAGTTTCTGGCTGACCTTGACGGTGAAGGCGGGTTGCTGGTCTTCGGTGACATCGCCTTTGCCAACGATGGTGACGGTGACCTTGTCGCCTTGGTTATCGGTGCCAGGAGTACCAGTGCCCGGTTCGTCAGTGACGGAGGTCTTCACTTCGTCCTGACCCAGGGTCAGTTTTTCGAAGTTGTCGGCGCCGGTGACGCCTTCCAGCTTGTTGGTGATGGTCGGTTGACCACCGACGAACACGTCATCCGGTGCGGTAATGGTGAAGGTACCGCTGGCGCTGCCCGCCGGAATGGTGACTTTGGTGCCATCGGTCAGGGTGAAGGTCAGGCCGTTGTGGCCGTTGACCGGCAGACCCTGGGCGTTGGTCAGCGTCACGGTGTAGGTGATCTGGCCACCCTCGGACACGGTGGTCTTGTCGGCGGTCAGGGTCGCGACCACTTCGCTGATGGTGTCGGTGATCTGCACCGAGGCGTTGCCGCCCAGTTCCAGGTTCTCGAAGGACTTGCCGTCAACGGCAGCATCGGTGATGCCGACAGTCAGGGTGTCGCCGTCCTTGAAGACGTCATCACCTTGGGCCTTGGCCTTGTACTCGGCTTCGGTCTGACCGGCTGGGATGACCACTTTGTCGCCATTCGACAAGGTGACGGTCAGGTCGTGGTCCAGTTTCTGGCTGACCTTGACGGTGAAGGCAGGCTGCTGGTCTTCGGTGACATCGCCCTTGCCGACGATGGTGACGGTGACCTTGTCGCCCTGGTTGGCGGTGCCTGGAGTGCCGGTACCTGGCTCGTCAGTCACGGTGGTGGTGACCGAGTTGTCGCCGAGGGTCAGCTTCTCGAAGTTATCCGCGCCGCTGACGCTTTCGATCTTGTTGACGATGCTTGGCTGGCCACCGACGAACACGTCGTCCGCAGCGGTGATGGTGAAGGTGCCGCTGGTGCTGCCTGCCGGAATGGTGACCTTGGTGCCATCGGTCAGGGTGAAGGTCAGGCCATTGTGGCCGCTGACCGGCAGACCCTGTGCATTGGTCAGGGTCACGGTATAGGTGATCTGGCCACCTTCGGACACAGTGGTTTTGTCGGCAGTGAGGGTTGCGACGACCTCACTGATGGTGTCGGTGATCTGGACGGAAGCGTTACCGCCCAGCTCCAGATTTTCGAAAGCTTTGCCGTCAACGGCAGCGTCGGTGATGCCGACGGTCAGGGTATCGCCGTCTTTGAAGACGTCATCACCTTGAGCCTTGGCCTTGTATTCGGCTTCGGTCTGACCGGCTGGAATGACGACTTTGTCGCCGTTGCTCAGGGTCACGGTCAGGTCATGGTCGAGCTTCTGGCTGACCTTGACGGTGAAGGCGGGTTGCTGGTCTTCGGTGACATCGCCTTTGCCGACGATGGTGACGGTGACCTTGTCGCCCTGGTTGTCGGTGCCTGGCGTGCCAGTGCCCGGCTCGTCAGTCACGCTCGTGGTGACACTGTTGTCGCCGAGGGTCAGCTTCTCGAAGTTGTCGCCACCGGCAACCGATTCGATCTTGTTGACGATGCTCGGCTGGCCACCGACGAACACATCGTCCGGCGCGGTGATGGTGAAAGTGCCGCTGGCGCTGCCGGCCGGGATGGTGACCTTGGTGCCGTCGGTCAAAGTGAAGGTCAGGCCATTGTGGCCGTTGACCGGCAAACCCTGGGCATTGGTCAGGGTCACGGTATAGGTGATCTGGCCACCTTCGGTAACGGTGGTCTTGTCGGCGGTGAGGGTGGCGACCACTTCACTGACAGTGTCGGTGATCTGCACCGAGGCGTTGCCGCCCAGTTCCAGATTCTCGAAGGCTTTGCCATCGACGGCGGCATCGGTGATGCCGACGGTCAGGGTGTCGCCGTCTTTGAAGACGTCATCACCTTGGGCTTTCGCCTTGTACTCGGCCTCGGTTTGACCGGCTGGAATGACGACTTTGTCGCCGTTCGACAGGGTCACGGTCAGGTCGTGGTCCAGTTTCTGGCTGACCTTGACGGTGAAGGCCGGCTGCTGGTCTTCGGTGACATCGCCTTTGCCGACGATGGTGACGGTGACCTTGTCGCCCTGATTGTCGGTGCCTGGGGTACCAGTGCCCGGCTCGTCAGTGACGGAGGTCTTCACTTCGTCCTGACCCAGGGTCAGTTTTTCGAAGTTGTCGGCACCGGTCACGCTTTCCAGTTTGTTGGTAATGGTCGGTTGACCACCAACGAACACGTCGTCAGGAGCCGTGATGGTGAAGGTACCGCTGGCGCTACCGGCCGGAATGGTGACCTTGGTGCCATCGGTCAGGGTGAAGGTCAGGCCGTTATGGCCGTTTACCGGCAGACCTTGGGCATTGGTCAGGGTCACGGTGTAGGTGATCTGGCCGCCTTCGGTGACGGTGGTCTTGTCGGCGGTCAGGGTAGCGACCACTTCGCTGACAGTGTCGGTGATCTGCACCGAGGCGTTGCCGCCCAGTTCCAGATTCTCGAAGGCCTTGCCGTCAACGGCAGCATCGGTGATGCCGACGGTCAGGGTATCGCCGTCCTTGAAGACGTCGTCGCCCTGAGCCTTGGCCTTGTACTCGGCTTCGGTTTGACCGGCTGGGATCACGACCTTGTCGCCGTTGGAGAGGGTCACGGTCAGGTCGTGGTCGAGCTTCTGGCTGACCTTGACGGTGAAGGCTGGCTGTTGGTCTTCGGTGACATCGCCTTTGCCAACGATGGTGACGGTGACCTTGTCGCCCTGGTTGTCGGTGCCTGGAGTGCCAGTGCCCGGCTCGTCAGTCACGCTCGTGGTGACACTGTTGTCGCCGAGGGTCAGTTTCTCGAAGTTGTCGCCACCGGCAACCGATTCGATCTTGTTGACGATGCTCGGCTGGCCACCGACAAACACGTCGTCCGGGGCCGTGATGGTGAAGGTGCCGCTGGCACTGCCCGCCGGAATGGTGACTTTGGTGCCATCGGTCAGGGTGAAGGTCAGGCCATTGTGGCCGTTGACCGGCAGACCTTGGGCATTGGTCAGCGTCACGGTGTAAGTGATCTGGCCGCCCTCGGACACGGTGGTCTTGTCGGCGGTGAGGGTTGCGACGACTTCGCTGATGGTGTCGGTGATCTGAACCGAGGCGTTGCCACCCAGCTCCAGATTTTCGAAAGCTTTGCCGTCAACGGCAGCATCGGTGATGCCGACGGTGAGGGTATCGCCGTCTTTGAAGACGTCATCGCCCTGGGTCTTGGCCTTGTATTCGGCTTCGGTCTGGCCGGCCGGGATCACGACCTTGTCGCCATTGGACAGGGTGACGGTCAGGTCGTGGTCGAGTTTCTGGCTGACCTTGACCGTGAAGGCGGGTTGCTGGTCTTCGGTGACATCGCCCTTGCCGACGATGGTGACGGTGACCTTGTCGCCTTGGTTATCGGTACCAGGAGTACCAGTGCCCGGTTCGTCAGTGACGGAGGTCTTCACTTCGTCCTGAACCAGGGTCAGTTTTTCGAAGTTGTCGGCGCCGGTGACGCCTTCCAGCTTGTTGGTGATGGTCGGTTGGCCACCGACGAACACGTCATCCGGTGCGGTAATGGTGAAGGTGCCGCTGGCGCTGCCGGCCGGGATGGTGACCTTGGTGCCATCGGTCAGGGTGAAGGTCAGGCCATTGTGGCCGTTGACCGGCAGACCTTGGGCGTTGGTCAGCGTCACGGTGTAGGTGATTTGGCCACCTTCCGACACAGTGGTCTTGTCGGCGGTGAGGGTCGCTACTACTTCACTGACGGTGTCGGTGATCTGCACGGTGGCATCGCCACCCAACTGCAGGTTCTCGAAGGTCTTGCCCGTCACGCTGGCATCGGTCACGCCGAGGGTCACGGAGCCGGCGTCCTTGAATACGTCGTCGCCTTGGGCCGGCAGGCTGTAGGTGGCCTGGGTCTGGCCGGCGCCGATAACCACAGTGGCGCCATTGGAAAGGGTCACGGTCAGGTCATGGTCGAGCTTCTGGCTGACTGAAACAGTAAAGGTCGGCTGTTCGGCCTCGGTCACGTTGCCATTGCTGGCGATGCTGACGGTCACCGTGTCGATGCTGTCGCTGATCACGGTCTGGGTTGGCGTGGTGTCGGGCACCAGTTTTTCGAAGTTGCCGCCGGTGGCGCCGGTGATGCTGGTGCTGACCGTGCTGCCGTTGACGAACACATCGTTGGCCGGGGTCTGGAAGTCGACGCTGCCAGCGCTTTCGCCGGCTTTGACGGTAATAGTCTGGCCATTGGACAGAGTGACGCTGACCGGAGTCTGGGCCGGGTTGGTCAGAGTCACGGTGTAGGTGATCACGCCGCCTTCGGTGACGCTTGGGGTCGCGGTCAGGGTGGCAGTGGTAGTGTCGATCGAATCGTTGATCTTCGTTTCCGCTGGTGCCGGGTTCGGCTCCAGTTTCTCGAAGTTGCCGCCCGTTGTGCCCGTGATCGTGGTGCTTACAGTGCTGCCATTGTTATAGACGTCATTGGCCGGGGTCTGGAAGTCAACGCTGCCGGACGACTTGCCGGCGTCGATGGTGACGGTCTGTCCGTTGGACAGGGTGATGGTGACTGGAGTCTGGGCCGGGTTGGTCAGAGTCACGGTGTAGGTGATCACGCCACCTTCGGTCACACTTGGGGTCGCGGTCAGGGTGGCGGTGGTAGTGTCGACGGAGTCGTTGATCTTCGTTTCCGCTGGTGCTGGGTTCGCCACCAGATTCTCGAAGTTGCCGCCCGTTGCCCCCGTGATCGTGGTGCTTACAGTGCTGCCATTGTTATAGACGTCATTGGCCGGGGTCTGGAAATCAACGCTGCCTGACGACTTGCCGGCTTCGATGGTGACGGTCTGGCCATTGGACAGGGTGACGGTGACCGGGGTCTGGGCCGGGTTGGTCAGGGTCACGGTGTAGGTGATCACGCCACCTTCGGTCACGCTTGGATTGGCGGTCAGCGTGGCAGTTGTGGTGTCGATGGTGTCGGTGACCTGGGTCACCGCCGGGGTGGTACTCGGCGTGACGATCAGGCCATTGCCGCCGCTTGTACCGGTGATGGTCGCGGAAATCTGGCCGCCATCAATGTAGGGCGTGTCGTTGGCCGGGATATTGACGTTGACGGTGCCGGTAGTCTGGCCGGCCGGGATCACGATGACGGCGCCGTTGGACAGGGTCACGGTCAGGTTGGTCAGCGGAGGCTGGCCGACGGTGGCGGTATAGACGATGACGCCACCCGCCTCGGTGATCGTGGGGGTGGCGCTCAGGGTCAGACCGGTGGTGAGCGGGACGTTGGCCGTGTTGGTGCTGGCAGCGTTGCCGTCCAGTCCGCCCAGCTCCTCGACCGCCAGGCCGTTGCCGAAGCCTATCGGACCGGTGGGGAAGCCGATGGTCGCGTCGACCACTCCGGCGGTTTCCTGAAGCAGGACGAAGCTATGCCCGCCGCCTACCGAACCGCCGCCCGCCGCGGCCGGGCCGGCTGCGGTGGCTTCAAGTTCGGTGGTCGGGTCGACGCCGGCGGCAATGGCTTGCTGCAGCTCTTCGACCGAGGGCGCCGCCTGGGCGGTGGCCTGGCTCAGGTCAATACTGCTGTCGGGGGCGTCGGCACTCCACTGGGTGTCGCGACCGAGGTCGAGCAAACGGCCGTCGGCCAGCTCCAGAGTGACCGCGCCGCCAGTGCCGGTGTCTACCTGTTCACCGGCAAGCAGGCGATCGCCTTCGATCAGAACGCGCCGGATGCCTTCTGGGGAAACTGCGATGACTTGGCCAACAATGCTTTTGACGATGGCAACAACAGTGCTCATTGGACTCTCCGGACTACCCGTTCAGTTGGCTTCCATGCCCGGCCGGCATTCGAAGGCGGCGACTGATGGAATGTTTCAATAATGTTTTTGACGCATAATTGCGTCAATTTTACGTCTATAATTTCTGGCTATTAAGTTTATGCCAAACTATTGACCTTCTGGCTGCCATCCTAAACAATCGCCAAGGTAATGTCACATTGATATTTGGCCAGCCAACCCCTTTCTTTTGTATTAATCGCACTGCCTATTCGGAAGCTTCCTACATACAGATCAGGGTTCGCCATTTTCCAAGGCAGGCACGGCTTCGGCTGTGATTTGGGACAACAGCTCTCTCGGGAACCAGTAAAAATGCGTGCGTCACTGTTCACCGCTCTTCCTTTCGCTCTCGCCGCCTCTTTCGTTCAAGCACAAACCTTGCCCGAAGCCATGCAGAAGGCCCTCGAGGTACACCCGGAAATCCAGGCCGGCGTGAACGCGCGCACGGCCGCGGACTATCAACTGCGTGCAGCCCAGGGCGGCTATTTGCCGCGGGTCGATGTGACGGCCGGTTATGGCCGCGAGGGCACCGACAGCCCAAGCACCCGCAACCGCTGGGAGACGCTCAACCGTGGCGAATCGGCGATCCGCCTGCGGCAAATGGTCTTTGACGGTTTTGCCACCTCCAGCGAGGTCGGGCGTCAACAAGCCACCGTCAACGCACGTGCCTACTCCCTGCTGGGGACCTCCGAGCGCACCGCGCTGACCGTCGCCCAGGTCTACCTGGACGTGCTATCGCGCCGTGAGATGGTGCGCCTGGCCGAAGAAAACCTGCGCAACCACGATCGTATCCTCGACCAGATCAAGTTGCGCACCAGCCGTGGAGTAGGCCGCATGGCCGACCTCGACCAGGCCGAAGCGCGCCAGGCCCAGGCCCGCAACAACCTGATCACCGAGCAGACCAACCTGGCCGATGCCAACACCAACTACCTGAGCGTCGTCGGGCAAATGCCCGACGAGTTAAGCACGCCCGCGCCATTTGTCGACCTGTTGCCGGCGACCCTCGATGAAGCTCGCCACCAGTTGGTCGAAGAGAGCCCGATCCTGCGTTCGGCCGAGTCGGACATCGCGGCTGCCGAGAAGCAATACGAAGCGGCAAAGTCTACGTTCTATCCACGTTTCGATGCCGAACTCGGACGAACGGCCGACAACAACCTCGACGGCGCGGTCGGCCACAACAACGAATGGCAGGCCATGCTGCGCATGAACTTCAACCTGTACGCCGGCGGCAGCAACAAGGCGGACCTGGAATCGAAGTCGTATCTGGCCAACCAGGCACTGGACATCCGCAACAACGCCTTGCGACAGCTCAATGAGGAGTTAGGCCTGGCATGGAATGCTCTGGAAAACGCCAACGCCCAGGTGCCGATCGCCCAGCAGTACGTCGATCACAGCAACCGGGTGCGCAGCGCCTATCAGCAGCAGTTCGGCCTGGGCGAGCGAACCCTGCTCGACTTGCTCGACAGCGAGAATGAAACCTTCACCGCCCAGCGCCGCCTGGTGGAGGTGAAGAACATACAAATGTTTACTCAGTACCGAATCAAGGCGACCATCGGCCAGCTGCTCAAGAGCCAGGGTGTCGTCGCGCCGATGGCGACGGTTGTGCAGAACGACCTGAAGCCCAAGGTGAACCTGCCGGGCATGAACTGAGGGAAGTCTTGAGTATCCCTGGCTCCTTCCGACGGTGGCTGCAGGCCGTTGGTTGGAGCGGGTTCAGCTGTTGGAATGGTCGACCTTGATGGTCGGATCGGCACCGCTGATCAGTGACTGGATCGTGGTGTTCGACCAGTTGACACCCTCGAGCTTGATGCTGACATCGGCATTTGCCAAGCCGCCGGCAGCGTTCAGTTTGCCGTCGCTGCTCGCCTGTAGCGTGGTCTCGCCGTCGACAGTGGTGATTCTGAGGAAGTTGTCGATGGCAATGTCCTCCTCACTCTGTAGCAGATCGCGCAGGTCGAGTCGGTCGCCTTCCTGGACGTTGAAGTCCCGGATCACATCGTTACCTTCGTCGCCGGCCCTCCACACGAAGGTATCGGCCCCTTTGCCTCCGATCAGCACGTCGTCACCTTTGCCACCCTCTATGTGATCGTCGCCACCCTGGCCGAAGATAATGTCCTGGCCAGCACCGCCCAGCAGTGTGTCGGCTCCATCATTTCTGCCCGAAACGTTAAATTCGGCGCTGTGCTCGGTGATGAAATTGTGCATGGTTTCGGTATTTACAGCATTCACCGGCATGTTCAATTTGTCGGCGACGTAATCTTGAATTGCATGAACACCAGCGCTGGCGATGCCGTCGAAGGTGATCAGGTCGCCGAAAAGAATGTCGTTGCCGCCACCACCATCGACGGTATCGTTACCCGGTCGGACAGACTCGGTGGTTCCGAAGATAGCCTCGGCCAGCTTGCTCGGGTCGATATTGGCCTGCGGCACGCCGTCGGAATCAAAAGGGTTCAGTTCCACAAGCTGGATACTGTCATTTATGCCGATGGCCTCGACATTGGACAGGTCTTTCAGCAGTTCGAAGCTGGCAAGTGCGTTGAGGAGGGAGTTAGGGCCCTGCTTTGGGTTTTCATGTACGACAGTAGACAGTTCGTAACCGCCATGGCCATTTGCGTACAATTTCCCAAGTGGCTCATGCTTCCATGTTTTATCGCTGTAATAGCTCAGCGTCAGGCTGCCATCGCTATCGATATTTATAGTGGAAGTGCCGCTGCCAAGGTGGCCGTTGTATGTCATGCCCTTCTGATAATCTATAGTGCTCAGGAAACTATCCAGAGTAGTGCCTGAGTCACCCAGTATCGGGTTGATGCGCTCTTCTTGATAATGGGTTGGTACGCCATCGGTGAGGAAGAACGTCTGGTTACTGGCACAGCTGCCAGCACTCTGGAGATTATTGAACCAATTGGCAGTTGTCTTGAATGCATCTTCATAGTTTGTGCCAGCGTTATCGCCCTCTCCCGGTTTGAGGGTGTTCAAGGCATCGAGCAATTGCTTTAAGCCTTCTTCGTTCAGGGTAACCGAAACGATGCTGTTGACGTTGGAGGAGAAGTCCACCAGGAGGATGTTCACGCTGCCTGAGTGGGCGCTCTGGGCGCTGGCGGCCAATACCTTGAACACTGTCTCGAGAGACTTTTTCGCTGCACCGACGCCTTCTTCTTTCATACTGGCAGAGGTGTCCACGATGAACGCAAGGTTGTAGTTCTGCCCGGGCAGGACACGCCAGCCCGCAATGTCTGCCACAACGATATTGTGATCAGCGGTGAGGGCGTAGGTGTCATCTCCCTCGTTCAGATTGATGCCGACGTAGGCCTGCGGCTGATCAGTAAAGGATGACGTCGCGTTAGGTGCATGGATCGTGTTGAGCGCCCGAGCGCCTGAGGTATATGCATTGCCAGGGGATTCGTGGAGATCGCTACAACTCGATGGCGTGCCAGTATCGGTTGGGAAGCCGATTCTCGGGGCGACCATCCCTGCGGTTTCTTCTAGCATGACGCGGCTGTGGCCACCGTCATCAGGGGCGTTTGGGGCGACGATTGGGATATCGAATTCGATAGTCGCGTCTGCGCCCACCGTGGTGGTTTGCTGCAGTGCTTCGCTCGACGATGCGGCTGTGCTGAGGTCGCTGCTGCCTGGAGGAGTGCCGGTCCACCGGGTGTCGCCACCCAGTTCGAAGATGCGACCATCGGCCAGTTCAAGGGTCACCGAGCCGCCGATGCCAGTGTCGAGTTGCTCTCCGGCAAGCAAGCGGTCGCCTTCGATCAATATACGCTGGATACCCTCTGGAGAAACTGCGATAACCTGGCCAACAAGGCTTTTTACGATGGCGGCAACAGTGCTCATTTAACTCTCCAAACTTTTATGCAGGGGTCTGCCATAGTGGCGGCCATGTGGTTATGTCACTTGGGCTTGGTGTGCTTGAATATGTGGCGCAAGCTTTAGGCTTTGCCTGCTCGATGGGCATGCTGCGTTGAAATAGGCTCGAGTTGAACTTTTACAGCCTGTAGGTTCGAGCACGGCCCGACCGCTCTTCGCCTTTTTTTGCCTTGCCTGATCGCCGCGCGACAACTATTCGTGATAACCCTAGGCCTGACTATGCCCCTAGGGTTTGCCTGAGTCCTTGGCATGTTTCGGATGATGCTAAGCAATAATTTTTGCACTTCATATCGGAAATCGTGTTTCTGAAGAGTATTCCTACATGCCGTACATGATTGGGTAAATATTCCTACTGCTACAAGTGAGCTTTCATCTTAAAAGGTTAGGAGGAATTAGCTCTTATAGTCGTGACAGTATTTTTCCGGGAATCAGTTGAATGCGTGTGTTCTTGTTCGCCGCTCTACCTTTCACTTTCATCACTACGCTTGTTCAAGCCCAGACGTTGCCCGAAGCCATGCAGAAAACCCTTGAGGTGCACCCGGAAATCCAGGCCGGCGTGAACGCACGCGCGGCTGTGGACCATCAATTGCGTGCAGCCCAAGGCGGCTATTTGCCGCGGGTCGAAGTGACCGCCGGCTATGGCCGCGAGGGCAGCGACAGCCCAGGCACCCGCAATCGCTGGGAGACGCTCAACCGTGGCGAATCGGCGATCCGCCTGCGGCAGATGGTCTTCGACGGCTTCGCCACTTCCAGTGAGGTCGGGCGTCAACAGGCTACCGTCAACGCTCGCGCCTACTCCCTGCTGGGCACCTCTGAGCGCACCGCGCTGACAGTTGCCCAGGTCTACCTCGATGTGCTGTCGCGCCGGGAGATGGTGCGCCTGGCCGAAGATAACCTGCGAAACCACGAACGCATCCTTGACCAGATCAAGTTGCGAACCAGCCGTGGCGTCGGCCGTCTTGCCGACCTCGACCAGGCCGAGGCGCGCCTGGCCCAGGCCCGCAACAACCTGACCACCGAGCAGACCAACCTGGCTGATGCCAATATCAATTACCTGAGCGTCGTCGGGCAGATGCCCGACGAATTAAGCATGCCTGCGCCATTTCTGGACCTGCTGCCGGCCACCCTTGAGGAGGCCCGTCATCAGTTGATCAAGAACAGTCCGATTCTGCGTTCGGCCGAGTCGGACATCGCCGCCGCCGAAAAACAATACGAAGCGGCAAAGTCCACGTTCTATCCGCGCTTCGATGCCGAAATTGGACGAACGGTAGCCAACAACCTAGACGGTGCGACCGGCCACAACAACGAGTGGCAGGCGATGCTGCGCATGAACTTCAACCTGTACGCAGGCGGCAGCAACAAGGCGGACCTGGAATCGAAGTCGTACCTGGCCAACCAGGCACTGGACATTCGTAACAACGCCTTGCGCCAACTCAATGAGGAGTTAGGCTTGGCATGGAATGCTCTGGACAACGCCAACACCCAGGTGCCGATCGCCCAGCAGTACGTCGATCACAGCAAGCGGGTGCGCAGCGCCTACCAGCAGCAGTTCGGCCTGGGCGAGCGAACCCTGCTCGACTTGCTCGACAGCGAGAATGAAACCTTCACCGCCCAGCGTCGTCTGGTGGAAGTGAAGAACATACAAATGTTTACTCAGTACCGAATCAAGGCGACCATTGGCCAACTGCTCAAGAGCCAGGGTGTTGTAGCCCCGATGGCCACCGTTGTGCAGAACGACCTGAAACCCAAGGTGAACCTGCCAGGCATGAACTGAAAGGCGCCTTGAACCCACCCCCCGCAAGGATGAAGAGAGCGCCGCGTGGAATCCGAAGTCAGTCGAGTCCAACTCAGCCACGATCCACGCAGTCAGCATGACGACCCGCTGCTGGACAGTCTGCTGACCCTGTGTGTCCTGCATCAGAAACCCGCCAGCCGGGCCATGCTGACCACCGGGCTGCCCTTGCCCTCACAACGCCTGACCGCCGAGTTGCTGCCGCGTGCGGCCGCACGGGCCGGGCTGCAGGGGCGCCTGTTGCAGCGCAAGCTGGAGCAGATACCCAGCATCGCCATGCCGGCGATGCTGCTGCTCAAGGAAGGCCGCTGCGCGGTGCTGCTGGGCTGGGAAAATGAAGACACCGCGCGGCTGCTGCTCAGCGAAAGCGACGGCGGCGAAGTGCATGTCACCCGTGAGGCGTTGCTGGGCGACTATAGCGGCAAGGTGTTCTTCGCCCAGCCCCAGCACAAGTTCGACGTCAACCACGGCAACCTGATCCCTCGCGCGCGCTCCTGGTTCCGCGACACGCTGCTGCGCAGCAAATGGCTGTACATCGATGCCATCGCCGCGAGCCTGGTGATCAACCTGATCGCCCTGGCAGCGCCGCTGTTCGTGATGAACGTCTATGACCGCGTGGTGCCCAACCAGGCCACCTCGACCCTGTGGGTGCTGGCGGTGGGTATCGCCGGGGCCTATGTGTTCGACCTGATCCTCAAAGGACTACGCAGCCTGTGCCTGGACCTGGCCGGCAAGAAGACCGACCTGATCATATCGGCGACGCTGTTCGAGCGTATCGTCGGCATGGCCATGAAGTACCGGCCGGCGCGGGTCGGCAGCTTCGCCCAGAACATCCATGAGTTTCAGGGCCTGCGTGACTTTCTTGCCTCGTTGACACTGACCAGCCTGATCGACCTACCGTTCACTCTGCTAATCCTGGTGGTCATCGCCATCATCGGGGGGCACCTTGTATGGATTCCGATCCTGGCGTTCCCCCTTGCCTTGGGTATTGGCTACGCCTTGCAGAAACCGCTGATGGCGACCATGGAACGCACCATGGCTTTGGCCTCCGAGCGGCAGTCGAGCTTGATCGAGACCCTGGCCGGACTGGACGGGATCAAGGTCAACAACGCCGAGAGTGAGCGTCAGTACATGTGGGAGCAGACCCTAGGCACCTTAAGCCGACTGGAACTGCGGGTGAAGGTGCTGTCGGGCCTGGCCATGAACATTACCGCGCTGGTCCAGCAATTGGCGGGCGTGGCCATGATCTGCGTGGGCGTCTACCTGATCATCGACGGCAATCTCAGCATGGGTGGCCTGGTGGCCTGCTACATGCTCAGCGGTCGGGCCCTTGGCCCACTGGGCTCGCTGAACGGCCTGCTGGCCCGCTATCAGCAAGCCAAGGTGACCATGGTTGCCACCGACCAGATGATGGAGTTGCCCCAGGAGCGCAATTTCGAAGAGCGTCCGCTGAGCCGTCAGGTGCTGCAGGGCGCGATCGAGTTCCGCGGCGTCGAGTTCACCTATCCAAACCAGCAGAACCAGGCGCTCAAGGGCATCAACCTGAATATCCGTCCGGGTGAGAAGGTTGGCATCATCGGTCGCAGTGGTTCGGGCAAGAGCTCCCTGGCCAAGCTGATCGTCGGCCTGTACGAACCAGATAACGGCTCGCTGCTGGTCGATGGCGTGGATATCCGCCAGATCGACGTCAGCGAACTGCGCCATAACATCGGCTACGTGCCCCAGGACATCCAGCTGTTGGCCGGCACCCTGCGCGACAACCTGGTCAGCGGCGCCCGCTACATCGAGGACGAGCTGATTCTCCAGGCCGCGGAACTGGCCGGCGTGCACGAGTTCGCCCGCCTGCACCCCGACGGCTACGAATTGCAGGTCGGCGAGCGCGGCCAAAATCTTTCCGGTGGCCAGCGGCAGAACGTCGCTCTGGGTCGTGCGTTGTTGCTCAACCCGCAGATTCTGCTGCTCGACGAGCCCACGAGCGCCATGGACAACACCGGCGAGGAGCGGCTCAAGCAGCGCCTCGCCGCAGTGGTCGAGAACAAGACCGTGCTGCTGGTTACCCACCGGGCGTCGCTGCTGTCGCTGGTGGATCGATTGATCGTCATCGATCGTGGACAGATCGTCGCGGATGGCCCGAAAGCCGCCGTCATGGATGCGCTGAAGAAGGGGCAGATCAGTGTTGCATAAGCTGGATATGGGGCGTTTCAAGGACAACCTGCGCCGCTACTTCAAGGGCTCCGAGTCGCTGGCCGGGCAGCCGCTGCCCGAGGTCAACAAGGCGCTGATCGAGGACGCGCCGCGAGTGGTGCGTCTGACCATCTGGGGCGTGATCGCGTTCTTCTTGTTTCTCATCGTCTGGGCCAGCGTCGCGCCCATCGACGAGGTGACCCGTGGGGAGGGCAAGGCCATCCCGTCATCCAAGGTGCAGAAAATCCAAAACCTTGAAGGTGGCATCGTTGCCGAGATCTTCGCCAAGGAGGGGGAGATCGTCGAAGTCGGCCAGCCGCTGCTGCGCCTGGACGAGACCCGCTTTGCCTCCAACGTCGACGAGACCGAGGCCTCGCGCTTGGCCATGGCTCTGCGTGTGCAGCGTCTGAACGCCGAGGTCGAGGACAAGCCGCTGCAGATTGACGAGGAACTGCGCAAAGCCGCCCCAAGCCAGGCGGCCAACGAGCAGTCGCTGTACCTGAGTCGGCGTCAGCAGCTGCAGGACGAGATTGGCGGTCTGCAACAGCAACTCGTGCAAAAGCAACAAGAGCTACGCGAGTTCAACTCCAAGCGCGCCCAGTACGCCAACAGCCTGCAGCTGCTGCGCCAGGAGATCGCCATGTCCGAGCCGTTGGTGGCCCAAGGCGCTATCTCTCAGGTCGAGGTGCTGCGGCTGCGCCGGGCCGAGGTTGAGAACCGTGGGCAGATGGACTCCACCGCCCTTGCTATCCCGCGGGCCGAGGCGGCGATCAAGGAGGTCGAGAGCAAGATCGAGGAGACCCGCGGCAAGTTCCGCAGCGAGGCGCTGACCCAGCTCAACGAGGCCCGCACCGAGCTGAACAAGGCCACCGCCACCAGCAAGGCGCTGGATGACCGCGTGCACCGCACCATGGTCACTTCGCCAGTGCGAGGTATCGTCAAGCAGTTGCTGGTCAACACCATCGGTGGAGTGATCCAACCGGGCAGCGACATCATCGAGATCGTGCCGCTGGACGATACCTTGGTGATCGAGGCGAAGATCCTGCCCAAGGATATCGCCTTCCTGCATCCAGGCCAGGAAGCCACGGTCAAGTTCACAGCCTATGACTACACCATCTATGGCGGGATGAAGGCCAAGCTGGAGCAGATCGGCGCCGATACCATCACCGACGAAGACAAGAAGACCACCTACTACTTGATCAAGCTGCGCACCGAGAAGAGCCACCTGGGCAGCGACGAGAAGCCGCTGCTGATCATCCCGGGAATGGTGGCGACGGTAGACATCATGACCGGCAAGAAGACCATCATGAGCTACCTGCTCAAGCCGATCATCAAGGCGCGCAGCGAAGCGCTGCGTGAGCGCTGATCGCCTCAAGGGGCATCAGCAGTGCTTGTGGGAGCGGGCTGCGCCCGCGATGGCGTAAGTGCAAGCAGAGATGTTGCTTGGTCCGATGCCATGGCGGGGCAGTCAGTCATTCCAGATATTGCGCCGCCGCGTTGACCAATGTCCGTGCAATCTCTTCACGTAGCGTCTGCGGCGCTTCCACCACCAGTCCATCGCCCTGGCTCAGCAACCACCAGCGCAAGGGCCAACCGTCCGCCACCGTCGCTCGCAGTCGGTGCCCCTGATCCAGGGCGGTCAACCGCATATCCGCGCTCAGCGGTGTCTCGCGCAGGCGGCGGGCCAGCAAATCGCTGATCCACGCCTGCAGTTCGATGCCCTGACCTTGTCCAGGCTGCAAAGTATCGCCGCGCAGATACCCCTGCAGGTCGAAATTTCCGCGTAACTCCCCGCCGGCGTTGGCCGACCAGTGCCAGCCGAACGGGATGCTCTTGTCATTGCGCTCCAGTGGAAAGATCAGCGACAGCTCGTTGAGGTCGCGCTCGACCGTGCGTTTGCTGACATTGAAGCCCACGTCACGCAGGCGCCACACCAGTTCGGCACTGGTGATCCCGGGGGAGCGGCTGGGCAACTGGCGCAGCAATGCCCATTGGCGGCTGAGGGTGGCACGGGTGGTGGCGAACGGCAAAAGGAAACGTCCTTGTCTAGGCTTGCGGGCATAGGATGGCGGCACGTGCAGGGCATGGCAATTGGCCACAGCCTGCTCAGATCAAGGAAGATGCAATTGGTTGCCTGGGATCAATTCGTTCGCGACAGGTTTTGTCGTGGCATCGCGCAGAATCACGCCTCATCACAGTGGAGGTTGGAGCTGTGGGTCGTTCAATGAGGATGAACATGTCTGCCGCCAGCAATATCCACTCGCTGCTTGCCCGGCTTCTACCGGAGCGGATCGTCCCGGCGCCGGCTCGCCCGGGGCAGCGCCACCGGCTGTTCGCCGGGGTCGGCATGCCCGCCCAACAGGCCCTGAGCGGCGAGCGCTTTGGCCTGATCGACCGCCTGGACGAGGCAGTCGACCTGCAGGCGGTCTACCACGACCTCTGCCGCCAGGCCCTGCTGGGCAATGTCGCGGCGCTCAACGACCTGGGCTGGGTCTGGCTCAATGGCAAGTATTGGCGCGGCGACACGGTGCTGGCGGGGCACCTGTTGCGCATGGCGGCGTTGCAGGGCAACGCTGCCGCCTGGTTCAACCTCGGCCAGCAGCAATACTTCGGCAAGGGCGTCGATGTTTCCTACGTTAACGCGGCCGAATACTACCGCCATGCTTTCGAGCGGGGCATGGTGCATGCCGCTGCGGCGCTGGGCGATCTGTACGAGGAAGAGGTGTGCGACGGCGAACAGGAGTGGCAGGTCGACCCTCTCGAGGCTTACCAATGGTTTCTGCGTGGCGCCGAGCGTGGCGAGAAGCGCTGCCGCTTCGAAGTGGGGTACCGACTGCTGCACGGCCTGTACGTCGAGGCCGATATCAAGGCCGGTCTGTACTGGCTGGAGTTGGCGGCGGCAACCGGGGTGATGCAGGCCGCCGAGGAGCTGGCTGTGCATTTCAGCAGCCGCGACGCGGCGCGCTACCTGGGCTGGCGCGACCAGGCAATCCAACTGGGCAGCACGCTGGCACTGACCATGAAGCTGGAAGACCAGATCCAGCCTTAGCGCAGCGCGCCTGCCGGGATCATGAACAACCTTTCATGTTTTCCCTCCGTCACCTGCGGTTGACGACAGGGGGAGGGCAGGGCGTATATTGATAGTTAGCAAACTATGAATATCCTCGGTTCTCACATGTCCCTCGACGCACTGCACCTGAAAATCAGCAGCGGCATGGTTGTGGCTGCCCGGCACTGGCGCCGCCTGTGCCAGGGCGCCCTGACCGGCTACGGTATTTCCGAAGCCTGCGCCGTCCCCTTGCTGATGATCGTGCGCCTGGGCGATGGCGTGCATCAGGTGGCGGTGGCCCAGGCGGCCGGGTTGGAAAGCCCGTCGCTGGTGCGCCTGCTCGACCAGCTGTGCAAGGCTGGCCTGGTATGCCGCAGCGAGGATCCGCTGGACCGTCGTGCCAAGGCGCTGAGCCTGACCGTCGAGGGCCGCGCCCTGGCCGAGTCCATCGAAGGCGAGCTGGTGCGCCTGCGTCGTGAGGTGCTTGGAGGCATAGACCAGGCCGACCTGGAGGCCACCTTGCGGGTCATCCATGCCTTCGAACAGGCAGGCCTGCAGCCATGAGTGGCTTCTTCAGCTCGGTCCCGCCTGCCCGCGACTGGTTCTACGGCGTGCGCACCTTCGCCGCCTCGATGATTGCCCTGTATATCGCCCTGCTGATGCAGCTGCCGCGCCCGTACTGGGCCATGGCCACGGTCTATATCGTCTCCAGCCCATTCCTCGGCCCGACCACATCCAAGGCGCTGTACCGCGCCCTGGGCACCTTGCTGGGCGCTGGCGGGGCGATCCTGCTGGTGCCACCGCTGGTGCAATCGCCGCTGCTGCTGAGCATCGCCATCGCCCTGTGGACCGGCACGTTGCTGTTCCTCTCGCTGAACCTGCGCACGGCCAACAACTACGTGCTGATGCTGGCCGGCTACACCCTGCCGATGATCGCCCTGGCGGTGGTCGATAACCCGCTGGCAGTGTTTGACGTGGCCTCGTCCAGGGCCCAGGAAATCTGCCTGGGAATCGTCTGCGCGGCGGTGGTTGGCGCGGTGTTCTGGCCGCGCCGGCTGGCACCTGTGGTGGTCGGCGCCACCGGCAGCTGGTTCGGCGAAGCGATTCGCTACTGCGACACCTACCTGGCCCGCGAAGCCGGCGCCGACAAGGTCGGCGGCATGCGTGGCGCGATGGTCGCCACCTTCAACTCGCTGGAGCTGATGATCGGCCAGCTCGGCCATGAAGGCGCCGGCCCGCATACCTTGAAGAACGCCCGCGAATTGCGCGGGCGGATGATCCATCTGCTGCCGGTGATCGACGCGCTCGACGATGCCCTGATCGCCCTTGAAGGTCGTGCCCCGGCGCAGTTCGCCTTGCTGCAACCGGTGCTGGACAGCGCCCGTAAATGGCTCGAAGGCACCGCCGACAGCGCCTCGGTGGCACGCTGGACCGCCCTGCACGAGCAGATCGACCGCCTGCAGCCGGGCGCCGCCGCCCTCGACCAGCGCGCCGAGCTGCTGCTGTCCAACGCCCTCTATCGCCTGACCGAATGGGCCGACCTCTGGCAGGACTGCTGCAGCCTGCAGCACGCCCTGCGCAAGGACGACGCCACGCCCTGGCGCGCGGTCTATCGTCACTGGCGCCTGGGTCGGCTGACGCCGTTCTTCGATCGCGGCCTGATGCTCTACTCGGTGTTTTCCACCGTCACCGCCATCGTCGTCGCCTGCGGCCTGTGGATCGGCCTTGGCTGGAACGACGGCGCCAGCGCGGTGATCCTCGCCGCCGTGTCGTGCAGTTTCTTCGCCGCCATGGACGACCCGGCGCCGCAGATCTACCGGTTCTTCTTCTGGACGCTGATGTCGGTGATCTTCTCCAGCCTGTACCTGTTCCTGGTGCTGCCCAACCTGCATGATTTCGCCATGCTGGTGCTGGCGTTTGCCGTGCCGTTCATCTGCGTCGGCACCCTGACCGTGCAGCCGCGCTTCTACCTCGGCACCTTGCTGACCATCGTCAACACCTCGACCTTCATCAGCATCCAGGGTGCCTACGACGCTGACTTTTTCACCTTCCTCAATTCCAACCTGGCCGGTCCCGTGGGGCTGCTGTTCGCCTTCATCTGGACCCTGGTGGTACGCCCGTTCGGCGTGGAACTGGCGGCCAAGCGCATGACCCGCTTCGCCTGGCGCGACATTGTCGAGATGACCGCGCCGGCCACCCTGGCCGAGCACCGCCAGGTCGGCGTGCAGATGCTCGACCGCCTGATGCAGCACCTGCCTCGCCTGTCGCAGACCGGCCAGGACAGTGGCGTGGCCTTGCGCGACCTGCGCGTGGGCCTGAATCTGCTCGACCTGCTGGCGTACATGCCGCGCGCCGGCGCCCAGGCTCGCGAGCGCCTGCAGACGGTGATCGAGGAAGTCGGCGCGCACTATGCCGCCTGCCTGCGCGCCGGCGAGCGCCTGCATGCCCCGGCGGCACTGCTGCGCAACATGGAGCGCGCGCGCCTGGCGCTGAACCTCGATGAGCTTTACGAGCGCGGCGATGCCCGCACCCACCTGCTGCACGCCCTGGCCGGTTTGCGCCTGGCGCTGCTGCCAGGTGTCGAGGTGATGCTCGAGCCCGCCGAACAAACGCAACTGCCCCCGGGCCTCGACGGAGCACCCCTGTGATCGGTGAACTGGATATCAGCGGGGTGTTCCTGCCCACGCTGCTGGTGATGATGTTTGGCACCTACCTGTTGTACCTGGGGGTGCACGCAGTGCTGGTGCGCCTGCATTTCTGCCGCCTGGTCTGGCACCGGGCGCTGTTCAACGTTGCCCTGTATGCCGTGCTGCTTGGCGCGGTGGACCACTTTTGCCGAAGCCTGATGCTGCCATGAAAAAACCTTTGCTGACCTTGGGCCGCGTGGTCCTGACCTTGCTGGTAGTGACCTTCGCCGCCGTGCTCGTGTGGCAGATGGTGGTGTACTACATGTTCGCCCCCTGGACCCGCGACGGCCATATCCGCGCTGACGTGATCCAGATCGCCCCGGATGTCTCCGGGCTGATCCAGCAGGTCGAGGTGCGCGACAACCAGACCATCAAGCGCGGTGACGTGCTGTTCACCATCGACCAGGACCGTTTCACCCTGGCCCTGCGCCAGGCCAAGGCAACCCTGGCCGAACGCCAGGAAACCCTGGCCCAGGCCTCCCGCGAGGCCCAGCGCAACCGTAAGCTGGGCAACCTGGTGGCGGCCGAGCAGTTGGAAGAGAGCCAGTCCCGCGAGGCCCGCGCCCGTTCGGCGGTGAGCGAGGCCCAGGTGCAGGTGGATGTCGCCCAGCTCAACCTCGACCGCTCGGTGGTGCGCAGCCCGGTGGATGGCTACCTCAACGACCGCGCCCCGCGCGCTCATGAGTTCGTCAGCGCCGGGCGCCCGGTGTTGTCGGTGGTCGACAGCGCCTCGTATCACGTCGATGGCTATTTCGAGGAAACCAAGCTGGGCGGGATCCATATCGGCGACGCCGTGGATATCCGTGTGATGGGCGACCCCACCCGCCTGCGCGGCCGAGTGCAGAGCCTATCCGCCGGTATCGAGGACCGCGACCGCAGCAGCGGCGCCAACCTGCTGCCCAACGTCAACCCGGCGTTCAGTTGGGTGCGCCTGGCCCAGCGGATCCCGGTACGCATCACCTTCGACGAAGTGCCGGCGGACTTTCGCATGATCGCCGGGCGCACCGCCACGGTGTCGATCGTAGAGGGCCAACGCCCATGAAACAGCTGATCCTGGCGGGGCTGTGCCTGTCCCTTGGCGCCTGCATGATGGTCGGCCCGGACTACGAGCTGCCCAAGGAGGCCGCCGTGCAGCGCGGCGACCTCAACGGCCCGCTGCGCCAGGACGCCGATAGCGTGGTCTCGGCGCCAGTGCCCGAGGACTGGTGGCAGCTGTACCAGGATCAAAGGCTCAACCAGCTGGTGCGCGAGGCGCTCGGCGCCAACACCGAGCTGCGCGTGGCTGCCGCCAACATCGCCAAGGCCCGCGCCCAGGTGGAGGTGGCCGAGTCGCAGGGTGGCTTCAATGGTGGCGTCAAGCTGGGTGCCCAGCGCCTACAGGAGTCCGGCGAAGCGTTCCTGCTGCCGGAGAAAGTGCCGGTTGCCAACATTGGCGAGGCGATCATCAGCGCCAGCTACCAGTTCGACCTTTGGGGCACCTTCAAGCGCGGCACCGAGGCCGCCAAGGCCAATGCCGATGCCGTGCAAGCCGCCGCCGACACCGCGCGCATCACCCTGGTGGCCGATGTGGTCAAGGCGTACACCCAGGTGTGCTCGGCCAACGAGGAGTACCACATCGCCCGCGAGTCGCTGGACCTGCAGCAGCAGAGCGTGCAACTGACCCAGCGTCTGCGCGACGCCGGGCGTGGCGACGAGAGCCAGGTCACCCGGTCGCAGACCCAGTTCAAGTCCTTGCGCGCCGAGCTGCCGCGCTTCAAGGCCGAGCGCGAGGCGGGCCTCTACACGCTGGCCGCGTTGCTGGCCAGGCCTGTCGAGCAATTGCCTGCCGGCACCGCCGATTGCGCCGAGCTGCCACAGCTGTCACAACTGGTTCCGGTCGGCGATGGCGCCGCTCTGCTCAAGCGCCGCCCGGATGTGCGTCAGGCCGAACGCCAGCTGGCGGCAGCCACTGCCACCATCGGTGTGGCCACCGGCGCGCTGTACCCGGATATCAGCATCGGCGCCCAGGTGGGCACCATCGGCATCCTCGACAACCTCGGTGAGCCGGCCACCAACCGCTGGGGCTTCGGCCCGCAGGTCAGTTGGGCCATCCCCACCAACGGCACCCGCGCGCGCATCCGCATGGCCGAGGCCTCGACCCAAGCGGCGCTGGCACATTTCGATGGGGTGGTACTGAATGCCATTCGCGAAACCCAGACCCGCCTGGCGCAATACAGCGCGCTGCTGGATCGGCGCGACGCGCTGGCCGAGGCGGAGCGCTCCGCCAAGGAGTCGGCGGACCAGACCCACATGCGCTATCAGGTGGGGCGTGAGTCGTTCCTGGCGGATCTGCAAGCGACGCGGACCTACACCGATGCACGGGCGCAGCTGGCGGCGGCCAACAGTCAGGTGGCGATGGGGCAGATAGGCGTGTTCCTGGCCTTGGGTGGCGGCTGGAAAAGCAGTGCCAGACCTTGAGGAAGAGTGTGGGAGCGACGCATCGCCGCTCCCACGAACCCCTATGAAGCCCCCATTTCCCTTGGGGGAGAGGCTTAGTTCAGCACCCGCGCCGGCTCATCCGGCGGCAGGTTGTCCCGCCCACGCGGCTGCTTCGCCTGCCCGGGCACCGAGCCGCCCAACTGCTCGGCCAACTGCTGCGCCACATCCTCGCCCAGTGCCTTCGATACATCGCGCACCACCCGCGGACGGTTCAACGTCACGCGGCGGTCTTGGCTTTTCACCAGCTTGGTGTCCTGCCCTTCACCCATGGCGGTGAACGCCGAGGTGATCTCGTAGGTGCGGGTGTTGATCAGGCTGAAGTCGGCGACCACGGTCAGGCCCAGCACCGCCGAGTAGCTGTCGGTGTGGTCCAGCGAGTTGATGTCCTGCTGGAAGTCGATGTCCGACAGGGTGCCGAACAGCACGTAGTCGGCACCCTTGAACGCGCCGTTCTTGATGCGGCGGATCACGTCGTACACGTCCTCCTTCGAGTCGGCGGTGTAGGGGCGGCCCTGGACCAGCTGGAACATGCCGGTCTTGAGGATCTCACCCTTGATGTCGCCACCGAACTTGCGCAGCTCGGTCTGCTCGATGTAGCTGTTGAGGCTCTCGTACTCGCTGTAGCTCGACTGGCCGCTGGCGTGGTACATGCCGGCCTGGCCGCTGCTCTGGGCGTTGATGGTGTGGATGTATTCCTCCACCTGCGCCTGGTAGGCCAGGTCGGTCACCGCCACCTTGGGGGCCGCCTGCGCGCCGAAGGCGCAGGCCAGGCCGATTATTGCCATCCATGCACGCATCGATCAGCGCTCCGTGGTCTTGCGGATTTCTTTTTCGTCCATCCACTCGGCCAGGCCGCTTTCCACGTCGATCAGCTGCAGGCTGAACTTGTAGAACACGTCCTTGTAGTCGCTGCTGCGCTTGACGATCGAGCTGATCGAGCCTTCCAGGCGGTATTTGGCGGCTATCATGTTGCCGGTCTTGGCCACGGTCTTCTTCTTGTACAGGCCGCTCTGGTTCTGCAGCTTGAGCTGGTCGACCTGGCTCTGCATGTCGGTGTTGTCGCTGGCGAAGCGGGCGGCGCCGGATTTCATCAGCTGGGTCTTGATCGAGGTGGTGATCTCGCGGGTGTCGATGTACTCGCTGGTCTTGTTCTTCACGTCGTACACCTGCACCACCGGGCGGCCGTGCAGCACGCCGGACTGGGCCAGCGAGCGGGTCATGCTCTCGGCTATCATCTGCAGGTCGGTGGAGCCGAACTCGTTGGTCACCAGTTCGACGGCCTTGCTGTCGCCGTAGCTGATGTTCTTGCCGCCGAGAACCGGCGAAGGGGTGCTGCAGCCGCTGACCAGGGCGATGGCGAGGGCGGCGAGGGAAAGGCGTGCAAACATCGAACGTGCTCCTGAAAGGGGGTTACCGGGTGTGGACTTCGAGGCGGAAGTCACGGGCTGCGGGGGTCGGTGCGATGGCGGGCAGGAACTTGGCCTGCTTGCCGTACAGCGGCAGGGCCTTCCAGCTCTCTTCATCGGCCACCGGGAAACCATCGCTGCCCAGCCAGGCGAAGCGGTAGAACAGGGTCTGGTTGCTGCGGCTGCTGTTGGTCAGCGCCACGTTGACGGTGAGATAGCCGTTTTCGCGGGCGACGCGCATCTGGCCGATCTCGATGTCATCCAGCTGGCCCATGGTCACCACCTTGCTGGCGGCGCTGCCCGGGGCAGGGGGCGGGGTGGCGCAGCCGGCCAGGAGGGCGACGGCGGCCAGGGCGAGGCATGTTTTGCGCATGTTCGATCCTTGGGTTACTTGAGGCTGGCGACAGCAGTGGCTGCGGCCTGCGGGGCGACTTCGACGGACGGGCCGCCAGCGAACACGCGGTTGCCGACCACGCGCAGGCTGACCACCTGGTAGGGGCGATCGACTTTCACCGTGATCTGGGTACCGCCGAGGCTCGACGGCAGGCTCACGTGGTGTTCGCCCTGCTTGAGGCGTACACGGGCCACCTGGGTTTCGTTTGGCAGGGTGCGCCAGGTACGGGTATCGGCACCTTCCAGCACGGTGGAGGCAATGCCCACCACCAGCCCGGCCATCGGGTTGGTCTGGTTCAAGTTCTTCTGCGCCACGCCGCGGCTGATGGCGCGCACGCTGGTGCGCAGGATGATGCCAGGCATGTCGTCGCGCAGGGCGCGGCGTGACATGGCGGTGGTGCTGTTGAGCGCGGTCAGGGCCAGGACCTTGTCGTTGAGCTGAATCTCGCTCAGGTGCGCGGTCGAAGTGTCCTCCCTGATGATCGGGAACGACAACGGAGTGATCACCAGGTTGTCCTGGATCGGCAGTGGCAGCGGGATGCGGATCGAATCACGAGCCGGGGCCAGGCCGGTCTGTACCACGATCAGCACGTCGCTTTCACCGGCCTTGGCGCTGTTCTTGTCCAGCTCCAGCAGCGCCTGGTCCAGCAGCGGGGTATTCGGGCGCAGCTCGGCGGCCTTGCGGTAACCCGGCGCGGCCAGGCCCTTCTCGCCGAGGGCTTCGTAGACATAGCCGGACAGGTAATGGCTGAAGGCGCTCTGGTAGCTGTTCTTCAGGCCGACCACCTCAGGGGCGTCGAGGCTGGCGACCGGGTAACCCTGCAGGTCCTTGTATTCGGTCTTGATGCCTTCCTTCTCGGCCTCTTCCTCGCGCTTGAGGTATTCCTTGTCGCGCAGCTCGGCGATGATCGCCTCACGCTCGTGGGTCTTCTTGATCTCGGTGCGGGCGCCGTCGAAGTCGTTCTGCGCCAGCAGGTTCAAGGCCATTTGCGTGGTCAACATGACTTTTTCGTAGTCGTAGCCTTCGTAGCGGCGCACCTTGTCGTTGACCAAGTAGCTGCCAAACTGGCTCAGGTACTTGTCGGTGTCGAGCTTGACCGACTCTTCCCACTGGAACACCACGCTGTCGGCCGAGCGCCAGGCGTCCTGGCTGCCCTTGAGGTCGCCCTTGGAGCGCAGCAGCTCGCCTTTCTCGAAGTAGTAGAGCAGGTCTTTCTTGTCGCCCTTGTTGTTGCTTTCCAGCAGGGCGAGGGCGGCGTCGACATTGCCGGCGGCCAACTGCTTGTTGGTCTCCTGCAGTTCGCTGTCGTAGCTGCGGAACACCGAGCAGCCGGTAAGCTGCACGGCGGCGACCAGGGTCGCCAGGGTGAGGGCGCGGGATACCATCGGACTTCTTCTTTCCCTGAAACGGTTGGCCGCGTGGGCGGGGGCGGCAGATCCCTCTGTTTTATCGCCAGAACCTCTCGATGGAGGCGCCTTGATTGCTAATGGCTATTACGGCGGCGCGGAATTATACCCAAAGTAGTAGCTATGTGATGGCGAATTGCTTCGCATTTTCTGCAGGCGTGCCATCGGTCGAAAAAGCGCTTTCCAGGCTGTTGACAGGTCAATTTGTCGCAAGATTTTTCATGAAATCTGCCAGTGAGCCTTGAGCGGGAGAGAGTGGAAGTGAACAATGTTCTCTTTCGTATTTCCGTCGAGATTGGCCATGATTTCCCGTTCCCGTCTGCTTGCCTGGCTGCCTGCCCTGTTGCTTGGCCCGGTGATGGCGCTGTGCAGCACCCCGACGCTGGCCGAAGCACCCGCCGAGGCGACCAAGGCGTTGCATCTGCTGGATTACATCGGTGCCGACTACCCACCGACCGTGCGCGACGGCAAGGTGGTGGACGACGGGGAATACCGCGAGCAACAGGAGTTCAGCGGGGTGCTGGCCGAGCTGGTCAAGGGGCTGCCCGAGCATGCCGAGCGCGGCGCGCTGGAGCAGGGTGTCCAGAGCCTGCGCCAGGCCATCGACCAGCGTCAGGATGGCGCCGGCGTTGCCCGTCAGGCCCGCCAGCTGGGTGCGCGGCTGGCCGTGGCCTACGAGGTAAGCCAGGCACCGGTGATCACCCCGGACCCGGCCCGCGGCGCATCGCTGTATGCCCAGAATTGCTCGATCTGCCACGGCGATACCGGGCTGGGCGATGGCCCGGCCGGCGTCGGCCTGGAGCCTGCGCCGGCCAACCTGCGCGATGCCGCGCGCCTCGACCAGCTCAGCCTGTTCGACCTGTACAACACCCTCGGGCTGGGCATCGAGGGCACCGAGATGCCCTCGTTCGCTGACCAGCTCGACGAGCGCCAACGCTGGGACGTGGCGGCCTACATCGCCAGTTTCACCGCCGATCCGCAGGCGGCAAAGAGCGACAAGACCTGGAACCTCGCCGACCTGGCCCGGCAGACCCCGGCCGAGGTTGCCGCCAATGAAGGCGCAAACGCCGTGGGCGCGTTCCGCGCCCGGCGGGCGCAACCGCCGCAGGTCAAGCGTGGCCCGGCGCAGCTGCTCGAGTACACCTCCAGCACCCTGGACAAGAGCCTGGCGGCTTACCGTGCCGGCGACCACGACCAGGCCTACGACTTGTCGGTGGCGGCTTACCTGGAAGGCTTCGAGCTGGTGGAAAGCTCGCTTGACAACATCGACACCCAGGCCCGCAAGGACACCGAGAAGTCGCTGATGGCCTACCGTCAGTCGCTGCAGGACGGCCTGCCGGTGGCCCAGGCCGAACAGCGCCTGGCTGAAGCCAAGGTCAAGCTCGAACAGGCCTCGAAGCTGCTGGGCAGCGATGGCCTTAGCTGGTCGTTGAGCTACATCTCCGGCCTGCTGATCCTGCTGCGCGAGGGCCTGGAGGCGATCCTGGTGCTGGCGGCGATCCTCGCTTTCCTGCGCAACACCGGCCAGCAGTCTGCGGTGCGTAGCGTCAACGTCGGCTGGGCCCTGGCGCTGGTCGCCGGTTTCGCCACCTGGGCCCTGGCGGCCTACGTGATCGATGTCGGTGGCGCGCAGCGTGAGCTGCTCGAAGGCTGCACGGCTTTGTTCGCCGCGGTGATGGTGCTGTGGCTCGGCGTGTGGATGCACGACCGCCGCCACGCGGCCGCCTGGCAGGACTACATCAAGAGCAGCCTGGTCAGTGGCGGCGGGCGCTTCGGCTTTGCCGTGCTGGCGTTCTTCTCGGTGTATCGCGAGTTGTTCGAGGTGATCCTGTTCTACGAGACCCTGTGGCTGCAGGCCGGGCCTGCTGGCCACCAGGCGGTTCTGGCAGGCGGTGCCACGGCGCTGGTGCTGCTGGTGGGCCTGGCCTGGGTGATCCTGCGCGGCTCGGCCAAGCTGCCGCTGTCGCTGTTCTTCAGCATCAACGCGGCTTTGCTCTGTGCGCTGTCGGTGGTGTTCGCCGGGCATGGCGTCAAGGCGCTGCAGGAGGCCGGCGTCCTGGGTACGCGGCCGGTGGCGTTCTTCGAGTTCGACTGGCTGGGGATCCACGCCGATCGCTACTCACTGAGCGCGCAGGCGGTGGCGTTGCTGGCTATCGTGTTCCTCTATGGGCGCAGCCGCTTGGCCGAGAAGCGCCGGGCGGCGGCCAGCTGAGTCTGTGCAGTGGGAAGGGGTGGTGTGCCGCCACCCCGCCCCGCAATGAGGCTGGGGCTGGCATAATGTCCGCCCGGAGCACAGGATTAATCTCATGCGTGTATGGATCGATGCCGACGCCTGCCCCAAGGCGGCCAAGGACCTGATCGTCAAGTTCGCCCTCAAGCGCAAGCTGGAGGTGGTGATGGTGGCCGGCCAGCCGCAGATCAAGCCGGCTTTCGCCTGCGTGCGGCTTATCGTGGTGCCCAGCGGCATGGACGCGGCCGACGACTACCTGGTGGACAACGCCGAGCCCGGCGAGCTGGTGATTTGCAGCGACGTGCCGCTGGCCGACCGCCTGATCAAGAAAGGCGTAGCCGCGCTGGACCCGCGTGGCCGCGAGTTCGACGAGCGCAACATGGGCGAGCGCCTGGCGGTGCGCAACCTGTTCACCGAACTGCGCGAGCAGGGGCAGGTGGGTGGCGGGCAGGCACCTTATGGCGAACGCGAGAAGCAGGCGTTCGCCAATGCCCTGGACCGGATTCTGGGACGGCTTTCCAAGCGTTGAGTACGTGGGGTTGCCGGTTCCCGCATGTGTAGGTGATCCTGTGGGAGCCGGCTTGCCGGCGATGGCCTGCGTAGCAGGCCTTCGAGGCCTTACTTGTCACCCTCGTGGGTCAGCTCCAGCACCCGATCCACCAACTTGTAGATGCCACCCGCCGCCTCGCTGATCGACTTGGCCAGCATGTACGCCGGGGTAGTCACCAGCTTGCGCTGGGTATCTTCGACGATGTCATGCACATCGCACTCTTCATGGGTGCCGCCCATCTTCACCACCGCCGCGCTGGTATCGGCGTCAGTGCCGATGGTGCAGACCACGCCCGGCCCATAGATCTTCGCCGCCAGGGCCGGCGAGATGCAGATCAGCCCGACCGGCTTGCAGGCGCCGGCAAAGGCCTCGGCCAGCGCCAGCACGTCCGGTTGCACGGTGCAGTTGGCGCCTTCGACGGCAAAGTTCGACAGGTTCTTCGCCGCGCCGAAGCCTCCCGGCACGATCAGGGCGTCGAAGTCCTCGACCTTGGCTTCGCGAATGTCCTTCACCTCGCCACGGGCGATGCGCGCCGACTCCACCAGCACATTGCGCGATTCGGGCATCTCTTCCCCGGTCAGGTGGTCGATCACATGCATCTGCGCGATGTTCGGCGCGAAGCACTGCACCTGGGCGCCGCGCTGGTCCAGGCGCAGCAGGGTGATCACGCTCTCGTGGATTTCGGCGCCGTCGTACACGCCGCAACCGGACAGAATCACCGCAACTTTTTTCGTCATGCTCAATACTCCAGTGTCGAGGCGCTAAATGTCCTCTAGTTTGGCAGATGTAGCCATGGGATTTGCCCCAGTGCGGGCCTAATCTTCGTGGACAACCTTGGAGGTGGCCGTTCATGGACCTGATTCTGCTGGCCGTGCCGTTCTTCTTCGTGCTGATCGCGGTGGAGCTGATCGCCGACCGCGTACGCGGGCGCCGCAACTACCAGCTTGCCGACTCGATCAACAGCCTGAGCACCGGTGCGCTGTCCACCAGCACCGGCCTTCTGACCAAAGGGGTGGGGCTGATCACCTATGCCGTGGCCTGGGAGCACCTGGCCTGGCTGCGGCTGCCGGCGGGTGCCTGGTGGGTGTGGGTGGTCGCTTTCGTGCTCTACGACCTCTGCTATTACTGGCTGCACCGCCTGGGCCACGAGCGCAACGTTTTGTGGGCCGCGCACTCGGTGCATCACCAGAGCGAGGAGTACAACCTCACCACCGCCTTGCGCCAGACCAGCAGCGGTTTTCTGTTTTCCTGGATCTTCTACCTGCCGCTGGCGTTGCTGGGTGTGCCGCCCCTGGTGTTCCTCACCGTGGCCTCGCTGAACCTGCTCTACCAGTTCTGGGTGCACACTCGCCATGTGCCCAAGCTGGGCTGGCTTGAGTGGATTTTCATTACGCCGTCCAACCATCGCGTCCACCATGCGCAGAATCCTCTGTACTTGGATCGCAACTACGGCGGCGTGTTCATAATCTGGGACCGGCTGTTCGGCACCTTCCAGGAAGAGGACGATCGCGAGCCGGTGATCTTCGGCGTGACCACGCCTTTGGCGAGCTGGAACCCGCTGTGGGCCAACGTGCAGTTCTACGCCCAGCTGTGGGACGACGCCCGGCGAACGGCCCGTTGGTGGGACAAGCTGCGTATCTGGTTCATGCCCACTGGCTGGCGGCCAGCGGACGTGACCGCCGCTTATCCACAGGCCAAGCAGGACCTCGCCGCGTTTCGCAAGTTCGCGATCCCGCTGGGCGGTGCACAGCAGTTGTACGTCACGGCGCAGTTCGCGGTCTACGTGGCGTTGGGCAGTTATCTGATGGAGATGGCGGACCAGGTGACGCCCGCAGCCCTGGCATTGGGCTGGACGGTAATGGCGTTCGGGCTGTTCGTGCTGGGCGTGGCGCTCGAGGATCGACCCTGGGCAGCGCGCCTGGAGCTGGCGCGCCTGCTGTCGAATGCGCCAGCGCTGTACCTGGCCGGCGCGCTGGGCTTAGTGCTGGTCACGCCCCTGTTCTGGCTGCTGCTCCTGGGTTACAGCCTGCTCAGCCTCGGCGGCCTGGCCCTCTGCCGCCGCGCGACGCTCGGCGCGGCTGTTGCGAAAGCGCCGGCGCAGCCAGAGCGCGAGGCCCAGCACCAGCAGGCCGCCGAGCACCCATAGCTCGTATTTCTTGATGCTGCCCAGCATGCCTTCGAGTATGGCGCCGAAGTGATAGGCGGCCAGGCCCAGGGCCAGGGCCCAGACTGCGGCGCCGATGCCGTTGAGCAGCAGGTAGCGGCGTGGCGGGTAGCCGGACAGGCCGATGGCCACCGGCATCACCGTGCGCAGGCCGTAGACGAAGCGGAAGCTCAGCACCCAGATGTCCGGATGGCGGCGGATATGCTCCAGCGCGCGGTCGCCCATGGCTTGCCAGCGAGGCTTGCGGGCGAGGATCTTGCGCCCGTGGCGTCGACCCATGAAATACCACAACTGGTCACCGGCATAACTGCCACAGAAGGCCACCAGGACCACCAGCTTGATATCCATGTATTCGCGAAACGCAAGAAACCCTGCGAGCACGAGGATGGTCTCGCCTTCGAAGAACGTGCCGAGAAAAAGGGCAAAGTAGCCGAAATCGTTCAGGAATTGTTGAAGCATTTTCTGGCGTGCTGGCGAAATGAACGCGCAGCCTACCCCTTCGGGCGCGTTCGGGAAAGTGTCCAAATGTGTCTCGACGTGAACAATTCCTACAAGGACAATGACTGCGGCCACAAGTCGCAGGGTTGCCCTCGGGTGTCACACAGGCGTCATAATGGCCGCTTATAACTGTCGCGCTCGCCCGCCTGCGCGGGCTCAGGAGTCTGCCGTGAGCTTTACCCCCGCCAATCGTCTGTTTCCTGCCACCCGTCTGCGTCGCAACCGTCGGGACGAATTCTCCCGTCGTCTGGTTCGCGAAAACACCCTGACTGTCGATGACCTGATTCTTCCGGTATTCGTACTGGACGGCGAGGGCCGCCGCGAAGAAGTGCCGTCCATGCCGGGCGTCGAGCGCCTGTCGATCGACCTGCTGCTGGAAGCCGCGCAGGCTTGGGTAGAGCTGGGCATTCCGGCGCTGGCGCTGTTCCCGGTGACCCCGACCGAAAAGAAATCCCTCGATGGCGCCGAAGCCTGGAACCCGGACGGCATCGCCCAGCGTGCCACCCGCGCCCTGCGTGCCCGCTTCCCGGAACTGGGGGTGATCACCGACGTGGCCCTTGACCCGTTCACCACCCACGGTCAGGACGGCATCCTCGATGAGGAAGGCTATGTGCAGAACGACATCACCGTCGACGCCCTGGTGCGTCAGGCGCTGTCCCATGCCGAGGCCGGCGCCCAGGTGGTCGCCCCGTCGGACATGATGGACGGCCGTCTCGGCGCGATCCGTGAAGCCCTCGAAGTGGCCGGCCACGTCAACGTGCGCATCATGGCCTACTCGGCCAAGTACGCCAGTGCCTACTACGGCCCATTCCGTGATGCGGTCGGCTCGGCGCTGAACCTGGGCAAGGCCAACAAGGCCTCCTACCAGATGGATCCGGCCAACAGCGACGAGGCCCTGCACGAAGTGGCCACCGACCTTGCCGAAGGCGCCGACATGGTCATGGTCAAGCCGGGCATGCCGTACCTGGACATCGTTCACCGGGTGAAGACCGAGTTCAAGGTGCCGACCTTCGTCTATCAGGTCAGCGGCGAGTACGCCATGCACATGGCCGCGATCCAGAACGGCTGGCTCAGCGAAGCCGTGATCCTCGAATCCCTCACCGCATTCAAACGGGCAGGCGCCGATGGCATCCTGACCTATTTCGCCGTGCGTGCCGCTCAAATGATGAGAGGGCAGTAACGCTCTCCAGGAACGTCAGATGAATAACGAAGTGCTCAACCCTGTCGCGATCAAGGATGCCCAGGCCGTGCCCGAAGAAATGGTGCAGACCCCGCCCGACCTGCCGGCGGTAGCGCAGCCGGAACCTGTCGCTGAAGCCGCCCCGGCCCCTGTGCCTGCGCCGGCCCCGGCGATCGCCGTGCCGAGCCTGGACGACAGCAGCCTGTACATTCATCGCGAGCTTTCGCAGCTGCAGTTCAATATCCGCGTACTGGAGCAGGCGCTGGACGAGTCGTACCCGCTGCTCGAGCGCCTGAAGTTCCTGTTGATCTTCTCCAGCAACCTGGACGAGTTCTTCGAAATCCGTGTGGCGGGCCTGAAGAAGCAGATCAACTTCGCCCGCGAACAGGCCGGCGCCGATGGCCTGCAGCCGCACCAGGCGCTGGCGCGGATCAGCGAGCTGGTGCACCTTGAAGTGGATCGGCAGTACGCGATCCTCAACGACGTGCTGCTGCCGGAGCTGGAAAAACACGCCATTCGCTTCATCCGGCGCCGTTACTGGACACCCAAGCTCAAGACCTGGGTACGACGCTTCTTCCGCGACGAGATCGCGCCGATCATCACCCCGATCGGCCTCGACCCGACCCACCCGTTCCCGTTGCTGGTGAACAAGAGCCTGAACTTCATCGTCGAGCTCGAGGGTGTCGACGCCTTCGGCCGCGATTCGGGCTTGGCGATCATCCCGGCACCGCGCCTGCTGCCGCGGGTAATCCGGGTGCCGGAAGACGTCGGCGGGCCTGGCGACAACTATGTGTTCCTGTCGTCGATGATCCATGCCCATGCCGATGACCTGTTCCAGGGCATGAAGGTCAAGGGCTGCTACCAGTTCCGCCTGACCCGTAACGCCGACCTGGCGCTGGACTCGGAAGAGGTCGACGACCTCGCCCGTGCCCTGCGCGGCGAGTTGTTCTCGCGCCGCTACGGCGATGCCGTGCGCCTCGAGGTAGCCGATACCTGCCCCAAACACCTCTCCGACTATCTGCTCAAGCAGTTCAGCCTGAGCGAGAGCGAACTGTACCAGGTCAACGGCCCGGTCAACCTGACCCGTCTGTTCAGCATCACCGGGCTCGACAGCCACCCCGAGCTGCAGTACACGCCGTTCACCCCGGCGATCCCCAAGCTGCTGGTGAACGCCGACAACATCTTCAGTGTGATCGGCAAGCAGGACATCCTGCTGATGCACCCGTTCGAATCGTTCACCCCAGTGATCGACCTGCTGCGTCAGGCCGCCAAGGACCCGCACGTGCTTGCCGTGCGCCAGACGCTCTATCGCTCGGGTGCCAACTCGGAGATCGTCGACGCCCTGGTGGACGCGGCGCGTAACGGCAAGGAGGTCACGGCAGTGATCGAATTGCGCGCACGCTTCGACGAAGAGTCCAACCTGCAGATGGCCAGCCGCCTGCAGGCCGCCGGCGCGGTGGTGATCTACGGGGTGGTCGGTTTCAAGACCCACGCCAAGATGATGCTGATCCTGCGCCGCGAGCAGGGCGAGATCGTCCGTTACGCACACCTGGGCACCGGCAACTACCACGCCGGCAACGCCCGCCTGTACACCGACTACAGCCTGCTGACCTCCGACGACGCCCTCACCGAGGACGTCGGCAAACTGTTCAGCCAGTTGATCGGCATGGGCAAGACCCTGCGCATGAAGAAGCTGCTGCACGCGCCCTTCACCCTGAAAAAGGGCATGCTCGACATGATCGCCCGGGAGACCCAGTTCGCCCTGGAGGGCAAGCCTGCGCACATCATCGCCAAGTTCAACTCGCTGACCGACGCCAAGATCATCAAGGCGCTGTACAAGGCCAGCCAGTCGGGCGTGCGCATCGACCTGGTGGTGCGTGGCATGTGCTGCCTGCGTCCGGGTATACCGGGGGTGTCGCACAACATCCATGTGCGCTCGATCATCGGCCGCTTCCTCGAGCATACCCGGGTGTTCTACTTCCTCAATGGCGGCGAGGAGCAGATCTACCTGTCCAGTGCCGACTGGATGGAGCGCAACCTCGACAAGCGTGTCGAGACCTGCTTCCCGGTGGAAGGCAAGAAGCTGTTGCTGCGGGTCAAGAAGGAGCTGGAAGGGTACCTGACCGACAACACCCAGGCCTGGACCCTGCAACCGGACGGGCGCTACGTGCGCAGCACCCCGACCGGCAACCAGAATCCGCGCAGTGCCCAGGCGACCCTGCTGGAGCGCCTGAGCAACCCGGTCCTCAACGTACGCTGAGAACGAAGCCGACCCGGGCCAGCCACTCCGCCTCGTTGGCGAAGTCGGCCTGGGTCAGCTGGTTTTCTTCCAGCCAGTTTCCAGGGAAGATCACTTCCAGGCTGTTGTCGCCGGCCTGCAGCACCACTTTCGGCATCTGCTGGGTGCCGCGGATGTGATGGAAGAGGATGGCGAAGCGCAGCAGCACGCACAGGCGGATCAGCTTGATGCCTTCGTCGCCGAACTCGGCGAACTTGTCCTTGGGAATGTTGCGGCGATGGCCGCGCACCAGCAGGGCCATCATCTGCTGGTCCTCGCGGGAGAAGCCGGACAGGTCGGAGTGCTCGATCAGGTAGGCACCGTGCTTGTGGTAGTGGTAATGGGCGATGTCCAGGCCCACTTCGTGCACTTTCGCCGCCCAGCCAAGAAGATCGCGCCAGTTGCCGTCCTCGAGGTCCCATGCCTTGGCCACTTGGTCGAAGGCGTGCAGCGCCTTGCGCTCGACCCGTGCGGCCTGGCCCTGGTCGACGTGGTAACGCTCCATCAGCGAGTTCAGGGTGCGCTCGCGCACATCTTCGTGATGGTGGCGGCCCAGCAGGTCGAACAACACGCCTTCGCGCAGGGCACCGTCGCAGTGTTCCATACGCTGCAGCTCCAGCGCATCGAAGATCGCCTCGAGGATGGCCAGGCCTGCGGGGAAAATGGTTCGGCGATCGGGCTTGACCCCTTCGAAGTCGATCTTGTCGGTCTCGCCCAGCTTGAACAGCTTGCGCTTGACCCAGGCCAAGCCCTCGGCGTTGACCTCGCCATTACCCAGTCCGCCGGACTTGATGGCGGCGCCGATGGCGCGGATGGTCCCGGACGAGCCGATGGCCTCATCCCAGGTCAGGCGGTGCAGGGCGTTCTCGATGCTCATCAGCTCCAGGCGCGCGGCGGTGTAGGCCTGTGCGTAGCGCGCCGGGGTAATCTTGCCGTCGCGGAAATAACGCTGGGTGAAGCTGACGCAGCCCATTTGCAGGCTTTCGCGCAGCAGCGGCTCGAAACGCTGGCCGATGATGAACTCGGTGCTGCCGCCGCCGATGTCGGCAACCAGGCGCTTGCCCGGGGTGTCGGCCAGGGTGTGGGACACGCCCAGGTAGATCAGGCGCGCCTCTTCACGGCCGGAAATGACCTCGACCGGGTGGCCGAGGATGGCCTCGGCGCGCTGGATGAATTCGTTGCGGTTGCGTGCTTCGCGCAAGGCGTTGGTGCCGACGATGCGCACCGCGCCCTGGGGCATGCCGTTGATCAGCTGGGCGAAGCGCTTGAGGCATTCCAGGCCGCGTTGCATGGCTTCTTCGCTGAGCTTGCGCTCATCGTCGATGCCGGCGGCGAGCTGAACCTTTTCTCCAAGCCTTTCGAGGATGCGGATTTCCGTATGATGGGCCTTGGCCACGACCATGTGGAAGCTGTTGGAGCCCAGGTCGATGGCGGCGATCAGAGACAGGTTCTTCGCGGTGGTATGCGGCATGGTCTGGAGGTTCTCGGTCGTTAACCCGGCAATCGTGCCACGATCGTGGTCCTACGCCAACGAGCGGCACTGCAAGGCTTGATGCATGGCAATGTCATAGCAATGTTATGACCGTGATATGACAGTTTCGATTCGTGGCGTCTTGCACAACTATAGTTACACTCAATCGTCTGTGGCTTCCTGTCGCGCCTGGGTGCGGCTATGATGGGCAACGTTTTTTTGTGCTTACGACCTGGAGATATCCATGAGCAGCGATCTTATCAAACATGTCACCGACGCTACCTTCGAAGCCGAAGTCCTGCAGGCTCAAGGTGCGGTACTGGTCGACTACTGGGCTGAATGGTGCGGTCCATGCAAGATGATCGCTCCGGTTCTGGACGACATCGCCACTGAATACGAAGGCAAGGTGACCATCGCCAAGCTGAACATCGACGAAAACCAGGAAACCCCGGCCAAGCACGGCGTGCGTGGCATCCCGACGCTGATGCTGTTCAAGAACGGCAACGTCGAGGCCACCAAGGTCGGCGCGTTGTCCAAGTCGCAGCTCAAAGCGTTCCTCGACGCCAGCCTGTGATGTGAAGAAGCCCCGCAAATGCGGGGCTTTTCTTTATCTGTTGTAGGTGGTTTTCCTGAGGGCTGGCGAGCCCCGGCCTTGCGGCCATCCAGTCGGATGGCCCCGTAAAACACTGGCCAAAACCACTAGACGTCGAAAAAAGCAAGTGTTACATTCGGCCTCGCACTGCTTCTCCAGTGCCCTCTGCACGCCGTCGCCGAAGCATCCCTAATTCGAATCAGTACGCGATCCTGTCGCCATCTAGCGGCGCGGCCTCATTAAGCCAACTGCTTAATTTTTCCCTTCCTTACATGATTACGTCACTCCCCTTATGAACCTGACAGAACTCAAGCAAAAGCCGATTACCGATCTTTTGGAAATGGCCGAACAGATGGGCATCGAAAACATGGCCCGTTCGCGCAAACAGGACGTGATTTTCGCCCTGCTGAAAAAGCATGCGAAAAGCGGCGAAGAGATCTCGGGTGACGGCGTGCTGGAGATTCTCCAGGATGGTTTCGGTTTCCTGCGTTCGGCGGATGCCTCTTACCTGGCCGGCCCTGACGACATCTACGTTTCGCCCAGCCAGATCCGTCGCTTCAACCTGCGCACCGGCGACACCATCGTCGGCAAGATCCGCCCACCGAAGGAAGGCGAGCGTTACTTCGCGCTGCTGAAGGTCGATACCATCAACTTCGACCGTCCGGAAAACGCGAAGAACAAGATCCTGTTCGAAAACCTGACGCCGCTGTTCCCGAACAAGCGCCTGAAGATGGAAGCCGGTAACGGCTCCACCGAAGACCTCACCGGTCGCGTCATCGACCTGTGTGCCCCGATCGGCAAAGGCCAGCGTGGCCTGATCGTCGCACCGCCGAAAGCCGGTAAGACCATCATGCTGCAGAACATCGCGGCCAACATTACCCGCAACAACCCCGAGTGCCACCTGATCGTCCTGCTGATCGACGAGCGCCCGGAAGAAGTGACCGAGATGCAGCGCACCGTGCGCGGCGAAGTGGTCGCCTCGACCTTCGACGAGCCGCCGACCCGCCACGTGCAGGTCGCCGAGATGGTCATCGAGAAGGCCAAGCGCCTGGTCGAGCACAAGAAAGACGTGGTCATCCTGCTCGACTCCATCACCCGTCTGGCGCGTGCCTACAACACCGTGATCCCGAGCTCTGGCAAGGTGCTGACCGGTGGTGTCGATGCCCACGCCCTGGAGAAGCCGAAGCGCTTCTTCGGTGCCGCCCGTAACATCGAGGAAGGCGGTTCGCTGACCATCATCGCCACCGCGCTGGTCGAGACCGGCTCGAAGATGGACGAAGTGATCTACGAAGAGTTCAAGGGTACCGGCAACATGGAGCTGCCCCTGGACCGCCGCATCGCCGAGAAGCGTGTGTTCCCTGCCATCAACATCAACAAGTCCGGTACCCGCCGCGAAGAGCTGCTGACCGCCGACGACGAACTGCAGCGCATGTGGATCCTGCGCAAGCTGCTGCACCCGATGGACGAAATCGCCGCCATCGAGTTCCTGGTCGACAAGCTCAAGCAGACCAAGACCAACGATGAGTTCTTCCTGTCGATGAAGCGCAAGTAAGCTTCCCGGCCAGGTACTGAAAGGGGCTGCTTTGCAGCCCATCGCCGGCAACGCGGCGATGGGATCGCGAAGCGGCCCCTTTTCATTTTTTGCCCCCAAACAAGGCGTGAACGGCGCTACACTCTGCACCCCGACCGATACGCCCAACACGAGGCCTTTGCATGCAGTATCGCGATCTGCGCGACTTCATTCGTGGCCTGGAACAGCGCGGTGAACTCAAGCGCATCCAGGTTCCCATCTCCCCAGTTCTGGAAATGACCGAAGTCTGCGACCGCACGCTGCGCGCCAACGGCCCGGCCTTGCTCTTCGAAAAGCCCACTGGGTTCGACATGCCGGTGCTGGGCAACCTGTTCGGCACCCCCGAGCGCGTGGCCATGGGCATGGGCGCCGAGTCGACCGAAGAACTGCGCGAGATCGGCAAGCTGCTGGCGTTTCTCAAGGAGCCCGAGCCGCCGAAGGGCCTGAAGGACGCCTGGTCGAAGCTGCCGATCTTCAAGAAGGTCGTGTCCATGGCGCCGAAGGTGGTCAAGGACGCGGTATGCCAGGAAATCGTGGTCGAAGGCGATGACGTTGACCTCGGCCAGCTGCCGATCCAGCACTGCTGGCCGGGCGATGTTGCGCCGCTGATCACCTGGGGCCTGACCGTGACTCGCGGGCCGAACAAGGAACGCCAGAACCTGGGCATCTATCGCCAGCAGGTGATTGGCCGCAACAAGGTGATCATGCGCTGGCTGAGCCACCGCGGCGGGGCGCTGGACTACCGCGAATGGTGCGAGAAGCATCCTGGCCAGCCGTTCCCGGTAGCCGTGGCGTTGGGCGCGGACCCGGCGACCATCCTCGGTGCCGTGACCCCGGTCCCGGACACGCTTTCCGAATACGCCTTCGCTGGCCTGTTGCGTGGCAACCGCACCGAACTGGTCAAGTGCCGTGGCAACGACCTGCAGGTACCGGCTACCGCCGAGATCATCCTCGAAGGCGTGATCCACCCCGGCGAGATGGCCCCGGAAGGCCCGTACGGCGACCACACCGGCTACTACAACGAAGTGGACAGCTTCCCGGTGTTCACCGTCGAGCGCATCACCCACCGGCAAAAGCCGATCTACCACAGCACCTACACCGGCCGGCCGCCGGATGAGCCGGCGATTCTCGGCGTGGCGCTGAACGAAGTGTTCGTGCCGATCCTGCAGAAGCAGTTCCCCGAGATCACCGACTTCTACCTGCCGCCGGAAGGCTGCTCGTACCGCATGGCGGTGGTGACCATGAAGAAGCAGTACCCGGGCCATGCCAAGCGCGTCATGCTGGGTGTGTGGTCGTTCCTGCGACAGTTCATGTACACCAAGTTCGTTATCGTCACCGACGACGATATCAACGCCCGCGACTGGAACGATGTGATCTGGGCCATCACCACGCGCATGGACCCCAAGCGTGATACGGTGATGATCGACAACACCCCCATCGACTACCTCGACTTCGCGTCGCCGGTATCGGGGCTGGGGTCGAAGATGGGCCTGGACGCCACGCACAAATGGCCGGGCGAGACTACACGCGAATGGGGCCGGGTCATCGTCAAGGACGAGGCCGTCACCCGCCGTATCGATGAGTTGTGGGACCAGTTGGGAATAGATTGATGCAGGTAACCTTGCAGCCTTCCGGGGCGGTACTGGCGGTCGAACCGGGTGAAAGGATTCTGGATGCGGCACGGCGCCTGGGCTATGACTGCCCGAGCAGCTGCCGCAACGGCAACTGCCATGTATGTGCCGCGCTGCTGGTGGAAGGCAGTGTTCGCCAGGAAGGCCAGGTGCGCGATCACGGTGAGCTGTTCACCTGCATCGCCGAGCCGCTGGAGGACTGTGTGTTGCTGTGGGATGGTGTGCTGGCCCTGGGCGAGCTGCCGCTGCGCAAGCTGGCCTGTACCGTGACCGAGTGCGTCGAGATCGGTGGCGATGTCTGGCGCGTGCGCCTGCGCGCGCCGGCCGGCAAGCCGCCCCGCTACCACGCCGGGCAATATCTGATGATCGAGCGCGAGGGTATGGACAAGGCGGCTTTTTCGCTCGCTTCGGCGCCCCACGGTGGGCGTGAGCTGGAGTTGCATGTGCTGGCCCGCGAAAGCAGTGCCGTGCAGTTGATCAAGCAGTTGCAGCGCAATGGCCTGGCCCGCATCGAACTGCCATTTGGTGATGCTCACCTGGCGGAGTTGCCCGATGGCCCGCTGGTACTGATCGCCGCCGGGACCGGCATGGGGCAGATGCACAGCCTGATCGAGCACTGCCGGGCGCAGGGCTTCAAGCACCCGGTGCACTTGTACTGGGGTGTACGCCGGCCTGAAGACTTCTACCAGATCGAGCACTGGGCTGAGTGGGAGCGTCTGCCGAACCTGTTCCTGCACAAAGTGGTCAGCGATCTGTGCGGTTGGGAGGGGCGCTGTGGCCTGCTCCACGAAGCGGTATGCGAGGACATCGGCGACCTGAACCAGGTGCATGTCTATGCCAGTGGCTCGCCGAACATGGTCTACGCCACCCTCGATGCATTGGTCGAGGCCGGCATGGATGCCCACCGCATGCGGGCTGACGTGTTTGCCTACGCGCCACGCGGGTGAAGTAACCCGGCACGCTGCAAGGGCGTGCCGGGTTTAATAACCAAGTTTTTTCTGTTGGTTATATGGCGGGGATTGTTACCGGTGCGGGTAATAAGTTTCGCTATACTCGGATTATTAGTTTCCGTTCAGCGGATGCTTTAATGAAATCCTGTTTTCGGGGTTGAGTGCAAAGTGCGTTCTGCCTTACGTTAGGCGCCAGGTAAATCGCCGGGCAAGCCCGTTCCCATGCGATCCTGGCGGGCCTTTGTGGAAGCGGGCTTGCTCCGCGATAGCATCCGAACAGGCACGGCAATACCTGCACTTTGGTAGTTCTCAGGAATTAATGGCGGCAGCTCATGTCGACGCTTGAAAGTTCATCCTGGCAAATAGCCTATCCGCCGTCACTCGACTTCGGGCAGCAGTTGACCCGTGAACAACTGCAGCGTTCGATGCAGGAAACCATGTCCCAGCACGAAGGCGGCCCGGTCTGGCTGTTTGCCTATGGTTCGCTGATCTGGCGCCCCGAATGCAACTCGGTCGAGCGGCAGCGGGCGCGGGTGCATGGTTATCACCGCGGCCTCTACCTGTGGTCCCACGAACACCGTGGTACACCGGAGTGCCCAGGCCTGGTGTTCGGCCTGGACCGTGGGGGCTCCTGCAGCGGCTTTGCCTTCCGTCTGGACGAAACCAACCTGCACGACTCGCTCATGGCCCTGTGGCAGCGTGAGATGCCGTTCCCGGCCTATCGTCCGCATTGGCTGAGCTGCCGCCTGGGCGATGGCAGCAAGGTGCAGGCGCTGGGTTTCGTGCTGGAGCGGCACCTGCCGTGCTACGCGGGCAACCTGCCGGACACCCTGCTCAGCCAGATCCTCGCCAGCGCCAAGGGGCGCTACGGCACCACGCGCGATTACGTGGAGCAGACCCTCAACGCCCTACGCAGCCACCAGATGCCCGATCGCAACCTGGAAGCGCGCTTCAGGCGTTGCCACAACCTGCGCGAGGTGTGAGCCCCGCGCATCGGCTTCACTCCTGGCCGGCGGCGGTGCCGAGGAACTTGCGCAGGAACTGGCGTGTGCGCTCTTCCTTCGGGTTGGCGAACAGTGCCTTGGCCTCGCCCTGCTCGACGATCACGCCCTTGTCGAAGAAGATCACCCGGTTGGCGACATCGCGGGCGAAGCTCATCTCGTGGGTGACGATGATCATGGTGCGCTTTTCCTCGGCCAGGCTACGGATGGTCTCCAGCACTTCACCGACCAGTTCGGGGTCGAGCGCCGAAGTGGGCTCGTCGAACAGAATCACTTCCGGCTCCATGGCCAGGGCCCGGGCGATGGCCACCCGTTGCTGCTGGCCGCCGGACAGGCGCCTGGGGTAGGCGCCTTCCTTGCCTGCCAGGCCGACCTTGGCCAACAGGCGCCTGGCCAGCTCGATGGCCTTGTCGCGGGGCGTCTTCTTGACGATCACCGGCCCTTCGATGACGTTCTCCAGGGCGGTGCGATGAGGGAACAGGTTGAAGTTCTGGAACACGAACCCGGCCTGTTGGCGCAGGCGGCGGATAGCACCCTGTTGGCCGCCGAGCGGACGGTTGGCATCGATGCTGATATCGCCGACCTGGATGCGCCCGGCATCGGGGGTTTCCAGCAGGTTCAGGCAGCGCAGGAAAGTGGTCTTGCCCGAGCCGCTGGGGCCGATGATGGCCACCACTTCGCCGGGCTGCACGCTCAGGTCGATGCCGTTGAGCACGGTCTGGCCCTTGAACTGCTTGGTCAGGCCTTCTACTACGATCATCTCAGTGCTCCTGGTCGTGCTGGTTGACCCGCGCTTCCATGCGGTTCTGGAAGTGCGCCAGGATGCTGCAGAGGATCCAGTAGACCACCGCGACAGCCAGGTACATGGTGAAGACCTCGAAGGTCCGTGCGGTGATCAGCTGTGCCTGGCGGAATAGCTCGGGCACCTGGATGGTCGCCGCCAGGGCGGTGTCCTTGACCAGCGAGATGAAGCTGTTGCCCAGCGGAGGCAGGGCAGTGCGCAGGGCTTGCGGCAGGATCGCCCGGCGCATGGCCTGGGTGCGGGTCATGCCGATGCTGGCTGCGGCTTCCCACTGGCCACGGTCGATCGAGGAGATTGCCGCGCGGAGGATTTCGCAGACATAGGCCGCCATGTTCAGTGACAGGCCGATCAGCGAGGCGGGGATCGGATCGAGCTCGATGCCGATCTGCGGCAGGCCGAAGTAGATCACGAACAGCTGCACCAGCAGCGGCGTGCCGCGGAAGAACGACACATAGATGCGCGCCAGCCAGTCCAGCGGCAGGATCTTCGACAGCCGCATCAGCGCCAGGGCAAAGCCCAGCACCAGGCCGAAGAACATGCCACCGACGCTGAGCAGCACGGTATAACCCGCACCCTTCAACAGGAAGGGCGCGGAATCGACAACGAGTTGCAGGCTTTCAGCGATCATTTGGTGACATCGGCACCGAAGTATTTTTCGGACAGCTTGGCCAGCGAGCCGTCGGCCTTGAGCTTGTCGATGGCCTTGTTCAGCGCATCGAGCAGTTCAGGTTCGCCTTTGCGCAAGGCCACGCCCGATTCCAGCTTGGAGAATTTCTCGCCAGCGAGTGCGGTCGGTTTCTTGTCCTTGGCGGTTTTCTGGACGTACTCGAGTGCAGCCAGGCGATCGATCAGGATGGCGTCGATACGACCGTTGCGCAGGTCGGCGAACTTGGACGGGTCATCTTCGTAGGTGCGCACATCGGCTGTCGGCACATCCTGTTTGACCCATTGCTCATAGTTGGTGCCCAGGCCGACACCGACCTTCTTGCCACCGAGATCGGCGGCAGTCTTGATGTTTTTCTCGTTGTCACTGCCCTTGAGTACCAGGGCCTGAATGCCGGAAACGGTGTACGGCTCGGAGAAATCGTACTTCTTCTTGCGTTCCTCGGAGATGGTCACCTGGTTGATCACCACGTCGAGGCGCTTGGATTCCAGTGCAGCGAGGATGCCGTCCCACTTGGTCGGCTGGACCTTGGCCTTGACCCCCAGCTCCTTGGCCAGCAACTCGGACAGCTCGACCTCGAAGCCGGTCAGCTTGCCGTTTTCGTCCTGGAAGCTGAACGGTGGATAGGTGCCTTCCAGGCCGACGTTGATCACGCCTTTTTCCTGGATGGTCTTCAACTGCTCGCCGGCAAAGGCCTGGCCGAGCAAGCCGGCGCCGAGCAGGAGCGCCAGGCTGGCGTTGAGAAGGGGTTTGGCGAATTTGGTCATGGCATGCCCCGCGCTTGTTGTGGAAGTAGTGAGGTGGCGACTATAGAGGTGGGCTTCATAGGCCGGGAAATAATAAAAAATCAGGTTATTATTCCAAAACTGCAAATTGCAGCGGCTTATACCCGACTTAGCTCAGGATGGAATAAAGCGTTGTTTTTTCCAAGAGGCAGATTTGACGTATCGTGTTTTGCACCTCCTTGTAGGAGCGTATGCATACCGAGAAAGCCGCCTGGCAGGAGAAACACCGTGAGCGAACAACCATCAACCGGGCACTGGCAGTTGCAGGGTATCGTCAGTGGCCTGCGCAACGCCCGCGAGCAGTGGCGCAGCAGCAATGGCCGCAGCAGCGGCGAGCAGGGCGGGCGCGAACTGCCGTCGCGCGAGGCGCTGCGGCAAATCCTCGAGCAGCTTTGCGGCGCGCTGTTCCCGATGCGCCTAGGGCCGGTGGACCTGCGCGAGGAGAGCGAGGACTTTTATGTGGGCCATACGCTCGACGCTGCGCTGACCGCGCTGTTGGCCCAGGCACGCCTGGAGCTGCGCTACGCGGCGCGCCATGGCAAGACTGATGTGATCGATGTCGATACCCACGCCCTGCGTCTGATCCAGGACTTCGCCGCAGCCCTGCCGGCGCTGCGCGTGCTGCTGGACACCGACGTACTCGCCGCCTACCACGGCGACCCGGCGGCGCGCAGCGTAGACGAGGTGCTGCTGTGCTACCCGGGCATCCTGGCGATCATCCACCACCGGCTGGCCCATCACCTGTACCGGGCCGGCCTGCCGCTGCTGGCGCGGATCAGTTCGGAGCTGGCGCACTCGGCCACCGGCATCGATATCCATCCCGGTGCGCAGATCGGCCCTGGCTTCTTCATCGACCACGGCACAGGCGTGGTAATCGGTGAGACCGCGATCATCGGCGAGCGGGTGCGTATCTACCAGGCGGTGACCCTGGGCGCCAAGCGCTTCCCCAGCGACGAGTCCGGCACCTTGCACAAGGGCCTGGCGCGCCACCCGATCGTCGAGGACGACGTCGTGATCTACGCCGGCGCGACCATCCTCGGGCGTATCACCATCGGCAAGGGTTCGACCATTGGCGGCAACGTCTGGCTGACCCGCAGCGTGCCGGCTGACAGCAACATTACCCAGGCGAACCTGCAGCTCGATTGCGAGGGCAAGAAAGCCCTCTAGCTCTAGGCTTATGAGGCGTGGCGGCGGGACTTCCCGCCACCACCTCGATCACGCCCTGGAGCGGCATCGGGTCGCATTGAAATCCAATCCATGTTTAACTTGAACGCTTGTTCAACGAAAAACGCTGGTCCATTGCCGGTGTTCAAAAGGAGGAATCGCCTTTGCTGAACCCGTTCAATCCGAACCTCACGTCCCGTGACGAGGTGCCCGTTCAATGAGTGCACCGACCCCCGACCTTGCCAACGGCAAGATCCGCATGAACCCCCCCGTGTTCTATTTCGCGGCAAGCTTCATCCTCATTTTTGGCTTGATCGTCATCGCTCAGCCCCAGGCTGCCGGCGAGTGGTTGCTGGCAGCGCAGAACTGGGCGGCCAACACGGTCGGCTGGTACTACATGCTGGCCATGACCCTGTACCTGGTCTTCGTGGTGGTCACCGCCTTGTCGGGCTACGGCAAGATCAAGCTCGGCGCCGACCATGACGAGCCCGAGTTCAGCTACCTGTCCTGGGCCGGCATGCTGTTCGCCGCCGGCATCAGCATCACGCTGTTCTTCTTCTGCGTCTCTGAACCTCTGACCCACATGCTCCAGCCGCCCCAAGGCGAGGCGGGCACGGCCGAGGCCGGGCGCCAGGCGATGCAGATCCTGTTCCTGCACTGGGGCCTGCACGGCTGGGGTGTGTTCGCCTTCGTCGGCATGGCGCTCGCCTACTTCGCCTACCGCCACAACCTGCCACTGGCCCTGCGCTCGGCGCTGTACCCGCTGATCGGCAAGCGCATCAACGGGCCGATCGGCTACGCGGTGGATGGCTTTGGCATTATCGCCACGGTATTCGGCCTGGGCGCCGACATGGGCTTTGGCGTGCTGCACCTGAACGCAGGCCTGGACTACCTGTTCGGCATCAGCCACAGCCAATGGGTGCAGGTGATCCTCATCACCCTGATGATGGGCGCGGCCGTGGCCGTGGCGGTCGCCGGGGTGGAGAAGGGCGTGCGGGTGATGAGCGACATCAACCTGTTCCTGGCCTGCGCGCTGCTGCTGTTCGTGTTGTTCGCCGGGCCCACCCAGCACCTGTTCAACACCCTGATCCAGAACCTCGGTGACTACCTTGGCGCCCTGCCACGCAAGAGCTTCGATGTGTACGCCTACGGCGAGCAGCGCGACTGGCTGGGCGGCTGGACGGTGTTCTACTGGGCCTGGTGGATTGCCTGGGCGCCGTTCGTGGGGTTGTTCATCGCCCGTATCTCGCGGGGCCGGACCATCCGCGAGTTCGTCTTCGGCGTGCTGCTGATCCCGCTGGGCTTCACCCTGGCGTGGATGTCGATCTTCGGTAACAGCGCCCTTGACCAGGTGATCAACCACGGCATGACCGCGCTCGGCCAGTCAGCCCTCGACAACCCGTCGATGAGCTTGTACCTGCTGCTGGAAACCTACCCGTGGAGCAAGGCGGTGATAGCCGTGACGGTGTTCATCAGCTTTGTGTTCTTCGTCACTTCGGCCGACTCCGGCACCGTGGTGCTGTCGACGCTGTCGGCCAAGGGCGGTGGCGCCGACGAGGACGGCCCGAACTGGCTGCGAATCTTCTGGGGGGCGATGACCGCGCTGATTACCAGCAGCCTGCTGTTCGCCGGCAGCATCGATTCGCTGAAGTCGGCGGTGGTGCTGACCTCGCTGCCGTTCTCGCTGATCCTGCTGTGCATGATGTGGGGGCTGCACAAGGCCTTCTACCTGGAAAGCCAGCGGCAGATCGCGCAGATGCATTCGCTGGCGCCGTTCGCCCAGTCCCGGCGTGGGCGTGGCGGTTGGCGCCAACGCCTGAGCCAGGCGGTGCACTTCCCGTCTCGGGACGAGGTGTATCGCTTCATGGACGACGTGGTGCGCCCGGCGATCGCCGAAGTGCGCGAGGTGTTCGAGCAGAAGGGCCTGGTGCTGATCACCCAGGACGACCCGAGCCACGACAACGTCAGCCTGAAGATCGGCCATGGCGAGGAGCAGCCGTTCATCTACCAGGTGCAGATGCGCGGGTACTTTACGCCGTCGTTCGCCCTGGGCGGGCTGGGCACCCAGGACTTGAAGAACCGCCGCTACTACCGTGCGGAGGTGCATCTGTCCGAAGGCAGCCAGAACTACGACCTGGTGGGCTACAGCAAGGAGCAGATCATCAACGACATCCTCGACCAGTACGAGCGGCACATGCAGTACCTGCACCTGGTCAGGTAGATCGCTGGCGACGCTATGCGGCCCTTTCGCAGGCTCCCACAGGGTTGTTGCAAAACCTGTGGGAGCTGGCTTGCCAGCGAAAGGAAGCCAAAGGCCTCCCCCGATCTTTCAGAACGGCGCATCCCCCAGGATGGTCGCCCGATGCATCACCCGCCGGCTGGGCCGGTAATCATCCACCGCAAAGTGCTGCGTCACGCGGTTGTCCCAGAACGCCACGTCATTTTCCTGCCAACGCCAGCGAATGCTGAACTCCGGCCGCGTCGCATGGGCGAACAGCAGCTTGAGCAGCGCCTCGCTCTCCTGCTCATTCAATTCGTTGATCCGCGTGGTGAAACCTTCATTGACGAACAGCGCCTTGCGTCCGCTGACCGGGTGCGTGCGCACCACCGGGTGCGACAGCGGCGGATTGTTGCGCCGGGTCGTCTCCCAGCGGGCCAGGTCCTCGGGCGTAGTGCCGAAACGTTCCAGCGGGAACGACTTGGTGAAATCATGGGTGGCGGTCAGGCCGTCCAGCATTGTGCGCAGCGGCGCCGACAGCGCCTCGAACGCAGCGATGCCGCTGGCCCACAGAGTGTCACCACCAAAGGCCGGCAACTGCTTGGCGCTGAGCACCGCGCCCAGCGCCGGGGTCGGCAGGAAGGTCACGTCGGTGTGCCACACGGCGTTGTCGCGCACGTCGGTGACTGCGGTGTCGAGGATCAACACCTGCGGTGTCTCCGGCACATTGGGATAGATCGGGTGGATATGCAGGTCGCCGAAGCGGGCGGCGAAGCGCGCCTGCTGCTCGGGAGTGATTGGTTGATCGCGGAAGAACAGCACCTGGTGCTCGAGCAGCGCCTGCTCGATGGCGTCACGCTGTTGGGCATTGATGTCGCGGCTGATGTCCACGCCGCTGATCTGCGCGCCCAGTGCCGGGCTCAAGGGGGTAACGGTCAGGCTCATGTCTTTTCTCGTTCCAGGTGCCGGTTTGCCGGCGTGGTCATTTGGGGATCAATGGCTCTGGCCGTGCCAGGGCACCAGCTTGCGCTGCAGGGCGCGCAGGCCCATCTCAAGGGCGAAGGCGATCAGGGCAATCAGCAGGATCCCCAGGACCACCACATCGGTGACCAGGAACTGCGCGGCGGACTGCACCATGAAGCCCAGGCCACTGGTGGCGGCGATCAGTTCGGCGGCGACCAGCGTCGACCAGCCCACGCCGAGGCCGATGCGGATGCCGGTGAGGATGTCGGGCAGTGCGCTAGGCAGGATCACGTGGCGGATCAGTTGGATTTTGCTGGCGCCCAGCGACTGCGCGGCGCGCAGCTTGGCCGGGTCGACGGTGCGCACGCCGGTGGCGGTGGCGATGGCAATCGGGGCGAAGATCGCCAGGTAGATCAAAAGCACTTTCGACAGCTCGCCTATGCCGCACCAGATGACGATCAGCGGCAGGTAAGCCAGCGGCGGAATCGGCCGGTAGAACTCGATCAGCGGGTCGAGAACGCCGCGGGCCACGCGGTTGTAGCCGATGGCGATGCCCACCGGGATGGCGGTCAGGGTGGCGGCAAGCAGCGCCAGGCCGATGCGCCCCAGGCTCGCGCCCAGGTGCTGCCACAGGCTGGCGTCCATGTAGCCCTGGGTGAGCAGCGTCCAGCCCTTGGCCAGGATATCGGCGGGCGAGGGCAGGAACAGCGGCTCGATCCAGCCGGCGGCGGTAACCAGCCACCACACCAACAGCAGCGAGGCCAGGGTGAGGGCGCTGATCCAGCGGGTCGGTAAGGGCTTGCGGGTTTTCACGACAGGTGTCGTCCGGGGGGGCCGCTTGGCGGTGGCTGGCAATTCGATACTGCTCATGCGGACTCCTGACGTTGCGAGAACACCCGCGCCAGCACGTGCTCGCGGGTCTCGATGAAGCGTGGATCGGACTTGATCGCCCGCGCCGACTCGCCAGCGGCGTAGCGCTGGCCGAAGTCCAGTTGCAGGCGCTCGACCACCCGTCCCGGATTGGGCGCCAGGAGCACCAGCTCGGTGGCGAGGAACACCGCTTCCTCAATGTCGTGGGTGATCAGGAACACTGGCTTGGCGGTGCGCTGCCAGACCTGCAGCAGCAGCTCCTGCATCTGTTCGCGGGTAAAGGCATCGAGGGCGCCGAACGGTTCGTCCATCAACAGCACTCGCGGGTCGGCCGCCAGCGCCCGGGCAAGGCCCACGCGCTGCTTCTGCCCACCGGACAATTGCCATACGCGCCGCTCGCCGAAGCCGGCCAGGTCTACCAGTGCCAGCATCTCTCGTGCCTTGGCTTCACGCTGTGCACGCGGCACACCGGCCAGCTCCAGGCCGAAGGCGACGTTGCCGAGCACGTCCTGCCAGGGCAGCAGGGCGTCGTCCTGGAACACCACGCCGCGCTCGGCCCCCGGGCCTTGCACCGTCGCGCCATCGAGGGTGATGCGCCCGCCGCTGGGGGCGACGAAGCCGGCGATCAGATTGAGCAGCGAGGTCTTGCCGCTGCCTGAAGGCCCGAGGGCCGCCAGCAACTGGCGCGGACCCAGGCTCAGGTTGATATCGGCCAGCACCGGGGTGGGGGCGCCGGGGTACTGTGCGCTGATGCGCTCCAGCTCAAGCAAGGCCATGACGGGCTCCAGATCAGTTGGGCAGGTACTGGGCGCTGACGTAGGGCGCGTAGTCCGGCAGCACGGCATCGACCTTGCCCTGCTGCTTGAGGAAGGTGGCGGTGTCGGTCAGCGCCTGGGTGGTCGGTGCGCCGAGTGCGCTGGCCTGGTCGGCGGCCAGTGGATAGACGTTGCCCTGCAGCAGCACCGGGATATCGGCGGGCTTGGCGCCAGACAGCTTGACCAGCTTGGCGACGTTGTCTTTGTCGGCCAGCCAGGCTTGCGGGTCCTTGCGGTAGTCGGCATAGGCGTCGAGGGTGACCTTGGCGAACGACTTGACGATCTCCGGGTGCTTGGCAGCGAAGTCCTTGCGCACGATCCAGGCGTCGAAGGTCGGCGCGCCTTTCTCGGCAAGCTCGCCGGAGGTGATCAGTACCTTGCCGTTCTCCTTGGCCACGCCCAGGGCTGGGTCCCAGACGTAGGTGGCGTCGATGTCGCCGCGTTTCCAGGCGGCGATGATCGCTGGTGGCGCGAGGTTGAGGATCTGCACTTTCGACGGGTCGATGTTCCAGCTCTTCAGCGCGGCCAACAGGCTGTAGTGGCCGGTGGAAACGAACGGCACGGCGACTTTCTTGCCCACCAGGTCCTGCGGGGTCTTGATGCTGTCGCGGGCGACCAGGGCTTCGCCGGCGCCGATCTGGGTGGCGATCAGGAAGGTTTCCACAGGCAATTTGCGGGTGGCGGCGGCGGCCAGCGGGCTGGAGCCGAGGTAGCCGATCTGCACGTCGCCCGAGGCGACAGCGGTGATCACGTCGGCGCCGTTGTCGAACTTGCGCCAGTCGATGCTGGCCTTGCTGTCCTTTTCATAGGTGCCATCGACCTGGGCCACCTTTGCCGGGTCGACGGTGGTCTGGTAGGCAACGGTCAGGTCGGCGGCCTGGGCCAGCCAGCTGGCACTGGCGAGGGTCAGGGCGGCGAACAGGCGCAGCGGAGCATGCGGGATCATGGTTGAACCTCTCGTCAGGCATTCTGGGATAGATGGCGAGAAGACTAGATGATCTAAGAAATATGAAATAAATAACTTTTTAGAATTAGCTTAAAAGCCAATCGCTCTGACCCCCGGCCCTGTGGGGCGGCGGTACTGGTGGCGGAATCTGCCAAGCCAGCTAGGCTTGATCGGTTTCGACGGGGCGGTCGTCACGCCTGCAAACGTTTGCACATAACCTAAAGGTATGATTGACGCCGTCGATACAACGATTTGCAGGAATGGTTCCGATGTTATTCCGTAAAAATCTTACAGATTCATAAAACGGTCATTTTGGATTTATAGGATTGTCATTATCCTGTAGCGCAGATCGAAGGCTTAGACCAAAGTCGCGAATCGATCATTAGCGATTGACTTGGCGGTCACGCTTTAGGGCTAAATCGCCAATCCGGGTGAGTGGGGCAGCAGACTCCGCCGCTTGAGACGCACAAAAATTAGAACGTAGAGGAGCAAAACATGTACAAGTCCAGCCTGGCCCTGGCCGTGGCACTGGGGGTTCTCGCCCAACAAGCAGGCGCTGCCGGTTTCGTCGAGGACAGCAAGCTGTCCCTGAGCTCGCGCACCATGTACTTCAACAACGATAACCGTGAAGTCGGTGCGGACAACCGTGAATCGGGTCAGGGCTTCAAGCTCGACTACATTTCTGGTTTCACCGAAGGTACCGTAGGCTTCGGTGTGGACGCTCAGGCGCTGTGGGGTATTCACCTCGACGGTGGCAAAGGCAAGCACCCTGACAACAGCTCCTTCTTCCCGAGTGAGACCAACGGTTCGGCAGCGGCCCAATGGGCTCGTCTTGGCGCCAACGCCAAAGCCCGCTTCTCCAAAACTGAAGCTCACTTCGGTAGCGCCTTGGCGCCAATGTTGCCGATCCTGGTCTCCAACGACGGTCGCCTGCTGCCGCAAACCTTTGAAGGTGCAACCATCACCTCGAAGGAAATCGACAATCTGACTGTCAACGCCGGTCAACTGACCCATGCCATGGGTCGTGCTTCGAGCAACCGCACCGGCCTGTCGGTCAACGGTGCTACCGCTGACAGCAACAAGTTCCGCTACGGCGGCCTGGACTACAAGCTCACTCCAGACCTGACCCTGCAGTACTACTACTCGAACCTGGAAGACTTCTACAAACAGCACTTCCTGGGTGCGACTCACGTCTTCAAGATCGCGGACGACCAGTCATTCAAGACCGACCTGCGCTACTTTGACAGCAGCAGCGACGGCCGGAACGGCAGTGGTGGCGGCTACAACTTCAACAACAACAACGGTTATGCCAAGCATGTCGGTGAAGTTGACAACAAAACCTGGTCGGCGATGTTCACCTATACTCTGGGCGGCCATGCACTCATGCTCGGTCACCAGCAGGTCAGCGATGACGGTGCGTTCGTCTGGCTGAACCAGGGTAGCGTGCGCGATGGCAATGGCCGTCCGGAAGGCGCGGGCGGTGCTAGCTTCTACCTGTTCACCGACAGCATGATCAACCAGTTCGCTCGTGCAGGTGAGAACACTACCTTCGGCCAGTACTCGTACGATTTCGCTCGTCTTGGCGTGCCAGGCTTGAAGGCGTCCGTTGCATACCTGCGCGGTACCGACGTTCGCAACGCTTCGGGCAACGGTTCCTACAGCGAGTGGGAGCGGGACGCGCGTGTCGACTACGTGATCCAGGAAGGTACTCTGAAGGGACTGGGCTTCAGCCTGCGTCAAGGTGTTTACCGCGGGACCAACGGTCCTGCCGGCAACACTGAATACACCAAAGACCAGGACCAGACTCGCTTCATCGTCAACTACACTTACGCCTTCATGTAAGTCGTAGCTGCACAAAGAAAGCCTCGCCTAGTGCGAGGCTTTTTTGTGCCTGCGATTCCGTATGCAATCTGGTTATAAATAAATCGATATTTATTCTTTTTATTTTTATTCGGAAGCAGGCACATTGAACCCACAAGGCCAGACACAGCACAGGAGCCGCTTCCATGAGCCTAAAACTCGGCGATATCGCCCCCGATTTCGAACAGGATTCCAGCGCCGGCAAGATCCGTTTCCACGAATGGCTGGGCGACAGCTGGGGCGTGCTGTTCTCCCACCCGGCCGACTTCACCCCGGTGTGCACCACCGAACTGGGCCTGACCGCCAAGCTCAAGGATGATTTCGCCAAGCGCGGGGTCAAGGCCATCGCCCTGTCGGTGGACCCGGTGGACTCGCACCACAAGTGGATCGACGATATCAACGAGACCCAGAACACCGTGGTCAACTTCCCGATCATCGCCGATGCCGACCGCAAGGTCTCCGACCTGTACGACCTGATCCACCCCAATGCCAGCGACACCCTGACCGTGCGCTCGCTGTTCGTCATCGACCCGAACAAGAAGGTGCGCCTGACCATTACCTATCCGGCCAGTACCGGGCGCAACTTCAACGAGATCCTGCGGGTGATCGATTCGCTGCAGCTGACCGACAACTACAAGGTCGCCACGCCGGGCAACTGGCAGGACGGCGATGAGGTAGTGATCGTGCCTTCGCTCAAGGACGAAGATGAAATCAAACGTCGTTTCCCGAAAGGATATCGGGCGGTTAAACCCTATCTGCGGCTGACCCCGCAACCCAATCGTTGAAGCATTCCTCGTTGCATTGCTCTTAGCCAAGCAGGGATCTTCGGGCCGTTTCGACGGCCCTTTTTTATTGCGTGGCTACAACAAATCATAAATTCATAAATGGAATAAACAAATGAAAAAATATGATTTATAGATATATGTGACGAGCTGTTAATGTCGTTACATCCAGCGGGGACAACCCCTCGCGGCCCTGCAATCGAATCGAAGGAAGCGCTTTCAATGCTGGTTGTCTCTGTCGGTGGTAGCCCCAGTCTTCGTTCACGCTCCGGCGTGCTGCTAGAGCGCTCGCGCGACTGGCTGCAGGAGCGGGGCGTCGAAGTGGTGACCTTCCAGGTGCGTGAGTTTCCCGCCGAAGATCTGCTGCATGCCCGTTTCGACAGCCCGCAGGTGCGCCACTTCAACGAACTTGTAGCCCAGGCCGACGGCTTGGTGGTGGCCACCCCGGTGTACAAGGCGTCCTTCGCCGGGGCCTTGAAGACCTTGCTCGACCTGCTGCCCGAGCGGGCCCTGGAACACAAGGTGGTGTTGCCGATCGCAACCGGTGGCAGCATCGCCCACATGCTGGCCGTGGACTACGCGCTCAAGCCCGTGCTGTCGGCCCTCAAGGCGCAGGAGACCCTGCAAGGGATCTTCGCCGACGATAGCCAGATTGCCTACGGCGAGGGCGCCAGGCCCGCGCAACTGGCCGCTGCCCTGGAGCAGCGCCTGCAGGATTCGCTGGAAACGTTCCACAGCGCCATGGCGCGCCGGCCCCAACCTGTCGCCCCCGGCGTGCTCAACGAACGTCTGATCAGTGCCCGCTGGAGTATCTGAACCAGGCTTGACCGCTCCATCGCTGTCCCCACCTTACTCGCCCGCCAACGAGGCAAGCAGGTGCTACCCGAACCCAACTCGCACAGGAGAGCGCCATGCGCACAGTCTTCTTGCGTCGTGGTCTGGTCGCCCTGTTCGCGGCGGCTGTGTCCTTCGGCGCCATCAGCCAAGCCCAGGCCGAGAGCCTGCGTATCGGTTACCAGAAATACGGCACCCTGGTGCTGCTCAAGGCCAAGGGGTCGCTGGAAAAGCGCCTGAAGGAACAGGGCATCGACGTGCAATGGACCGAGTTCCCCGGCGGTCCACAGCTGCTCGAAGGGCTCAACGTCGGCTCCATCGACTTCGGCGTGACCGGCGAAACGCCGCCGGTGTTTGCCCAGGCCGCGGGCGCCGATCTGCTCTACGTCGCCTATGAGCCGCCAGCTCCGCACAGCGAGGCGATCCTGGTGCCGAAGGGGTCGACGGTCCAGTCGGTGAAGGAACTCAAGGGCAGGAAAGTCGCCCTCAACAAGGGTTCCAACGTGCATTACCTGCTGGTGCGTGCCCTGGAAGACGCCGGACTCAAGTACACCGATATCCAGCCCGTCTACCTGCCCCCGGCCGATGCCCGCGCCGCCTTCGAGCGCGGCAGTGTCGATGCCTGGGTGATCTGGGACCCGTACCAGGCCGCCGCCGAGCAACAGTTGCAGGCACGCACCCTGCGTGACGGCTCGGATCTGGTCGACAACCACCAGTTCTACCTCGCCACCCGCAGCTATGCGACCCAACACCCGGCGGTGATCAACACCCTGGTTGAAGAAGTGCGCGCCGTGGGCGAGTGGTCCCAGGCCAATCCGCAGCAGGTCACCGACCAGGTTGCGCCGCTGCTCGGCCTGCCCGCCGACATCACCCTGACTTCGGTCAAGCGCCAAGGCTACGGAGCCGCGCCGCTGACCCCGGAAGTGATCGCCGCGCAGCAGAAGATTGCCGACACCTTCCAGGCCCTGAAGCTGATTCCCAAGCCCTTGAGCATCAAGGACGTGATCTGGACACCCCCGGCCAAGGTCGCCAGTGCGCCTTGAACGTTTCGCCTGCGCCGGGGCGTCGCCCCGGCATGAGCCACCCTTGAGGAGACAACTCCAATGAGCCTTAACATTTTCTGGTTCCTCCCTACCCATGGTGACGGCAAGTACCTGGGCACCAGCGAAGGCGCCCGCGCCGTCGACCACGGTTACCTGAGCCAGATCGCCCAGGCCGCCGACCGCCTGGGCTTCGGCGGCGTGCTGATCCCCACCGGACGTTCCTGCGAGGACTCCTGGCTGGTGGCGGCGTCGCTGATCCCGGTGACCGAGCGCCTGAAGTTCCTGGTGGCCCTGCGCCCGGGGATCATCTCGCCGACCGTCGCAGCCCGTCAGGCCGCGACCCTGGATCGTCTGTCCAACGGCCGTGCATTGTTCAACCTGGTGACCGGTGGCGATCCGGACGAACTGGCCGGTGATGGCCTGCACCTGAACCACCAGGAACGCTATGAGGCGTCGGTGGAGTTCACCCGTATCTGGCGCAAGGTGCTCGAAGGCGAAACGGTCGACTACGACGGCAAGCACATCCAGGTCAAAGGCGCCAAGCTGCTCTACCCGCCGATCCAGCAGCCGCGCCCGCCGCTGTACTTCGGTGGCTCGTCTGACGCTGCCCAGGACTTGGCCGCCGAACAGGTCGAGCTGTACCTGACCTGGGGCGAGCCGCCGGCCGCGGTGGCCGAGAAGATTGCTGCGGTACGTGAGAAAGCGGCCGCCCAGGGCCGTGAGGTGCGCTTCGGCATTCGCTTGCACGTGATTGTGCGAGAAACCAACGAGGAGGCCTGGGCCGCCGCCGACAGGCTGATCTCGCACCTGGACGACGACACCATCGCCCGCGCCCAGGCGTCGCTGGCGCGCTTCGACTCGGTCGGTCAGCAGCGCATGGCCGCGCTGCACGGTGGCAAGCGCGACAACCTCGAAGTGGCGCCGAACCTGTGGGCCGGTGTCGGCCTGGTACGTGGTGGCGCCGGCACCGCGCTGGTGGGCGATGGCCCGACCGTCGCGGCGCGGGTCAAGGAATACGCCGATCTTGGCATCGACACCTTCATCTTCTCGGGCTATCCACACCTCGAGGAGTCGTACCGCGTCGCCGAGCTGCTGTTCCCGCATCTGGACGTGCAGCGCCCGGAGCAGCCGAAAACCGGCGGCTACGTAAGCCCGTTCGGTGAAATGGTCGCCAACGACATCCTGCCCAAATCCGTGTCGCAGAGCTGAGGGCCGGGGCCATGTGTCGTGCATCCACCACCACCTGGTCCAAGCGCCTGGCGCCCTGGGCCCTGCCGATCCTGGTGCTGGCGGTATGGCAGTTGTCGGTCAGCGCAGGCTGGCTGTCGACCCGCATCCTGCCGGCGCCGAGCGCGGTGGTCAGTGCTGGCGTCGAGCTGGTGCGCAGTGGCCAGATCTGGACCCACCTGGCCATCAGCGGCTGGCGTGCCGGCCTGGGCTTCGTGATCGGCGGCAGTCTCGGCCTGTTGCTCGGTTTCATCACCGGCCTGTCGAACTGGGGCGAGCGCCTGCTCGACAGTTCGGTGCAGATGATCCGCAACGTGCCGCACCTGGCGCTGATCCCGCTGGTGATCCTGTGGTTCGGCATCGACGAGTCGGCAAAGATTTTCCTGGTGGCCCTGGGGACGCTGTTCCCCATCTACCTGAACACCTATCACGGGATCCGCAACGTCGATCCGGCGCTGGTGGAGATGGCGCGCAGCTACGGGCTGTCGGGCTTCGCGCTGTTCCGCCAGGTGATCCTGCCGGGGGCGCTGCCCTCGATCCTGGTCGGCGTGCGCTTCGCCCTGGGTTTCATGTGGCTGACACTGATCGTCGCCGAGACCATTTCGGCCAACTCGGGCATCGGCTACCTGGCGATGAACGCCCGTGAGTTCCTGCAGACCGACGTGGTGGTGCTGGCCATTGTCCTGTACGCGGTGCTCGGCAAGCTGGCCGACCTGGCCGCCCGTGGCCTGGAGCGTGTGTGGCTGCGTTGGCACCCGGCGTACCAGGTGGCGAAGAAGGAGGGCGCGTGATGACGGTGCTCAAGGCACAACCGCCACGCCTGCTGCGTGGCATCCCCCTGGCGGCCAGGGACCTGCGTCGTACGTTCGGCCAGCGCGAAGTGCTGCGCGGGATCGATCTGCACATTCCGGCTGGCCAGTTCGTCGCCATCGTTGGTCGCAGTGGTTGCGGTAAAAGCACCTTGCTGCGCCTGCTGGCCGGGCTCGACCAGCCCAGCGGCGGCCAATTGCTGGCGGGCGCCGCGGCGCTTGCCGAGGCCCGCGAGGATACCCGGCTGATGTTCCAGGACGCGCGCCTGCTGCCCTGGAAGAAGGTGATCGACAACGTCGGCCTGGGGTTGTCCGGCAACTGGCGGCCACGCGCCCTGGAAGCCCTGGAGGCGGTCGGCCTGGTCGATCGCGCCAATGAGTGGCCGGCGGCCTTGTCCGGTGGCCAGAAACAGCGGGTGGCCCTGGCCCGGGCGCTCATTCATCAGCCGCGTCTGCTGCTGCTGGATGAGCCCTTGGGCGCGCTGGACGCCCTGACCCGTATCGAGATGCAGCAACTGATCGAGCGCCTGTGGCGCCAGCACGGTTTCACCGTGCTGCTGGTCACCCACGACGTCAGCGAAGCCGTCGCCGTGGCCGACCGGGTGATCCTGATCGAAGACGGCGCCGTCGGCCTGGACCTGGTCATCGACCTGCCGCGACCTCGAGTGCGGGGTTCGCACCGCCTGGCGGCGCTGGAAAGCGAAGTGCTCAACCGTGTTCTCTCCGTCCCGGGCACGCCGCCCGATCCGGAACCTGTCGCCCCGTTGCCCACGCAGTTGCGTTGGGCTCATTGAATCCCCGAAACCGCAAAAAGGAATGACGCCATGACCATCAAAGCCATCAACGTTCGCAACCAGTTCAAAGGCACCGTGAAGGAAATCCTCGAAGGCCCGGTACTCTCTGAAATCGACGTGCAGACCGCCTCTGGCATCGTCACTTCGGTGATTACCACCCGTTCCGTGAAGGAGCTCGAGTTGCAGGTAGGCAGCGAGGTGATCGCCTTCGTGAAATCGACCGAGGTGTCCATCGCCAAGCTCTGATTTCCGGTGTCTTGCGAGGGAGCGGGCTTGCCCCGCGATGGCGTCAGTCGACACATCTACGTTGCCTGACTTGACGCTATCGCGGGGCAAGTCGCATCGGCGCACCGCCGCTCCCGCGCCGAATCAGCGTTTGGCCAGATAAGGCGGCAGATACAGCCCCAGATACGCCTCGAACACGCGCATCCCTTCCTCCGCCATGCGTGGCGTGATCGCCTCATGCAGCTGCATCGAGCGGGCATACACCCGGTCGCTCAGTTCCATCGCCAAGGCGAACACGTGCACATCCCTCGGCATCGCTGGCAACTGAAAATGTCGGTCGAACAGTTGGTGCATCAACTCGCCCAATTCCAGATCATGCTGGCGATCAGCCTGGACCACTTCGCTCAAACCATGCTGGGCGAGGATCAGCTGCCGCGCCGCGGCGTCCTCGTTGTAGATGTCGAGCATGCGCTGCTCGATCAGGCGCGACAGGCCAGGCCAGGTGCTGAACGCCGTGCTATCGATCGGTGCGCTCAGGGCCTCGCGAAAAGCCCGGTGCACATCGGCGGTCAGCGCCTCCAGCAAGGCCGGCACGCTGGCGAAGAAGTGATACACCGACGATGGCGGGATCTGCGCCCGTTCCGCCACGCTGTAGATCGACAACCCCGCCACCCCTTGGCCTGCCAGCAGCTCGCGTGCCGCGGCGAGGATCGCTTCGATCCTGGCCTGGCTGCTGGCGCGTGGCTTGCGCGGGGTGGCGGTGCGGTTCATCAGTTGCTGATTGCCAGGATGCTGGCCTGGTAGGCGCCGACGAACAGGTCGAAGTCACCGACCTCTTCCTGTTCCAGCTCGGACTGCTTGGCGATCGACTCGCGAGCAAGGGTTTCGAAGGCCTGTTGCTGCGCGCTGGTCAGTGGCTGCTCGCGGAAGCTCTCGGCGTGCAGGCGGCTCTGGCGTAGGGAGAACTGGACAAAGCTCTCGTCATGTTCGGTCATGCGCGCCAGCACCTGCGCCGATGGCGTCAGCTCGGGATCGTCGACCTTGGCCTGCTGTGCTTCCAGGGCCTTGGCGTGGTCATTGCCACCCTTGGCACGGTCGAGCAGCCCGGCCAGCTGGCCGATCCGCTCGATCAGTTCGCTTGCCCATTCCTTCAATGCGACCGGCTGGCCGTCACGGCGCAGCTCCAGGCCCGGGCGCCGACCTTCCTTGACCACGGTGAGGAAGTTGTCGGTGCACTGGCCGCACTCGCCGTTGTCCAGTTGCGGGCTCTCTTCGAGGGCGCAGAACAGCAGGAAGGCGTCGAGGAAACGGGCTTCGGTCAGGTCGATGCCCACTGGCAGGAACGGGTTGATGTCCAGGCAGCGTACTTCCACGTATTGCACGCCACGCGAGGTCAGGGCCTGGATTGGCCGCTCGCCGGTGTAGGTGACGCGTTTGGGGCGGATGTTCGAGTAGTACTCGTTCTCGATCTGCAGGATGTTGGTGTTCAACTGCACCCACTCGCCATCGACGTGCGTGCCGACCTCGACATAGGGCGGGTAGGGCGTGCCGACGGCCTTGCGCAGGCTATCGGTGTAGCTGGCCAGGTTGTTGTAGCAGGGCGTGAGGCCCGCCTGGGCGTTGCTCTGGTAGCCCAGGTCACTCATGCGCAGGCTGGTGGCGTAGGGCAAGTACAGTGTTTCGGCGTCGAGTTCTTCGAGCTGGTGCGGGCGGCCGCGCAGGAAGCCCTTGTCCAGGGCCGGGGACGCGCCGAACAGGTACATCAGCAGCCAGCTGTAGCGGCGGAAGTTGCGGATCAGCGCGATATAGGCCGAGGACTGGTAGTCGCGGTCGTCCTGCTCGCCGCCTTCGGCATCGCGCAACAGCGGCCACAGCGTCTCGGGCAGCGAGAAGTTGTAATGGATGCCGGCGATGCACTGCATGGTGCGGCCGTAACGCAGGGCCAGGCCCTTGCGGTACACGTGCTTGAGCTTACCGATGTTCGAGCTGCCGTACTCGGCGATCGGGATGTCTTCTTCGGCCGGCAGCGCGCAGGGCATCGACGGGCTCCACAGCAGTTCGTCGCCCAGTTTGCTGTAGACGAAGCGGTGGGTCTGTTCGAGGCTCTCGAGTACCTTGGCAGGGTCCGCCAGGGCTGGGGTGATGAACTCCAGCAGCGACTCGGAATAGTCAGTGGTGATCTGCTCGTTGGTCAGCGCCGACCCCAGTGCTTCGGGGTGCGGGGTCTGGGCCAGGCGACCTTCTTTGGTCACGCGCAGGCATTCGCGCTCAATGCCGTGCAGGCACTGCTTGAGCAGGTCGATATTGTCGCCGAGCAGGCTCAGGCGGCGGTTGAGGAGGTCGCTCAAGATGGATTCCTTCACGCGTCAGTCGCCCCAATATGGGGGTAGAGATGACGGTCTACAAGGGTAGTTGGGAAAGGAACTGGCGTTGTCGCCTGGTTTACGCGGTTCCGTCGCTGGCCTGTATGCGTCTGATCGCGGGGCAAGCCCGCTCCCACGAAGCGTAGAAACGTTCGTGGGAGCGGGCTTGCCCCGCGATCAGGTGTACAGCATTACGCCGAAAATACCGCAGATCGGGGCCTGTCAGCTAGAGAACCGCGAAGGTTCCCTGCGCCTTGGCCACCAGCTTGTCGTCCTGGAGCACGTCGGCGTCGACCACGAGGGTGCGCCGTCCCGCATGCAGCACCCGGGCGGTACACACGACCTCGCCCTCGCTGACGGCGCGCATGTAGTTGATCTTGCACTCGATGGTCACGCTCTGCTGGTCGAAGCCATGGCTGGCCGAGCAGGCCAGGCCCATGCTGATATCGACCAGGCTGAAGATCGCCCCGCCGTGCAGTTTCTGGCCACGGTTGCGCAGGTGCGGCTCAAGCGCCAGGGCCACTTCTGCAACACCCGTTTCCAGGCGTTGCAGGCGGCAGCCGAGGAGCTGGCTGAAGGCGCTTTCGACGTACTCCTTCGGTACTTCCATCACTTCTTCTTCAGTTGCTTGGCATTGGCGAACAGCGCCGCCATGGCGTTGTTGGCCGGCGCGGCGGCGGTGGCCTCGCGCTGGCGCGGCGCCTGCTGCTGGCGGTTGCCGCCATTGGAGCGGTTGCCGCCGCGGTTGCCCTCGACCTTCTCGCCCGGGGTGTCGCTCATGCGCATGGACAGGCCGACGCGCTTGCGCGGGATGTCCACTTCCATGACCTTGACCTTGACCACGTCGCCGGCCTTGACCGCTTCACGCGGGTCCTTGACGAACTTCTCCGACAGCGCCGAGATGTGCACCAGCCCATCCTGGTGCACGCCGATGTCGACGAAAGCACCGAAGTTGGTGACGTTGGTCACCACGCCTTCGAGGATCATGCCGGGTTCCAGGTCCTTGAGGTCCTCGACGCCGTCCTGGAAGGTGGCGGTCTTGAACTCCGGGCGCGGGTCGCGACCTGGCTTGTCGAGTTCCTGGAGGATGTCGGTGACGGTCGGCAGACCGAAGGACTCGTCGGTGAATTTCTTCGGGTCCAGGCGCTTGAGGAAGCCGCTGTCGCCGATCAGCGAGCGGATATCACGGTCGGTGTCGGCGGCGATGCGCTGCACCAGTGGGTAGGCTTCCGGGTGCACCGCCGAGGCGTCCAGCGGGTTGTCGCCGTTCATCACGCGCAGGAAGCCGGCGGCCTGCTCGAAGGTTTTCTCGCCCAGGCGGCTGACCTTTTTCAGCGCGGCGCGGGTAGCGAACGGGCCGTTGGCGTCGCGGTGGGCGACGATGTTCTGCGCCAGGGTGGCATTGAGGCCGGAAATGCGTGTCAGCAGCGCCACCGAGGCGGTGTTTACGTCCACGCCCACGGCGTTCACGCAGTCCTCGACCACGGCGTCCAGGCCCCGGGCCAGTTTCACCTGCGACACGTCGTGCTGGTACTGGCCGACACCGATGGATTTCGGGTCGATCTTCACCAGTTCGGCCAGCGGGTCCTGCAGACGGCGGGCGATGGACACCGCGCCGCGGATCGACACGTCCAGATCGGGGAACTCGCGGGCGGCCAGTTCAGAGGCCGAGTACACCGAAGCGCCAGCCTCGGAAACCATGATCTTGGTGACCTTCAGTGCTGGGTACTTCTTGACCAGCTCCGCCACCAGCTTGTCGCTCTCGCGGCTGGCAGTGCCGTTGCCGATGGCGATCAACTCCACCGAGTGCTTGGCGCACAGCGCGGCCATCACGGAAATGGTGCGGTCCCAGTCGTTCTTCGGCGCGTGCGGGTAGACCGTGGTGTAGTCCAGCAACTTGCCGGTGGCATCGACCACGGCGATCTTGCAGCCGGTACGCAGGCCCGGGTCGAAGCCCAGGGTGGCGCGCGGGCCGGCCGGGGCGGCCAGCAGCAGGTCGTGCAGGTTGTGGGCGAAGACGTTGATCGCCTCGCCTTCGGCATTGTCGCGCAGTTCACCGAACAGGTCGGTTTCCAGGTGGGTGTAGAGCTTGACCTTCCAGGTCCAGCGCACCACCTCGCCCAGCCACTTGTCGGCGGGGCGGTTGCGGTTTTCGATGCCGACATGGTTGCCGATCATCATCTCGCACGGGTGCAGGGTGCCTGGCAGTTCTTCGCCGACTTTCAGCGACGCGCTCAGCACGCCTTCGTTGCGCCCACGGAAGATCGCCAGGGCACGGTGCGACGGCGTGGTGCGCAGCAGTTCGTCGTGGGCGAAGTAATCGCGGAACTTGGCGCCTTCGTCTTCCTTGCCGGCGACTACGCGGGCGGTGAGCACCGCTTCCTGCTTGAGGAAGTTGCGCAGCTTGTCCAGCAGGCCGGCGTCTTCGGCGAAGCGCTCCATGAGGATGTACTTGGCGCCTTCCAGGGCGGCCTTGACGTCAGCCACGCCCTTGCCCGCGTCGACGAAGCGTGCGGCTTCGGCTTCCGGGTTCAGTTGCGGGTCGCTGAACAGGCTGTCGGCCAGCTCGCCCAGGCCGGCTTCCAGGGCAATCTGGCCCTTGGTGCGGCGCTTCTGCTTGTACGGCAGGTAGAGGTCTTCGAGGCGGGTCTTGGTGTCGGCCAGCTTGATATCGCGCGCCAGCTCCGGGGTCAGCTTGCCCTGCTCCTCGATGCTGGCCAGGATGCTGGCGCGACGCTCGTCGAGCTCGCGCAGGTAGCGCAGGCGCTCTTCCAGGTGGCGCAGTTGAGTGTCATCCAGGCTGCCGGTCACTTCCTTGCGGTAACGGGCGATGAAGGGCACGGTCGATCCTTCGTCCAACAGGCCCACGGCCGCTTCGACCTGCTGTGGGCGCACGCCCAGTTCCTCGGCGATACGGCTGTTGATGCTGTCCATGAAAACCACCTGACAAATAGTGAATGCAAGGCCGCGGGTGGGCGTTCAGCCCCGGCGACGCTGGGTGAAAGCCGCGCATTATACCCATCGGGCCGGGCTTGCGGTGATGGCGCGGGGCCAGTCGTCGATGGGGCGGCAGTGGCACGGCGGGAAAAATCTGCTAACAATGCACACGGCACGCGCGGCAATGGCTACGCCATAATGCGCGGCGATATCAGAGGAGTAATTCATGACCAGCACCGCAAACGCCGTAGAAGGCGACAAGATTCTCATCGTCGACGACGACCCGGGCCTGAGCAGCCTGCTGGACCGTTTCTTCACCAGCAAGGGCTTCCGTGTGCGCACCGTGCCCAACGTCGAACAGATGGATCGCCTGCTGGCCCGTGAAGTGTTCAACCTGGTGGTGCTCGACCTGATGCTGCCGGGCGAGGATGGCCTGTCGGCGTGCAAGCGCCTGCGCGCCGCGAACAACCAGATCCCGATCATCATGCTTACCGCCAAGGGCGATGAGCTCAGCCGGATCAAGGGGCTGGAGCTTGGCGCCGACGATTACCTGGCCAAGCCGTTCAACCCAGATGAGCTGGTGGCCCGGGTCAAGGCCGTGCTGCGCCGCCAGGCCCCGGCCGTGCCGGGCGCGCCGGGCAGCGAGGAAGAGACCGTCACCTTCGGCGACTACGAACTTTCGCTGGCCACCCGTGAGCTCAAGCGCGGTGAAGAAACGCACATGCTCACCACCGGCGAGTTCGCCGTGCTCAAGGCCCTGGTGATGCATGCTCGCGAGCCGCTGACCCGCGACAAACTGATGAATCTGGCCCGTGGCCGTGAGTGGGATGCCCTGGAGCGTTCCATCGACGTGCAGATCTCGCGCCTGCGCCGGATGATCGAGCCCGATCCTTCCAAGCCGCGTTACATCCAGACCGTATGGGGTGTGGGCTACGTCTTCGTGCCGGACGGAAACGCCGGCAAATGAGCCTGCCGGCTCGTCAGGGTGCAGCAGGGCGACCCATGCGGGTCGCCCTGTTTCGTCTACGGCGACCGGCCTTTTCAGTACAGTAGTTGATCGATGAAAACGCCTCTCTGGTTCCCGCAAAGCTTCTTCGCCCGCACCCTCTGGCTGGTGCTGATCGTCGTGCTGTTTTCCAAGGCACTGACGCTCGTGTACCTGTTGATGAATGAGGACGTGCTGGTCGACCGCCAGTACAGCCACGGCGTGGCCCTGACGCTGCGTGCCTATTGGGCAGCGGATGAAGAGAACCGCGAGCAGATAGCCGAGGCTGCTGGCCTGATCCGCGTGACCGGCGCCGGTGTCCCGGAGGGTGAGCAGCATTGGCCCTACAGCGAGATCTACCAGCGGCAGATGCAAGCCGAGCTGGGCGAGGACACCGAGGTGCGGTTGCGTATCCACGCACCGCCCGCGCTCTGGGTGAACGCGCCGAGCCTGGGACCAGGCTGGCTCAAGGTGCCGCTGTACCCGCATCCGCTACGTGGCCAGAAGATCTGGAACGTGCTTGGTTGGTTCCTGGCCATCGGCCTGCTGTCCACCGCTTCGGCCTGGATCTTCGTGCGCCAGCTCAATCAGCCGCTCAAGCGTCTGGTGTTCGCTGCCCGTCAGCTGGGCCAGGGGCGCAGTGTGCGCCTGCCGATCAGCGATACCCCCAGCGAAATGACCGAGGTGTATCGGGCGTTCAACCAGATGGCCGAGGATGTCGAGCAGGCCGGTCGCGAGCGCGAGTTGATGCTCGCGGGGGTATCCCACGACCTGCGCACACCATTGACTCGGTTGCGCTTGTCGTTGTCGCTGATGGGCAACGAAAGCGACCTCAGTGAGGACATGGTCCGCGATATCGAGGACATGGACGCGATCCTCGACCAGTTCCTGGCGTTCATTCGTGATGGGCGTGACGAGCCGGTGGAAGAGGTCGACCTGAATGAGCTGATCTACGAAGTGGTGGCCCCCTATAACCAGCATGAAGAACAGGTGCGCCTGTGCCTCGAGCCGATTCCGCCGTTCCCGCTGCGCCGTGTCTCGCTCAAGCGTATGCTCGGCAATCTGATCGGCAACGCGCTGCATCACGCCGGCAAGGGGGTTGAGGTGGCGGCCTATGTGTCGGGTGACCAGAGTGCGCCTTATGTGGTGCTCAGCGTGCTGGATCGCGGGGCGGGCATCGACGAGTCGGAACTGGAGACCATCTTCAACCCGTTCATCCGGGGCGACCGGGCGCGGGGCGGCAAGGGCACCGGGCTGGGGTTGGCGATCGTCAAGCGCATCGCCGCGCAGCATGGCGGCAATGTCGAGTTGCGCAACCGGTCCGGTGGCGGGATCGAGGCGCGAGTGAGGTTGCCGTTGGGTTTGTTGCTGCCGCGTAACGCCGTCTAGACCCATCGCGGGGCAAGTCGCACCGGTGCGCCGGTGCGACTTGCCCCGCGATTAATTTCAACCCTTGCCTTTGGTCCGCGTCTGATTCGGCCCGCTGTTCTTTTCCAGGTGCTCGATGATCATCCCGGCCACGTCTTTGCCGGTAGTCACCTCGATCCCCTCCAGGCCCGGCGACGAGTTCACTTCCATTACCAGTGGGCCATGGTTCGAACGCAGAATATCCACGCCCGCCACGCTCAGCCCCATTACCTTGGCCGCCCGAATCGCGGTCATGCGTTCTTCAGGGGTGATCTTGATCAGGCTGGCCACGCCCCCGCGGTGCAGGTTGGAGCGGAACTCGCCCGGCTTGGCCTGGCGCTTCATAGAGGCGATCACCTTGTCACCGACCACGAAACAACGGATGTCGGCGCCACCAGCTTCCTTGATGTATTCCTGGACCATGATGTTCTGCTTCAGGCCCATGAATGCCTCGATCACCGACTCGGCGGCCTTGGTGGTCTCGCACAGCACCACGCCTATGCCCTGGGTACCTTCCAGTACCTTGATCACCAGCGGCGCGCCGTTGACCATCTGAATCAGGTCGGGGATGTCGTCCGGCGAGTGGGCGAAACCGGTGATCGGCAGGCCGATACCCCGACGTGACAGCAGTTGCAGAGAGCGCAGTTTGTCCCGCGAGCGGGCGATGGCCACCGATTCGTTGAGCGGATAGACGCCCATCATCTCGAACTGGCGCAGCACCGCACAGCCATAGAAGGTGACCGAGGCGCCGATGCGCGGTATGACCGCGTCGAAGCCTTCCAGGGGTTTGCCGCGGTAGTGGATCTGCGGCTTGTGGCTGGCAATGTTCATGTAGGCCCGAAGCGTGTCGATCACCACCACTTCGTGGCCCCGCTGGGTACCGGCTTCGACCAGGCGGCGGGTGGAATACAGACGCGGATTGCGCGACAGCACAGCGATCTTCATGCAGCACCTGTGACAGGGAAAAGGGTGGCCGCGAAGGCCGGTTTGTCCTGAACGTACTTGAGGCCGGGGTTGACCACCAGTTGGCCATGGATGAGCGCCTTTGAACCAAGCAGCAGGCGATAGCGCATGCTCTTGCGGCAGGCCAGGGTGAATTCGACCTCCCAGACCCGGTCACCGAGCGCCAGGGGTGTGCGGATCACATAGCGGGTCTGGGCATGGCCGTTGGAGCTCTTGATCGTCTTCATGGTCACCATGGGCGCTTCGCACCGTCGATGGCGCAGTTGCACCACCGAACCCAGGTGGGCGGTGAAGCGTACCCATTGCTGGCCATCGCGCTCGAACGGCTCGACCTCCGTGGCGTGCAGGCTGGAGGTGCTGGCTCCGGTGTCGATCTTGGCGCGCAGGCCGGCGACGCCGAGGCCGGGCAGGGCGACCCACTCGCGCAGGCCGATCACAGTCAGGTGGTCAAATGTCTTCACTAAGCGTGCCCTGCGGATAAGGAGGTGAACTGTAATGACGGCACGGACTTTTTGCATCTGTCAGTCACGGTAGTACAGTTCCGTGAAAGACAGGATTCGAGGAAAAACCATGGCACAAAAGCCTGAAGACGACGACAAGGTACGCTTGGACAAGTGGCTGTGGGCAGCGCGCTTCTACAAGACCCGCGCATTGGCCAAGGCGGCCATTGAAAGTGGCAAGGTGCACTGCCGGGGCGAGCGCTGCAAGCCGGGCAAGGAGCCACGGGTGGGCGATGAGTTCGTGTTGCGCACCGGTTTCGACGAGCGCACCGTGGTGGTCAGGGCGTTGTCGGTTGTGCGCCGTGGCGCGCCCGAAGCACAGACGTTGTACGAGGAAACCGCCGAGAGTGTGAAGCGCCGCGAGCAGGCTGCTGAAATGCGCAAGGCGGGGGCGATGGGCGTGACCACCGACGGGCGGCCGACCAAGAAGCAGCGCCGGCAGATTCACCAGCTGCACGGCAGTTTCGAGTGACGAGGGCCGCGCAGCGGCCCCAGTCATGATCAGGCTGCGCGAACCACGCTCATCCGCCCGATCAATGGCAGCTTGCCCAGCAGGTCGAACAGCGGTCCCGTCCAGCGCAGCAACGCTGCGCTACCTTTGGCCGCCAGCGGCGTATAGCAGCTCCAGCCTAGCGCCAGCACTGCCATCAGCAGGCCACCGATGTAGTCATCCTGCCCCCAGTGGGCGCCGGCGACCAGGCGCGGCAGCATGAACAGCAGGGCCAGCCCCCACACGACCAGGTACTGCAGCGGGCGGCGGCTGAACAGGCTCATGAACAGTGCCCAGACCAGCAACACCGAGGCATGATCCCCCGGGAAACTCTTGCTCGAGCGGTCCTTGAGTTCCCAGGCCGCCTCAAGGTTCGGGTAGTAGTCACTGAGGTGCACCACGTCGTCGAACATCATCGACGGGCTCTTGTGTTGCCACCCGGCTGCATCCACCCACTTGGAAAACAGCGCGCGAATCACCACTAAGAGGAGTAGCGTGACCAGAAAGCCGAAAAAGGCCTGGCGGACCTGGGTTGCCTTGAACACCCAGTCACCACGGATAAGCACTGCCAGAAGGATCAGGCCAACGACAATGTCGAACGGGCGCAGGCTGCCAACGGTCCAGATGTAGCGCCAGGTGGTGTTGTCGGCCAGCGGCGCATTCAGGCTGTGGAACAGCCACTCGTCGAATGTCAGGCAAAGGATCTGGCCAACGGGCCACAACCAGAAACACAGTAGTGCGATGGGCAGCAGGGTGCAGGTAGCCAAAGGTCCCCAGGACCACCTTGCTTGGAACAGTGGTCGATTATCCATAAAATACCTCGATATCCAGCAGGAAATAAGCGCCTTTTAGCGCTCTGCGACAGACCTTTCAGTCTCCTGTAATTATTTTGTAACCATTTTCAGAAAGCCAGACAACCATGAGCGACTTGCCAGATACCGATTTCACCCAACGCTTCCTTTTCGATGACCGCGATGTGCGCGGCGAGATGGTGGTGCTGGAACGCAGCTATGCCGAGGTGCTGGCCAAGCACGACTACCCGCAGCCGGTTAAGCATCTGCTCGGTGAACTGATGGCCGCGGCCGCGCTGCTGGTCGGCACTTTGAAGTTCGACGGGTTGCTGGTGCTCCAGGCGCAGTCCCAGGGCCCGGTTCCGCTGCTAGCCATCGAGTACACCAGCGAGCACGATATCCGTGGCTTGGCGCGTTACGAGACCGAGCAGTTCAAGGCGGATGCCAGCCTTGCCGATCTGATGCCTGGCGGTCACCTGGTGCTGACTATCATTCCTGTCAACGGCCAGCGTTACCAGGGCACCGTCGAACTGGACGGCAAGGACCTGTCGGAGTGCTTCACCAATTACTTCGTCATGTCGCAGCAGGTGAACACCTGCATCTCGCTGGCCGCCGATGGCGCCCGTGCCCGTGGCTTGCTGGTGCAGCAACTGCCGGCCGAGATCCACAAGGACAGCGAGGAGCGCGAGGAAAGCTGGGCCCACGTCAAGGCCTTGGCCAACACCGTGAAGATCGAGGAGCTGCTCGGTCTGGACAACGAAACCGTGCTGCACCGCCTGTACCACGAGGACGCGGTTCGCCTGTTCGATATCCAGCCGCTACGGTTCCGCTGCAGCTGCTCGCGCGAGCGCTCCGGCAATGCACTGGTCAGTCTCGGCGAGCAGGATGCCAAGGCGCTGGTGGCCGAATGTGGCGGCCAGGTCGAGATCGATTGCCAGTTTTGTAACGAGCGTTATTTGTTCGATGCGAGCGATGTCGCGCAATTGTTTGCCGGCGGTGGCACTGAGGCGCCGTCAGAAACTCAGCACTGAAACGGTTAACTACAGGAAATATTCCTGTCGAATTGCGCAAAAGCGCAGTTCTGACAGGAGGGGCCTACTTTTTTTGGGCTTTTCTGGCATAATCCGGCCACTTTTTTCGCTGTAGTAGTTTTTTCGAGACAACTACAAAACGTTTGGAGCACTCGGCCTCGGGCCGGATGGGGTATCTCATGACGCAAGCCAACAACACCGTGTACACCGACCTGAGCGTCGATGAGCTGGTAAAAAAAGCGCTGTCCCGCGGTGAAGGCGTGCTGGCCGATACCGGCGCGCTGGTGGTGGAAACCGGTCATCGCACCGGCCGTTCGCCGGCTGACCGTTTCATCGTCGAAGAACCTTCCACCCAGGACCAGATTGGCTGGGGCCCGATCAACCGCAAGTTCCCGGCCGACAAGTTCGATGCCCTGTGGAACCGCGTCGAGGCGTTCAACAACACCCAGGATCACTTCGTTTCCTACGTTCACGTAGGCGCTGCCGCCGAGCACTACCTGCCGGTCAAGATGACCACCCAGACCGCCTGGCAGAACCTGTTCGGCCGTTGCCTGTTCATCAACCCGGCCCAGTACAACCCGGCTGGCCGCGATGAGTGGCAGGTCCTCAACGTCGCCAACTTCGAGTGCGTGCCTGAGCGTGACGGCACCAACTCCGACGGCTGCGTGATCATCAACTTCGCCCAGAAGAAAGTGCTGATCGCCGGCATGCGTTACGCCGGTGAAATGAAGAAAGCCATGTTCTCGGTGCAGAACTTCCTGCTGCCGGCCGCCGACGTGCTGCCGATGCACTGCGCCGCCAACATCGGCGAAGCGGGTGACGTCACCCTGTTCTTCGGCCTGTCCGGCACTGGCAAGACCACCCTGTCGGCCGATGAAAGCCGTTACCTGATCGGTGACGACGAGCACGGTTGGGGCGAAGGCGTGGTCTTCAACATCGAGGGCGGTTGCTATGCCAAGTGCATCGACCTGTCCGAGAAGAACGAGCCGGTCATCTGGAAAGCCATCAAGCACGGCGCGGTGCTGGAAAACGTCGTCATCGACGATGCCAAGCACGCCGACTACGCCGACGTGAGCCTGACCCAGAACAGCCGCGCAGCCTACCCGCTGACCCACGTGGCCAAGGTCTCCGAGAAGAACCTGGGCGGCGAGCCGAACGCAGTCATCTTCCTGACCTGCGACCTGACCGGCGTGCTGCCGCCAGTGTCGATCCTGAACAACGAGCAGGCGGCCTACCACTTCCTGTCCGGCTACACCGCGCTGGTCGGTTCCACCGAAATGGGTTCGGGCAGCGGCATCAAGTCGACCTTCTCCACCTGCTTCGGCGCACCGTTCTTCCCACGCCCAGCTGGCGTCTACGCCGAGCTGCTGATCAAGCGCATCAAGGCGTTCGGCTCCAAGGTCTACCTGGTCAACACTGGCTGGACCGGTGGTGGCTACGGCGTTGGCAAGCGCTTCAGCATTCCCACCACCCGTGGTGTGATCGCTGCCATCCAGAGCGGCGCGCTGGTCGGTGCAGAAACCGAGCACCTGGACATCATCAACCTGGACGTACCTAAGGCCGTTCCGGGCGTCGAGACCGAGCTGCTCAACCCCCGCAACACCTGGGCTGACAAGGCTGCCTACGACGAAGCTGCCAAGGGCCTGGCTACGCTGTTCACCGAGAACTTCAAGAAGTTCGACGTTTCCGACGCCATCAAGGCCGCTGGTCCGCAGCTGTAAGCTGCTGCCGGTTCGGATAAGGAAGCCGCCCCTCGGGGCGGCTTTTTCGTTATTCGATGTAGGACCGGGTTTGAGCTGCGATGGAGGCGATACAGTACCGGCAGAATCTGTTTCACTTGCAGGGTACCCACCAGAATGCAGATGGCCCCATGACCGAGTCTCCGCAACGCTCCGCCTTCTCCCATTTCCATCCCATCCTCACCCGTCCGCAGGACAACGACCACAACGGCCACCTCGCCGGCTCCACCGTGCATGCCTGCTTTGAAACCGCGATCCAGGCCTTCTTGGTCGAACAGGCCGAGTTGGACCTGCGCGACGGTGAACTGGCCGGTTTTGTTGTAAGTTCGGCGGCAGATTTCTTCGCCTTGCCTGGCTTTCCCGACGTGCTTGAGGTGGGCCTGGGTGTGACCCGTCTGGCGGGTAGTACCGTTGAGTTCCGCCTGGCGCTGTTCCGCCCGGGCGAGACTGAAGCCTGTGCGGCGGGCAGCATGGTGCAGGTGTTCATCGAGCGTGCCTCGGGCCGCCCGGCGGCACTGCCGGAAACGCTGCAACTGATCCTCGCCGGGCTGTCGCTCAATCGTTGAGGCGAATGATCCCTTCGCGCACAGCGAACAGCACCAGGCCGGGCACGTCGTGGATCTGCAAGCGGTGCATGATCTGCGAGCGGTGCGCCTCGACAGTCTTGATGCTCAAACCCAGGCCGTCGGCGATGGAGCGGGTGGTCTCGCCCCGGGCGATGAGGCGCAGGATTTCCAGCTGGCGAGTGGTCAGGGGTGGTGGCTGGACCTGATTCGCAACGCGCTTGCGACTGTGTTTGAGAGCCTGGCCGATGACCATCGGCAGTACCGCTGAAGACAGGTACTGGCCACCACCGCGCAGGGTTTGCAGAGCTTGCTCCAGTTCGGTCACCGTAGCGTTCTTGAGCAGAAAACCATGGGCGCCGAGCTGCAGGCAGCTCATTACATGCTCAAGCTCCGAGCGCGACGAGAACATCAGCACTCGGCTTGCAGGGGCGCGGATGAATAGTTCCTGCAGGGCCTGCTGACTGTCCAGCTCGCCGCTCATGTCGAGCACCACAATATCTGGCTTGAGCTTTTCGGCCAGGCTCACGGCACTCATGGCATCACCGGTGTCGCCCACCACGACGAAATCTTTCTTCTGCTCCAGCAGGGCACGTAGGCCAGCGCGGAAGAGGGGCGAATGATCGGCAAGCAGAATTCGGCAAGGCATGGATTAGGGCCTGTTTCGCAAGAGAAGGGGGGCGGCAGGCCTGCTCGATCCGAAAGCGCACTGCCGCGCAACTGCGCGATCAGTCCTTGTCTGCCGATGGGCGCGGCAGTGCCTCTTATCATAGGCGTTCGAACACCGACGGCAGTAGTGGGCGCAGGGGCAGGCCCAGCGCATGGACGCTTTCGCTGTGGCCGATGATCAGCAGGCCTCCGGGGCGCAGGTGTGCCAGCAGGTGTTGAAGCACCTCGCTCTTGTAGCGTGGTGCCAGGCTCGACAACAGGTTGCGCAGCAGGATGACGTCGAAGCTGCCGAGATAAGCAGGCATGGGGCGGATCAGGTTGATGGCCTGGAAGCGTACCCGCTCTCGCAGAGCCTGAGCGATGCACAGCCGCCCGGCCATCTTGCCGACGTCGCACAGGCAGTGACGGGTCAGCCAGCCCTCGGGGAAGTAACGGGCCTGGGCAATGTCGTAGATCCCATTGTCTGCGCTTTCCAGCAGTTGCGGGTCGAAATCACTGGCCAGCACCTCCCAACCGGGGTGGCGGGCTTTTTCCGCGGCTACCATTGCCAGGCTCCAGGCCTCCTCACCGGTGGCGCAGGCGGCGCTCCACAGACGGGCGGGGTGGTCGAGTTCGGCCAGCCAGGAGGCCAGGCATTCGAAATGCCGATGTTCGCGAAAGAAATAACTGTCGCGGGCGACCAGCAGGCGCAGCAACTGTTCGTGCTCGTTTGTGCCTTGTGGGCTGTCGAGTAAGTCGAGGTAATGCTCGAAGCTAGCCAGGCCGAGAGCCTTCAAGCGCTTGTGCAGGCGCGTCGCGATCACGGTCCGGCGATCATCGGCCAGTTGCACACCCGTAGCCTGCATTACCCGCTGACGTATTGACGCAAAGCTTGCTTCGCTGAGCAGAGGTGGGCGGCGGCTTGGCATTCCTCAGCCTCTCCTGGCCCGGGGTAGACAGATGGAGTCGGTGAAGGTCGCGCGCATTCCCTGCGTCCTGTGCTTGGTCAAAACAGCGATAATAACTAGTGGCTAGTGGCCTCCATATCGGGGCGGCCCTTAATCCCTTGGCGTGCCTGCAAATGAAAAGGCCCTGCCGATGAGGGCAGGGCCTTAGGCGTCAGGCGTAAGCCTGGCGATCAGTCGCGCCAGTGGCGCTTGTGTTTGCGGTGACCGTAGTGGTGGCCACGGTCATAGTGGCGGCGATCATCATAGTCACGGCGGTAGCGGCGCGACTCATGGCGCTCGTCTTCATCGGCCTTGTTGCCCATGTAGTTGCCCAGTGCCCCACCAGCGCCGCCGCCGGCCGCCGCACCAATGTAGCTACCGGTGGTACCCCCCACCGAGCGACCGACTACGTTGCCGCCGGCCGCGCCCAGTGCGCCACCGATGGCCGCTTCGCCGCGCTGGCGCTTGTCGGCACCCAGGGCACCGCCGGCCGCGCCGCCCAGACCGGCGCCGATGGCGCCGCCGGTGCTACCACCGATGGAGTTGCCCACCACGGAGCCCAGTACCCCACCCAATGCGCCGCCAATGCCGGCCTCGGTGGTGCCGCCTGCCATGGCAACGCCGCTGAGCAGACCAAAAGACAACAACAGAATCGAGGAGTACTTCTTCATCAAGAGAGCCTCAGAGGGATGACGAAGCGGAATTTGAGGCTCGGCGAAGCGGCTGGCAATCGGAATCCGACGAGTAGCACGAGTTGTACACAATTCTCTAAGTTATTGAATTTTGTATGAAACTTTCTCGATTTTTGCTTGTCTGAGGTACTTATGACAAAGCCCTGAACCGTTGCGGAACAGGGCTTTTTTGTGGGCGGCGTTCAGCTTTGCCGGGCGCGAATCAGATGATGCGCCCGTCGTCCCGCGCGCGCTCCAACTTGATGGCGATGAACTTCGACGTCGGCGTGTGACTGCCGTCACCGATGCTCTCCAGCGGCACCAGCGGGTTCACCTCCGGGTAGTAGGCCGCCGCCTGGCCAGCGGGGATGTCGAACGCCAGCAGGGTAAACCCATGCACCCGGCGCAGATGTTCATCGCCCCAGAGCGACACAATGTCGACCTTCTGCCCCGGCTGGAAGCCCAGGCGGACGATGTCGGCCTCGTTGACGAACAGCACGTCACGCTGGCCGCGCACGCCACGATAACGATCGTCCATGCCATAGATGGTGGTGTTGTACTGATCGTGCGAGCGCATCGACTGCATGATCAGGTCCGGTATCTGGCCGCTGGCACGCACGCGCTCGTCGAGCAGGCTGTCCGGTAGCAGATTGGCCTTGAAGTTGGCGCGGCCGCTGGCGGTCTTCCACTGGCGGCTGCCGGCACTGTTGCCCAGGTAGAAGCCGCCGGGCAGGCGCAGACGCTCGTTGAAGTCGGCAAAGCCCGGGATGGTGTCGGCGATCAGGTCGCGGATACGGTCGTAGTCGGCCACCAGCCAGTGCCAGTCCACTGGCTGCTTGCCCAAGGTGGCGGCGGCGATGCCGGCAACCACGGCGGGCTCCGAGCGCATCTGTCGGGACAGTGGTTTGAGCTGGCCGTTGGAGGCGTGGACCATGCTGAACGAGTCCTCCACCGTCACCGCCTGCGGGCCTTCGCCCTGCAGGTCGATATCGGTGCGGCCCAGGCACGGCAGGATCAACGCCTGTTTGCCATGAATCAGGTGGCTGCGGTTGAGCTTGGTGCTGATGTGCACGGTCAGCTCGCAGTTGCGCAGCGCCTGGGCGGTGCGCTCGGTGTCCGGCGTGGCCTGGGCGAAGTTGCCGCCTAAACCGATGAACACCTTGGCCCGGCCTTCCAACATGGCGTGGATGGCCTCGACGGTGTTGTGGCCGTTATGGCGCGGCACCGGGAAGCCGAAGCGTTTTTCGATGGCATCGAGCAGCAACACCGGTGGGCGTTCGTTGATGCCCATGGTGCGGTCGCCCTGCACGTTGCTGTGGCCGCGCACCGGGCACAGGCCGGCGCCCGGTACCCCGAGGTTGCCGCGCAGCAGCATCAGGTTGACGATTTCCTGGATGGTCGGCACCGAATGGCGGTGCTGGGTGATGCCCATGGCCCAGCACATGATCACGCGTTTACCTTTGCAGTACATGTGTGCCGACAGCTCGATATCGGCCAGGGTCAGCCCGGACTGGGCCTGGATCTGTTCCCATGGGGTGGCGTCGACCACCGCCAGGTATTCGTCCACGCCATGGCCGTGTTCGGCGATGAAGGCATGATCGAAGATCGCCGGCGCGCCGCTGGCCTGGGCCTCACGCTCCCATTGCAGCAGGAACTTGGCCATGCCGCGCAGCAGCGCCATGTCGCCGCCCAGCGCCGGGCGGAAGAATGCGGTGTTGGTCGGTCGGTCGCTGTTGGTCAGCATCTCCAACGGGTTCTGCGGGTGCTGGAAACGCTCCAGGCCACGCTCCTTGAGCGGGTTGACACACACCACCTGGGCGCCGCGTTTCACCGCGTCACGCAACGGGTCGAGCATGCGAGGGTGGTTGGTGCCGGGGTTCTGGCCCCAGACGAAGATCGTGTCGGCGTGCTCGAAATCGTCGTACGTGACCGTGCCCTTGCCCACGCCGACGCTCTGGCCCAAGGCCACGCCGCTGGCCTCGTGGCACATGTTCGAGCAGTCGGGGAAATTGTTGGTGCCGTAGGCGCGCACGAACAGCTGATAGAGATAAGCCGCCTCGTTGCTGGCCCGGCCGGATGTATAGAACTCGGCCTGGTCGGGGCTTGCCAGGTTGTTCAGGTGCCGGGCGATCAGGGCGAAGGCGGCGTCCCAGTCGATCGGCCGGTAACGGTCGGTGATCGGGTCATAGACCATCGGCTCGGTCAGTCGGCCCTGGTACTCGAGCCAGTAGTCGCTCTGCCCCAGCAGCGCGCTCACGCTGTAGCGGGCGAAGAACGCGGCATCCACCCGGCGCTTGGTGGCTTCCCAGTTGACCGCCTTGGCGCCGTTCTCGCAGAACTTGACCATGCCGCTTTCGGGCGAGTCGCCCCAGGCGCAGCCGGGGCAGTCGAAGCCGCCGTTCTGGTTGGTCTTGAGCAGGGCGCGGATGTTCTTCAGGGCGTTGTCGCTGCCCACCCAGGCCTTGGCCACGCTGCGCAGCGCGCCCCAGCCGCCGGCGGGGCCGGGATAAGGTTTGTAGCGAGGGGTGGAGGCGGGGGCGTTGTCTGGCAGTTTTTCGTAGGAGGTCACGGCTGTTGCTACTCCGCCGCTGGGCTGAACACCCGCGGTGCGCTGTGTTTGGGCAGATGAATGAGGTTGAGGTTGTGCTTGCGGGCCCATTGCAGGGCCAGGCCGGTGGGCGCGGAAAGGCTTACCAGGGTCTGGATGCCGGCGCGCAGGACCTTCTGGATCAGTTCCAGGCTGCAGCGGCTGGTGACGATGGCCAGCCCCCCTTGGGTCTCGATGCGCTGGCGTAGCAGGGCGCCGATCAGCTTGTCCAGGGCGTTGTGCCGGCCAATGTCCTCGCGACCCAGCAGCAGCTGGCCGTCGCGGTCCATGAACAGTGCCGCGTGCACCGCACCGCAGTGCTGGCCCAGTGGCTGGAAGGCGTCGATGCGCAGGCGCAGGTCCTTCAGCCAGTGGGCAGGTGGCAGCGGCGCGCCAGGCAGCACGTTCAGCTCGGGCAGCGCCTGCTCCAATGCCTCGACGCCGCACAGGCCGCAACCGCTGGTGCCGGCCAGCTGGCGGCGCTGGTTCTTCAGGTTCCAGAAGGCGCGGCTGGATATCTCCAGGTCGGCGTAGAGCGCCGAACCGCTGCCGGAGAGGTTCATGTCGTAGATTTCCTCGGTACCGGCAACGATGCCGCTGCCGATGCTGAAACCGACGGCGAAGTCTTCCAGGTCGGTCGGGCTGACCAGCATCACCGCCTGGTTCAGGCCGTTGTAGACGATCGCCAACGCCACTTCCTCGGCCAGCGGGGTATTGTCGCGGGCGGCATCGGAAAGCTGGACGTAGTCGTAGGTGTTGCTGGCGGCGGGCAGGGCGAGAGGCGTTGACGCCGCGCAGACCGGTGGCTTGCTGTTCATCGGCTCGAATACCGGCTGGCAGTTTGACCCCACAAGCCTAGGCCCCTGTGCAGATGGCGTCTAATCGCTAGCGTCTATCCCGTGATAGAGCGCGTCGATTGGTCGCACCGGGGCGGGTTGGCCGATCCTGGCCTAGACTCCTGCTTCCATGGATTCACCATCAAAGGAGCGCCACATGAGCCTGTTCAGTTTCGTGAAGGAAGCCGGCGAGAAGTTGATCGACCTGCTGACCCCCGGCAATGCCAATGCCGAGGAACAGTTGAAGAAACACGTCAGTGACGTTGGCTTGGGCAACCCGAACATCTCGGCCACTGTAGAGGGTGACAAGGTCATCCTCAAGGGTGAGGTAAGCAGCCAGGAAGAGAAAGAGAAGATCATCCTGGCTGCAGGCAACATCGCCGGTGTGGCCTCGGTGGATGACCAGATCACCGTCACCGGGCCAATTGCTCAAGCTGCCCGGTTCGTCGAGGTCGAGAAGGGTGACACCCTGAGTGCCATCTCCAAGCGAGTCTACGGCGATGCCAACAAGTACCAGAAGATCTTCGAGGCAAACAAGCCGATGCTGAAGGATCCCAACAAGATCTATCCGGGGCAGGTGCTGCGTATTCCCGACTGAGGGGGCGCTTGTAGGAGCGGCTGAAGCCGCTCCTACGGGGCGATTGCGCAGTTACAACCCTTCCAGCAACTCCCGGTAATCCTCTACTGCCGTGAACTCCTGGGTATCGCGTGGCTCGGCCCGACTATCCGGCTGGCGCACAGCCAGCAGGTGCCCCACGCCAAATTGCCGGGCACTGCGCAGAATCGCCAGGGTGTCATCGATGAACAGGCTGCGCGCCGGCTCAAAGCCGATGTCCGCCTGCAGCGCATCCCAGAACTGCGGGCTCTCCTTCGGATAGCCATAGTCGTGCGAGCTGATCAGCCGCTCGAAGTACGGCGCCAGTTCAACCCGCTCCAGCTTCAGCGACAGCGAGTCGCGGTGGGCGTTGGTGATCATCACCACCCGCTTGCCGGCCTTGCGAATGGCGGCGAGGAAGGTATCGGCATCCGGCTTCAAGGCGATCAGGTCGGCGATCTCCAGCTTGAGCTCGCGGATCGGCAGGCGCAGTTCACGGCTCCAGAAGTCCAGGCAGTACCAGTTGAGCGTGCCGGCATGCTGTTCGAACAGCGGGCGCAGCTCGAGATCGGCCATGGCCCGGCTCACGCCATGCAGCTCGGCGTAGCGCTGGGGCAGGTGCTGCAGCCAGAAGCGGTTGTCGTAATGGAGGTCGAGCAGGGTGCCGTCCATGTCCAGCAGGACGGTATCGATGGCGGACCAGGGAAGAACGGGCATGGGAAATTCTCGATCAGTCGGCAAGCCACGGTATAGTAACCCGTTCACGCCAAGGAGCCGCCCCATGCGCCAGAAACCCACCGTTCTCAGCCGCGAAATCGTCGCCAGCAGCCGCCTGTTCCGCGTGGAAGCCGTGCAGTTGCGCTTCTCCAACGGCACCGAGCGCACCTATGAGCGACTGGTTGGCCGCGGCAACGGCTATGGCGCGGTGATGATCGTGGCCATGCTCGATGCCGAGCATGCTGTGCTGGTCGAGGAATATTGCGGCGGTACCGACGAGTACGAGCTGTCGTTGCCCAAAGGCCTGATCGAGCCGGGCGAGGACGTGCTCGCCGCCGCCGACCGGGAGCTCAAGGAAGAGGCTGGTTTTGGCGCGCGTCAGCTGGAGCACCTGACCGAGCTGTCGCTATCGCCCGGCTACATGAGCCAGAAGATCCAGGTGGTCCTAGCCACCGACCTGTACGAAGAGCGTCTGGAGGGCGACGAGCCCGAGCCGATGCGGGTCGACAAGGTCAACCTGCGCGAGCTCTCGGCCCTGGCCATGCACCCGCAGTTCAGCGAAGGCCGAGCACTGGCGGCGTTGTACCTGGCCCGTGACCTGCTGATCCAGCGTGGGGTGCTGAGCGTATGAATGATCGGCAACTGATGCAGGACGTGGTCAAGCTCGCCCTGTTGGCTGGCGAGGCGATCCTGCCGTTCTGGCGCGCTGACGTGGCGGTAAGCAACAAGGCCGACGATTCACCGGTGACCGCTGCCGACCTGGCAGCCCATCGGGTTATCGCCGATGGCTTGCAGGCGCTGGCGCCGCAGATTCCGGTGCTCTCCGAGGAGGACTGCGACATCCCGCTGGCAACCCGCGCAGGTTGGCAGCGCTGGTGGCTGGTCGATCCTTTGGATGGCACCAAGGAGTTCATCGCCGGTAGTGAGGAGTTCACCGTCAACATCGCGCTGATCGAAAACGGCGAGGTGGTGTTTGGCGTGGTGGCAATGCCGACCAATGGCCGCTGTTATTCCGGTGGGCGCGAGTTAGGTGCCTGGAAGACCGAGCATAACGAAGAGGCTCAACCGATCCAGGTGCGTAATGCCCCACCGGCGCATGAGCGGTTTACCGTCGTCGCCAGCCGTCGGCATTCCAGCCCGGAGCAGGAAGCGCTGCTGGCGGGGCTTGGGAGTGCGTTAGGGGAGCTGGAACTGGCCAACATCGGCAGCTCCTTGAAGTTCTGCCTGCTCGCCGAAGGCAGTGCCGACTGTTATCCGCGGCTGGCGCCGACCTCGCAGTGGGATACTGCCGCCGCCCAGGGCGTGCTGGAAGGTGCCGGGGGCGAGGTGATCGGGCTGGACGGGTTGCCGTTCCGCTACCCACCGCGTGAGTCGTTGCTCAATCCGTTCTTCCTGGCGTTGCCCCGCGCTGCTGAATGGCGACAGGCGCTCGTCGAACTGGCGAGTGCGATCAAAGCTTGAGCTTGTCGGGGCCGCTACGCGCCCCAAGCTTTCAGCGATGCAGCACGTATTGCCCGCTGAACGTCACCGCAGGCTCGTCACTACCCTCGTTGCTCACCACCGTCTCCAGCGTCAGGCGTGCCCGTCCACGACGTTGATACATTGTCAGAAACCGCTCCCAGGTCCTCTCGTCCGGCGCCGGGCAACGCGCCACGGCGGCCCCGGTGACTGGCAGCGGGTAGCTGATCTGCCCCTCCTGGATGACGATATGCCCGTCATCGATCCCCAGCTCGCGCAGACGCAGGTGCAGCCAGCCCCAACCCACCAGCACAGCGCCGCAGTACAGGCTGCCGCCGAACATGGTGCTCTTGTGGTTGACGTTGGGCGCCAAAGGCAGCTTCAGACGCAAGGTGTGCGCCTGCCAATCGATGACCTCCATGCCCATTTCGCGGGTCAGCGGAATATCGCTGTGCAGTACGGACTGCAGGTACTGGCTGTCGTTGCTCATTGACGGTTGTCCTCCTGGTCGTCGTGTCCGCCAAAGCTCAGGCTGTGCTTGCGCAGTTTGTCGTGCAGGGTCTTGCGCGGGATGCCAAGGGCCTCGGCGAGGCTGCGCATGGAGCTGTGCGGCTGCATCAGCTCGGCGGCGATCAGCGAGCGCTCGAATTGTTCGACCTGCTCGCTGAGGTTGCCGGCTGGCACCGGGACATGGCTATCGTTGGCCACCGCAGGCGCCTGGCCATCGAGGGCCAGCTCCAGGCCAAGGGCGAATCGTTCGGCGGCATTCTGCAGCTCGCGTACATTGCCCGGCCAGTCGTGGCGCAGCAGTAGGGCACGCTGCACCGGTTGCAGGTTGTGGGGGGGCAGGCCATGCCGGTCGCTGGCGGCGTCGGCGAAGTGCTGGAACAGCATCAGGATGTCGTCGCCGCGCTCACGCAGCGCGGGGATACGCAACGGTGCGACGTTCAGGCGGTAGTAGAGGTCAGCACGGAAACGCCCCTGGTCAGCGGCCTGGCGCAGATCTTCCTTGGTGGCGGCGATGATACGGATATCCAGCGGGATAAGCTGGTTGCCGCCCAGACGCTCGACCACCCGCTCCTGCAGCAGGCGCAGCAGCTTGACCTGAACATCCAAGCTCATGCTCTCGATTTCATCGAGGAACAGCGTCCCGCCATTGGCGAACTCGAACTTGCCGATGCGGCGCTTCTGCGCACCGGTGAAGGCGCCCGGCTCATGGCCGAACAACTCGCTCTCGACCACCGACTCGGCCAGTGCGCCGGCGTTGATCGCCACGAAGGGGCCGTCGCGCCGGCTCGACAGGTCGTGCAGCGCACGCGCCACCACCTCCTTGCCGGCGCCGGTTTCGCCAAGGATCAGCACGTCGGCGCGGGTGCCGGCCAGGGCGCCGATCTGCTCGCGCAGGCGCTGCATGCCGGGGGACTGGCCGAGCAGGCGCGTGGCCAACTGCTGGCGATCGCTCAGGGCCAGGCGCAGGCTACGGTTGTCGAGCACCAAGCGGCGCAGGGCCAGGGCGCGGCGCACGCTGTCGAGCAGGGCGTCGCTGGCGAAGGGCTTCTCGAGGAAGTCATAGGCCCCGGCGCGCATGGCCTGCACCGCCAATGGCACATCACCGTGGCCGGTGATCAGCAGCACCGGCAATTCGCTGTCGCGGGCGTGCAGTTGCTCCAGCAGTTGCAGGCCATCGATGCCGGGCATGCGGATATCGCTGACCACAACCCCCGGCCAGTCTTCCTCGAGGCGTTCGGCCAAGCCTTGGGCTTCGGCCAGGGCCACCACCTTGAGCCCGGCCAGGTCCAAGGTCTGGCTCAGGGCTTGGCGCAGGTGCGGGTCGTCATCGACCAGGATCACCTGGGCACGGCTGTCGATGGGTGTCTCGGTGCTCATGCCGAGGTGTCCTCCGAAGATTGCAGATTGGCGCCGGGCTTGGCCACGCGCAGTTTCAGGGTCAGCAGGGCACCGCCTTCAGGGTGGTTGCCCAGCAGCAACTCGCCGCCGAGCGCGTGCATCAGGCTTTCGCAGATAGCCAGCCCCAAGCCGAGGCCCTGGGTGCGGGTCTTGGTGGTGAAGAACGGCTCCTTGGCGTGCTCCAGGGCCTGGCGGCTGAAGCCTGGGCCATTGTCGCGGATGTACAGGTAGACGCAGCCGTCCTGGCGTTCGGCACTTAGCCAGAGCCTGCGCGGGTTGGCTTTTTCGGTCAGGGCATCGAGGGCGTTGGCCAGCAGGTTGCCCAGTACCTGGCGCAGGCGGGTTTCGCCGGCCTGCACCCACAGGGTGGCCTCAGGCAGGTCGCGCACCAGCTCTACGGCCATGGCCCGGCGACGCTTGGCCAGCAGCGCCAGGGCATCATCCAGGGCCGGTTGCAGGGCAACGCTCTCCGGGGCGTGCTGGTCGCGGCGGGCGAAGGCGCGCAGGTGGGCGATGATCGAGGCCATGCGTCCGGTCAGTTCGCCAATCAGCTTGAGGTTGCCGCGCACGTCCTCGGTGCGCTGATGGTCGAGGAGAATCTCGGCGTTCTCGGCATAACTGCGAATCGCCGCCAGCGGCTGATTGAGTTCATGGCTGATGCTCGCCGACATGGTGCCCAGCACAGAGAGCTTACCGGCCTGGACCAGTTCGTCCTGGGCGCGCACCAGCTCTTGCTGGGCGCTTTCGCGCTCCAGCACCGCGCTCTTAAGCCGGGTATTGAGGCCTTCCAAATCGGCGGTGCGCTCGATCACGCGCTTTTCCAGCTCTTGTCGGGCACGGGCCTCGAAGTCGATGCGGTCGATATAGTGGCGTCGGCGCTGCATCACCAGGCCAGCCAGGAGCATGGTCACCAGCAGCGCGCCACCGCCGATGGCCATGACCGTCTGCACCGAGCGGTCGACCAGCAGGCGTGGGGCGAGGATGTTCACCTGCCAGCCGGTTTCCTTGATGTCGCGGGTCTGGATCAGCCAGGCGTCACGGTCAAGGCTCAGCGGCTGTGGAGCCTGGGTCGGGTAGGGCTGGATGGCGACGATGGCCTGGCGCTCGGCCGCGGTCAATTCGCGGGTGGCGCGGAACCGCCAGTCCGGGCGAGAGGTGAGCACCACCACGCCGTTCTGGTCGGTCAGCAGCAGTTGTTCCGGCGTGCGGCCCCACAGGGTTTCGGTGTGGTCGAGGTCGACCTTGACCACCAGCACGCCGATCACCTTGTCGCGGTCGTGCACGGCGGCGGCGAAGAAGTAGCCGCGCTTGGCCGAAGTGGTGCCCTGGCCGAAGAACCGTCCCAGCCGCCCCTCCATCGCCTCGATGAAGTACGGGCGGAACGAGAAGTTGCGGCCGACGAAGCTGTCCTGCTTGTCCCAGTTGGACGCGGCCAGGGTGTTGCCGCTGACATCCATCAGGTACATCACCTCGGCACCGGTCTGCTGGGTGATGTCCTTGAGCAACCGGTTGGCGTTGGTCACCGCCTCGAGGCGGAACGGGTCGGCCAGCACGCCGCGCAGCGCCGGCAGGTCGCCGAGGATCTGCGGCAGGGTTTCGTAGCGGTGCAAGGTGCCCAGCAGGTTGGCAACGTAGAGGTCGAGGGTCTGGCGATTCTGCGAGGCCAGCTCATCCTGGTAGTAGCGTTCGGCCAGGTGGTGCAGCGGCCACAGCAGTGGGGCCAGGCACAGCGCCAGCAGGGCCAGGCTGCGCCAGCGGGGGCGGCGGGGAGGCGTGGGTCTTGGGATCATCGCAATAAGGGCGCCAGTAGGATCTGGCGCAATTATGCGCTACTTGAGGCAGTCGATGAGTGCATCGTGCCAGTGCGGTTGGCTGACGTGCCATTCACGGGCCAGGCGGGAACAATCCAGGCGTGAGTTGAGCGGTCGTCTTGCCGGTGTCGGGTACTCGCTGGAAGGGATCGGCAACAGTTCGGCGCAAGGCCGCCCCTGGGCCTTGAGCTGGTCAGCGATGGCCTGGGCGAAGCCGAACCAGGAGGTCTCGCCCTGTGCGGTCAGGTGGTAGGTGCCCCAGGCACCGGCCTGGCCGTCGCGCCAGCGCTCGATCAGCGCGCGGGTGCTGGCGGCGAGGGTGCCTGCCCAGGTCGGGGCGCCGATCTGGTCGTTGACGACTTTCAGCTGTGGACGTTCCTGAAGCAGGCGCTGCATGGTCAGCAGGAAGTTGCGTCCATGCAGCGAATAGACCCAGCTGGTGCGCAGGATCAGATGTTCACCGGCGACAGCGGTGATGGCCTGTTCGCCCGCCAGCTTGCTTCGGCCATAGACGCTCAGTGGATTGGGGGCGTCATCCTCGCTGTAGGGAGCTGGCTTGCTGCCGTCGAAGACATAGTCGGTGGAGTAGTGGATCAGCGGTGCGCCGAGCCGTGCGGCTTCTTCGGCCAGTATCCGGGGCGCTTCGGCGTTGATGGCATGGGCCAGCTGCGTTTCGCTTTCGGCCTGGTCGACTGCCGTGTAGGCGGCGGCGTTGATGATCAGGTCGGGCGCCATCTGGCGCAGCACGGCGCGCAGTTGCCCTGGTCGGGCCATGTCGAACCCGTCACGACCGAGCCGCTGCACATCGCCCAGGCCGCGCAATGCTTCCTGGAGTGCCAGTGCAACCTGGCCGTGGCGGCCGCAGACGAGGATCTTCATGGGAACAGCTGTGCATCGGCAAATGACATGGCGGCCTGGTCCTTGGCCGACAGCAACGGTTGCAGGCCGTTCAGCTGCCAGTCGATGGCCAGCTGCGGGTCGTCCCAGCGGATGCCGTACTCGGCGTCGGGGTTGTAGTAGTCGGTGGTCTTGTAGAGCACTTCGGCCGACTCGCTCAACACCCGGAAACCATGGGCGAAACCGGGTGGCAGCCACAGTTGGCGGTGGTTGGTGGCGGACAGTCGCACCGCCACCCACTGGCCCAGGGTTGGCGAGCTGCGACGGATGTCCACCGCCACGTCGAGGATATCGCCTTGCAGCACGCGGACCAGTTTGCCCTGGGCATTTTGCAACTGGTAGTGCAGCCCACGTAGCACTCCGTGTAGGGAGCGAGAGTGGTTGTCCTGGACGAATGGCGTATCGATGCCGGTGCGCAGGGCGAAGTCGCGGGCGTTGTAGCTTTCGTAGAAGAACCCTCGGCTGTCACCGAACACCTTGGGCTCGATGATCAGGACGTCGGGAAGTGCGGTGGAGATGACATTCATGGCTGTTCTTCGGCCAGTTGGCTCAGGTATTGGCCGTAGCCGGTCTTTTGCAGTTCGCAGGCCTTGGCCAGCAGTTGCTCACGGCTGATCCAACCGTTCTGGAAGGCGATCTCTTCCAGGCAGGCCACCTTCAGCCCCTGGCGATGTTCGAGGGTCTGCACGTACTGCGAGGCTTCCAGCAGGCTGTCGTGCGTGCCGGTGTCGAGCCAGGCGAAGCCACGGCCGAAGCGTTCTACGCGCAGGTCGCCGCGTGCCAGGTAGGCGTTGTTGATGTCGGTGATCTCCAGTTCGCCGCGGGCTGACGGGCGGATGCTCTTGGCGATGTTCACCACATCGTTGTCGTAGAAGTACAGGCCGGTCACGGCAAAGCTGGACTTGGGTTGCCGGGGCTTCTCCTCGATCGACAACGCCCGGCCATCGGCGTCGAACTCGATCACGCCAAATCGCTCCGGGTCCTTGACCCAGTAGCCGAACACGGTGGCGCCCGAGGTGTGCTTCACTGCACGCTGCAACTGTTCGCTGAAGCTCTGGCCGTGAAAGATATTGTCGCCAAGAATCAGGCAGACGGCATCTTCACCGATGAACGACTCTCCGATCAGGAACGCCTGTGCCAGCCCGTCGGGGGACGGCTGTTCGGCATAGCTTATGTGAATGCCGAACGGGCTGCCGTCACCGAACAACTGGCGGTACTGCGGCAGGTCTTGTGGCGTGGAGATCAGCAGGATGTCGCGGATGCCGGCGAGCATCAGCACCGATATCGGGTAGTAGATCATCGGTTTGTCGTAGATCGGCAGCAACTGCTTGGAGACACCGAGGGTGATGGGGTGCAGGCGGGTGCCCGTGCCGCCGGCCAGGACGATTCCTTTAGTCATGCGATCAGGTCCTTGAAGTCCGAATTGCCCAGGCGCTGTCCTTGATAGCTGCCGTCCTGGACCTGGCGGCACCAGTCGAGATTGTTCAGGTACCACTGCACGGTCTTGCGCAAGCCTGAGGCGAAGGTTTCCTGCGGTACCCAACCGAGCTCACGCTCGATCCTGCCGGCATCGATAGCGTAGCGCAGGTCATGCCCCGGGCGGTCCTGGACGTGGGTGATCAGGTCGGTGTAGCGGGTCACCCCGGCGGGGTGCGCAGGGGCCAGCTCTTCCAGCAGCGCACACACGGCCTGCACCACGTCGATGTTCCGCTGCTCGTTGTGGCCGCCGATGGTGTAGGTCTGGCCGACCTCTCCAGCGGTAACGATCCGGAGCAGGGCTCGGACGTGATCCTCGACGTACAGCCAGTCGCGGACTTGCTGGCCATCGCCGTACACCGCAAGCGGCTTGCCGGCCAGGGCGTTGAGGATCATCAACGGGATCAGCTTTTCTGGGAAGTGATACGGGCCGTAATTGTTGGAGCAGTTGCTGATCACCGTCGGCAGGCCGTAGGTACGTTGCCAGGCGCGGACCAGATGATCGGCTGCCGCCTTGCTGGCCGAGTAGGGAGAGCTGGGGGCGTACGGGGTGTTTTCATCGAACAGTCCGTCGGGGCCGTGCAGGTCGCCGAACACTTCGTCGGTGGAAACGTGGTGGAAGCGGAACGTGTCGCGGGCAGGCTTTTCAAGCGAGCTCCAGTAACCGCGAGCGGCCTCCAGCAGGCTGTAGGTGCCGACGATATTGGTGTAAATGAAGTCCGCCGGGCCATCGATGGAGCGGTCGACGTGCGACTCTGCGGCCAGGTGCATGATGGCGTGTGGCTGGAACCTGGCAAGCAAGGCGCTGACACTGACCTGGTCGGCGATATCAGCCTGGACAAATTCATAGCGGGGGTTGTCGGCGATCCGCTGCAGGGACTGCAGGTTGCCCGCGTAGGTCAACTTGTCGAGATTGAGCACTTCATGCTCGGTATGGTCAATCAGGTGGCGGATCAGGGCCGAGCCGATGAAGCCGGCGCCGCCGGTGACGAGAATGCGCATGTGCAGATGCCTGTGCGGAAAACGTGGTGGCAGATGCCTAGCTTGTTGGCTGGCGTCGTCTGTTGCAAGTCTTGTTGCAGGGCGGCCTGTCGTCTGTGCAAGGCTGCCACTTGCTTATCGGCAGCGGTGGTGGCGATATAAGCGACAAAAAAACGAGGTTTCCCGTTCATGCTCCTGAGCACCCTGATCCAGCGTTCGAGCCAGCCCAGTCCTTCACTTGGCGAGGCCCAGGCCCATGCCCTGCTGAGGTCGCACTACGACTTGCAGGGCACGTTGCAGGTGCTGGGCAGCCAGCAGGACCTCAACTTTCGCGTGGACAGCGACCAGGGCCGCTTCGTGCTCAAGGTCTGCCATGGCGGCTATGCGGCGGTCGAACTGCAAGCCCAGCATGCGGCGCTGGCGTTCCTGCATGGGCAAGGCGTGCCAGTGCCGGTAGTGCGCAAAGCCAGTACCGGCGAGCTATTGCTGGACCTCGAGGTCGATGGCCAGCCGCTTCGGGCCCGCCTGCTCGATTACATCGACGGGCAGCCACTGACCCGCCTGGGCCATTTGCCAGCGCGGGTGATGGCTGAGCTCGGTACGCTTTGCGCCCGTGTCGATGAGGCGCTAGCCGATTTCGACCATCCAGGCCTCGAGCGCACCTTGCAGTGGGATCCGCGCCATGCCCAGGTACTGATCCCGCATTTGTCGCCCGTGTTGCAGAATGCCCAGCGCCGGGCGCAGGTGGAGCAGGTCGCCCAGTCGGCAGCCGCACGTCTGCAACCGTTGGTCGACCTGCTGCCGATCCAGGCCGTGCACCTGGACATCACCGACGACAACGTGGTCTGGGCGCGCGATGCCGAGCGGCAGTGGCAGGTGCAGGGTGTCATCGACTTCGGTGACCTGGTGCGTACCTGGCGCATCGCTGATCTGTCGGTGACCTGCGCGGCCTTGCTGCATCACGCCGAGGGCGACCCGCTGCGGATCCTGCCGGCGGTCAGCGCCTACCATGCCGTGAATCCCCTGCAGGACTCGGAGTTGCGCGCCCTCTGGCCGCTGGTGCTGAACCGAGCAGCCGTGCTGGTGCTCAGCAGCGAACAGCAACTGGCCATCGATCCGGACAACCAGTACACCCGTGACAACATCGCCCATGAGTGGGAGATCTTAGATACGGCCTGCGCCGTGCCCGCAGCTTTGATGGAGGCGGCGATCCTCCAGGCGGCTGGGCGCAAACCGGCCAGCATCGATCTTGGCGATTGCGCCGTGTTGCTGCCGACGCTGAACGGCGAGGCGATGACCCGGGTCGACTTGGGCGTGCTCAGCCCCCACTGCGAGGCGGGCAACTGGGAGCAACCCGGCTTTGACCAGCGCCTGCTTGCTGCCCAGCCGGGGCCGGCGTGCAGCCTGCATGGGCAGTACCGCCTGTCGCAAACCCACATCGACCGGCCTGAAGAACCGGCTACCTGCGCCTTGGGCGTGGAGCTGAACCTGTTACCCGGCACCGCGTTGCAGGCGCCCGCTGCTGGGGTATGGCAATGCATCGGCGATGGCCGTGGCTGCCTGCGCACCGCGCACTGGAGTCTGTGGCTCGATGGCCTGGAGGAGGCACCGACCGATGGCCAGGCGTTGCGCAAGGGCCAGGCCATCGGCGCGACCTGTGGGTACCTTCGCGTGCAGCTGTGCGTGGATACCGATATCCGTCCGCCATTCTTTGCCACGCCCTCCCACGCTGCCGCCTGGCTGGCCCTGTGCCCGTCACCGCGCACCCTGCTCGGCTTCGACTGCGATGCCGAGCCGCTGGCCGACGCACGGGCCCTGCTGGCCCGTCGCGATGCCAGCTTCGCACGCTCGCAGAAGCACTACTACGCCCAGCCTCCGCATATCGAGCGCGGTTGGCGCAACTACCTCATCGACATGCAGGGCCGCTCGTACCTGGACATGCTCAACAACGTCGCGGTGCTTGGCCATGGTCATCCGCGCATGGCCGCCGAGTCGGCGCGCCAGTGGTCGCTGGTCAACACCAACTCGCGCTTTCACTACGCAGCCATCGCCGAATTCTCCGAACGCCTGCTGGAAGTGGCCCCGGAAGGCTTCGACCGGGTGTTCCTGGTCAACAGCGGCACCGAGGCCAATGACCTGGCGATTCGTCTGGCCTGGGCCTACAGCGGCGGGCGCGACCTGCTCAGCGTGCTGGAGGCCTATCACGGCTGGTCGGTGGCCACTGACGCGATCTCCACCTCCATCGCCGACAACCCCCAGGCCCTGGAGACCCGGCCAGACTGGGTGCATCCGGTGGAGGCGCCGAACACCTTCCGCGGTCGCTACCGGGGCGCTGACAGCGCCGCCGACTACCTGCGCGATGTCGATGCCAAGCTGGCCGACCTCGACGCCCGTGGTCGCCAGTTGGCCGGGATGATCTGCGAACCGGTGTACGGAAACGCTGGGGGCATCTCGTTGCCGCCGGGCTACCTGCGCGAGGCCTACGCCAAGGTGCGCCAACGCGGCGGGGTGTGCATCGCCGACGAGGTGCAGGTCGGTTACGGGCGCCTGGGCGAGTACTTCTGGGGCTTCGAGGAGCAGGGCGTGGTGCCGGACATCATCACCATGGCCAAGGGCATGGGCAACGGCCAGCCGCTGGGCGCGGTGATCACCCGGCGCGAGATCGCCGAGGCGCTGGAGGCCGAGGGCTACTTCTTCTCGTCGGCCGGTGGCAGCCCGGTCAGTTGCCGCATCGGCATGGCGGTGCTGGAGGTGATGCGCGACGAAGGGTTGTGGGACAACGCCCGAGACGTGGGCCGTTACTTCAAGGCTCGGCTGCAGGCATTGGTCGATAAATATCCGCTTGCTGGCGCCGCCCATGGTTCTGGGTTCTACCTGGGGCTGGAGTTGGTGCGTGATCGCCAGACGCTGGAACCCGCGACCGAGGAGACCATGATCCTGTGTGATCGCCTGCGCGATCTGGGGATCTTCATGCAGCCGACCGGCGACTACCTGAACATCCTCAAGATCAAGCCACCGATGTGCACCACGCGGGCCAGCGTGGACTACTTCGTCGACAGCGTGGAGCGGGTCCTCGACGAAGGGCTCTGATTCAAGGCATGCAGGCCTGGTAAATCGATTGTTATCGGTTTGTCAGGCTTTTTTATGCCTAAATATTTTATGATTATCTATTTAATGTCGATATTTATCGGTTGTATTATCGACGGATCATTACGCTGCCTATATTGGCGGGCCTGCATCTTTTTCGATCACCGACCTGGCGCCCCTGGCCCCGGGCCTTCGCAGAGGTTACCCATGAAGACCCTCAACTCGACCCCCCGCGCCGACGGTTTCCACATGCCCGCCGAGTGGGCCCCGCAGACCCAGGTGTGGATGGTCTGGCCGGAGCGTCCGGACAACTGGCGCCTGGGCGGCAAGCCGGCGCAGGCCGCGCACGTGACCCTGGCCAAGGCCATCGCCCGCTTCGAGCCGGTCACCGTGGCGGTGTCCGCCGGGCAGTACGAGAACGCCCGTCGCCAGCTCGACCTGCCCAACATCCGCGTGGTCGAGATCAGCAACGACGACGCCTGGGTGCGTGACACCGGCCCGACCTTCGTCATCAACGACCACGGCGAGGTACGCGGCGTGGACTGGGGCTTCAACGCCTGGGGCGGTTTCGACGGCGGCCTGTACGCGCCCTGGAACCGTGACGAGGAGCTGGCCGCCAAGGTCATGGAGATGGAGCGCGTGCAGCGTTACCACACCGAAGGCTTCGTGCTCGAAGGCGGTTCGATCCACGTCGATGGCGAAGGCACCCTGATCACCACCGAAGAATGCCTGCTCAACCGCAACCGCAACCCGCACCTGGACCGCGAACAGATCGAGGAGATCCTGCGCGAGCACCTGGCGGTCGAGACCATCGTCTGGCTGCCGGACGGCCTGTACAACGACGAGACCGATGGCCACGTCGACAACTTCTGCTGTTACGTCAGCCCAGGCGAAGTGTTACTGGCCTGGACCGATGATTCCAATGACCCCAACTATGCACGCTGCCACGCCGCCTACGAGGTGTTGAAAAACACCCGCGATGCCAAAGGGCGCGAGTTCGTGGTGCACAAAATGCCGATCCCGGGGCCGCTGTATGCCACCCAGGCAGAATGCGACGGCGTCGATCACGTGGCGGGCAGCCAGGAGCGCGACCCTTCGGTACGCCTGGCCGGTTCCTACGTGAACTTCCTGATCGTCAACGGGGGCATCATCGCCCCGAGTTTCGACGACCCGGCTGATGCCCAGGCCAGAGCGATCCTGGCCAAGGTTTTCCCGGACCACGAAGTGGTGATGATCCCAGGGCGTGAACTGCTGCTTGGCGGTGGCAACATTCACTGCCTGACCCAGCAGCAGCCGGCACCGGTCAAACGCTGATCGGCCACTGAGAGAAAAGCCCGTCGCAAGACGGGCTTTTTTTTGCTGGCGATAGTCGGACACTTGGAATGGCACAGCAATTGTATTGATTTTTCCTCGTACTTCAGGGGAATCGGCCTACGCCGTTCTGTAACGTGCCTGAAGTAACTTAGCCGCTCACTCGGCCCAGGGAGTACGTGAGGAAATGAACGCAGCAAGTGAGTCGGCTTTGCCCTCAACGGCGGCCAGTCACCAATCGCTCAGAATCCTGGCTCAGTGGTTGAAACGTCATGGAGACGATCGGGTCAGGACGACCGACCCACGACGCCTGCTGGATGGGCGATACCCCCAAGGCCTGATCAGCGAGGAAGAGCTCGAAGCTCTGCTGGCTGTCTGGCATTGACCGGGAAGGAACCCGTCGCAGAAAAAAACGCCACCGCAATTGCGGTGGCGTTTTCGTTTGGGCGGCCCGTCCTTGATGCTCGCTGCTGTCACAACTCAGAAGCTATAGGTTCCGGTCACCACCAGGCTGCGCGGATCGCCCACTTGGATCTGCGCCGCACTGGTGGCCGAGCTGTAGTAGGTCTTGTCGGTGATGTTGCTCAACGCCGCGCGTACATCCCAGTCGTGGGTGCGATAACCGGCCAGCGCGTCCCAGCGGCCGTAGCCCGGCAGGATCACGGTGTTCTGGTTGTCGGCGTAGCGGTCGCCGACCAGGGTCAGGCCGGTTTCGGCGTACCAGCCCAGCTCCGGCTTCCAGGTCACGAACAGGCTGGCGTTACGCTTGGCCACGTCGTTGATGCGGTTGCCCTGCTGGCCGTTGTTATCCTTGACGATGGTCGCGTCCTGCAGGCCGATGCCGCCGCGCACATACCAGTTGCCCACCACGTTGCCGGTGGCGGTTAGCTCGATGCCGCGTGAACGCTGCAGGCCGCTGAGCTGGATCAGTTCCGGGTTGATCGGGTCGCGGGTACGGCGGTTGTACAGTTCCAGTTCGTAGATCGCCAGGGTGGTGCTCAGGCGTTCGTCGAACCATTCGCTCTTGACCCCGATCTCCTTCTGCCGGGTCTGTTCCGGGTCGGTCTGGTTGGCGTTGCCGGCCGCGCCAGGGGTGATGCCTATCAGGCCGCCACCGACCGGAGAGTAGGTCTTGCTCCAGGAGGCATAGAAGGAGTGATCCTGCCAGGGGGTGTACACCACGCCGATACGCGGACTGAAACTGTTGTCCTTCTGCTTTTCCGAGATGTTGCGCAGTTTGTTGGTGGTGTCCACCTCGAACTGGTCGAAGCGCCCGCCGGCCAGCAGCTGCCACTGGTCGTTGAGGCGGATCTGGTCCTGCAGGTAGATCCCTCGGCTCTCGACGTCGGTGTGGTTGTTGCTGGACACCCGCATCGTGCCGTTGTGCTGCTGGCTGGCCGTGGCCCCCTGCAGCGGTACCGAGGGCACGCCCACGCCTTGGCTCAGCAGCGAGTTGCGACGCTGTTCGCCCATTTCCAGACCCACCAGCAGCGTGTGCTCCAGACCGAAGGTTTCTACATGACCTTCGAGTTCGACGGTGTTGTAGAGATTGCGGGTGCTCAGGTCCTGCTGCCAGCGCTGGCGGTCCACCAGTCCGGTAGCGGGGCGGTAGGCGGTCAGGTAGGTATTGTCGAAGTCGCTCTCCAGGGTGAACAGGCTGAAGGTGTGGCGCAGTTGCCACTGGTCATTCAGCTCGTAGTTCAGGCGCGAACGCAGCGACTCGGCGCGGTCGTTGATGTAGTCGCGCTGGGTGTCGCCGTAGGTGGTCTTGCGGCTGACATCGGCCGGGCGCCCGGTGAGCGGGTTGCCGGGGATGCCACGGTCGGGCGTGCGGTCGTAACGGCTGTACTCATACTGCACCAGCCAGTTCAGCTCGGGGGTGATCTGCCAGCTCATGGACGGGGCGAACAGTTGGCGGTGGTTGCCGTCAATGCCGTCGCGGAAGCTGTTCTTGTCCTCGTTGCCCAGGTTCAGGCGCAGGCTGAGGGTGTCGCTGGGGTCGGCGCTGAGGTCGGCATATAGGCTGCGCAGGTCCTGGCTGCCACCTTGAGCCTCGATGCTCGAGCGGCGGCCGTGCTCCGGCGCCTTGCTCACCCGGTTGACGATGCCGCCCTGGCTGCCACGGCCATAAAGCACTGCCGCTGGCCCCTTGAGCACCTCGACCCGCTCGATGTTGTGCAGGTCGCGGGTGTACTGGCTGTCGTCGCGGACTCCGTCCAGGTAGAAGTCGTTGCTGGCGTCGAAGCCGCGGATACGCAGGCTGTCGAAGCGGGTGTCGGCGCCACTGCTGACGTTGGGGATGCCTTCCAGCGCCTTGCCCAGGTTGCTGCTGCCGTAGTCCAGCACGTTGCGGGTCTTCACCGAATCGATGGCCTGTGGCACGTAGCGCGCGGGGGTCGAGGTGCGGGTCGCGGTGGTCACGTCCTTGACTCGCGGGTTGTCCTCTTCGCGGGTGCTGTCGGCGGTCACCGAGGTTTCCGGCAGTGTGGTGGTGGCGGCACTGGCCAGGCCGGTGCTGAACAGCAGCGACAGGCCCAGAGTCAAGGGTGAGAGGCGGCAGGGGGCAGGCATCGAAGGCGTCCAAGGGAGGAGTGAGAAATTGGGCGCGAATGGTAATGCTTGCTATTTGCTGTTGCATCGACATTTGTAAAGGGTTGCCTTTACATATGTTTCAAGATGTTGCTATTTGTTTGAATTGATTTGAAGTGTATTGGCATTCACAAGGATGCGCTTCGGAATGGCTTGTGGAAGCGGCGGTGAGTGCAACGTTGCTCTGCGCGTGACCGCGCAGTGGGAAGAACAGGGCAGTTCAAGGCTTTCGGAAGGACTGCGGGAACATGGCCGTATGACGGTTTTATGGATTTCGACTGCTTTCCACAAAAGAGAAAAATTTGCGCTGACCCACGACAGATATGCATGTAAATGCACCAGTGCTGACCTTGTTTTTGGTTATATCAACCTGCATTTCACGTTTTTTTGACATGTATAAGCAGGCAGGGCTAGGATTCGGGCTCTACGCCTGCTGGCCATTCTCTGGCCATGCGGCTGCAAGGCCCGTTGCAGACCATTGGCGGGCCTTCGGCTTGGATCCGCATAGCGTCGAACCTACGAAGGGGCGTTGGTTCCTGGCGTTCTGATGCAGAGCGTTTTTGAATACGAAATAAGGAAAATAACATGTTGAAAACCAGGATCAGCCTGGTCGCCCTGGCGATGATCGCCGCGACCCAGGCACAGGCCAATGACCAGGCCGAGAGCAAGGGCTTCATCGAGGACAGCCACGCCAACGTCCTTCTGCGCAACGCCTTCATCAACCGTGACAAGAAGCATCACACCAACGACCAGTCTCAGTGGGGCCAGGGTGTCATCGCCAACTTCTCCTCCGGTTTCACCCAAGGCACCGTCGGTGTAGGTGTCGACGCCTTCGGCCTGTACGCCCTGCGCCTCGATGGCGGCAAGGGCCGTAACCAGGGTGGCGGTGTCGACTTCTTCAAGCGTTCCGATCCCACTTTCGATGGTGAAAAGACCAACGCTCCGCACAACCTGGCCCGTGGTGGCGCTGCGGTGAAGTTCCGTGTTTCGAACACCGTACTCAAATACGGTGACCAGATGCCGGCCCTGCCGGTCCTGCAGTACGACGACGGTCGCCTGCTGCCAGAAAGCTTCACCGGCACCATGATCACCTCCAAGGAGATCAAGGGCCTGGAAATCAACGCCGGCCGCTTCACCCAGGAAGCGCGCAAGAGCGCCGAGCGTCGCGATGGCGGCGGCCTGAAGTCGATCAACGTGCTCGGCGGCAGCTACAAGTTCACCGACAACTTCACCGCGTCGCTGTACACCGCCGACAACGAAGACGTGATGAAGAAGCACTACCTGGGCTTGAACTACGTCTTCCCGATTGCCAGCGACCAGTCCCTGACCCTGGACTTCAACGGCTACAAGTCGGACATCGACAACAAGTACGTGCGTGCCGCCAAGCTCAACGGCGACTCCAACACCATCTGGAGCCTGGCCGCCACCTACGCTTACGGCCCGCACTCGTTCACCCTGGCGCACCAGCGCAGCACCGGCAGCACCGGCTACAACTACGGCTGGTACCAGAACGATGGTGGCGTGGGTGACGGTGGCTCGACCATCTACCTCGCCAACTCCTACTGGTCCGACTTCAACGCAGAAGACGAGCGCTCCTGGCAGCTGGGCTACGGCCTGGACTTCGGTGCCTTCGGCGTGCCGGGGCTGACCTACAAGTTTGCCTATGTAGTGGGTGACAACATCAACACCCGTAAAGTCGGCGCCCCACAAGGCTTCGGTGAAGGTAAAGAGCGCGAGATCTTCAACCAGATCCGTTACGTGGTTCAGGAAGGCCCGGCCAAGGACCTGTCCGTCAAACTGCGTAGCTCCTTCCTGCGGACCAACAATGCTGTCCAGCAGAACGGTTACAACGACGACGGCAACGAAGTCCGCGTATTCGTCGAGTACCCGATCAGCATCTTCTGATCCTGATCCCGCGTCACCCGCAGCCCCGGCCTATGCCGGGGCTGTTTCTTTCCGGCGCACGTTAACCGACGCCGCCACCTCGATCTCCCCCGTCTCCGGCGCAAAGCTGTCACTGCGCGCCATCCGCCACATCCGTGCATAGAACTCGCTGTCGATCGCACCGCTGAGCAGCTCGCCCGGCTTGAGGAAGGTGTGCAGCTGCGAGAACAGGCTGATCTCGCTGGCGCTGATACGCCGCGCCAGGTGCTTGGGCTTGAGTTCAGAAGGATGGTCCAGGCCGGCAGCGGCAAGCATCTCGGCCAAGGCGTGCAGGGTATTGCGGTGGAAGCTGGCGACCCGCTCGGCCTTCTCCGGCACCACTAGCGCGCGCTGGCGCAACGCATCCTGGGTCGCCACGCCGGTTGGGCACTTGTTGGTGTGGCAGCTTTGCGACTGGATGCAGCCGATGGCGAACATGAAGCCCCGGGCCGAGTTGACCCAGTCCGCGCCGATGGCCAGCACGCAGGCTATGTCGAAGGCGCTGACCAGCTTGCCCGCCGCGCCGATGCGGATGCGCTCGCGCAGGTTCAGCCCCACCAAGGTGTTGTGCACGAACATCAGGCCCTCACGCAGCGGCACGCCCATGTTGTCGGAGAACTCCCGGGGCGCCGCGCCGGTGCCGCCTTCCTTGCCGTCGACGACGATGAAGTCCGGGGTGATGCCGGTGGCCAGCATGGCCTTGGCGATGCCCATGAACTCCCACGGGTGGCCCAGGCAGAACTTGAAGCCCACCGGCTTGCCGCCAGACAGCTCGCGCAGCCGGGCGACGAACTGCAGCAGTTCCCGCGGCGTGGCGAAAACACTGTGGGCGGCCGGCGAGATGCAGTCCTCGCCCTCGCGCACGCCTCGGGTGGCGGCGATCTCGGCGCTGACCTTGTGCGCCGGTAGGATCCCGCCATGGCCCGGCTTGGCGCCCTGGCTGAGCTTGATCTCGATCATCTTCACCTGGGCGGCACGGGCCTGCTCGGCGAAGCGCTCGGGGTCGAACTGGCCGTCCTCGGTGCGGCAGCCGAAGTAGCCGCTGCCGATTTCCCAGATCAGGTCGCCGCCGTGTTCGCGGTGGTAGGGACTGATGCTGCCCTCGCCAGTGTCATGGGCGAAGCGACCAAGGCGCGCGCCCTTGTTCAGCGCGGCGATGGCGTTGGCGCTGAGGGCGCCGAAGCTCATGGCCGAGATATTGAAGATCGACGCCGAGTACGGTTGGCGGCACTGCGGGCCGCCGATGCGGATGCGGAACGACGCAGGGTCGGGCATCGGCACCGGCAGCATCGAGTGGCTGATGAACTCGAAGCCCGGTTTGTAGGCATCATTGAGCGTGCCGAAGGCTTTCTCGGCACTTTCGTTCTTGGCCCTGGCGTACACCAGCGAACGCTGGGCGCGGGAGAACGGCAGCTTGTCGTCGTCGCCCTCGATCAGGTACTGGCGGATCTCCGGGCGGATGGTCTCGATCAGGTAGCGGATATTGCCCAGGATCGGGTAGTTGCGGCGCACGGCGTGGTGGCGTTGGCGCAGGTCGTTGAGGCCGACCAGGCTGAGCAGTGCGCTGGTGACGGTAAAGGGCCAGAGCCAGGTGTGGGCAAGCAGCAAAGGGGCACTGGCAATCGTGAAGACCAGACACAGGAACAGGCAGGCATAGCGGCTGGGGAGCGAGTCTTTCATGGGTCCATCGCAGGCGGGATGACCCGGCCTAGGATAGGCAAAGGTTGCGCAGGGAAAACCTGGGGTTTCGGTAAAAGACTGTTACTCGACGCGGATGCGCCTGGCGCGGACACCGGCTACCGCGCCGTACCTGCCGGTCCCTCGGCATACAGGTATCCATACCCCTACACAGGGGCTTCAGTCGGCCCCTCCAGCGCCAAGGCCTTCCAGCTCGCCTTGCGTTTACGTTCGATGAGCGCGGCCAGGGCCTTGGCGGTCGGAGCACCCTTGCCGGTGAACTTCACCGGTGCCAGGGTCAGCAGGGTGACCTTGTCACTTTCGGGAATCCGCTCGTCATCACCATGCTTGTTCCAGGGCTTGTCCACCGCCAACAGCGCATCCACCGCGCAAGGCCAGTGCAGGTCGGCAAATTGTGGATCGTCACGCTGGAACAGCATGCCCTCGGCCACCGGGCCGTGCTCGAAGGTTGTGGCGGCGAGGCGTGCCAGCATTCGTACTGGAAAACACCAGGCGTCTGGCACCGGCAATCCGGCCTGGGGCAGTGCCCAGTCACCTGGCAGGCAGAGGAACAACTCGGTCATCGGGGCAACCTGGTACAGGCCGCTGGTGAACAACAGCTTGTAGTCAGTCTTGCTATCGATCAGGCTGACATGCAGCGTGCTGCGGGGGTCTTCACTGGGGGGGCAGAACTCGGTGGGCAGGACCCACCCAGCAGTATTGTGCACGAAGGTGACAATGGCCTGTCCGGCGCCTTCGGCATCGGCACCCTCGACATCGTTGATGCTGCGTGCGCCGTGTTCGAGCAGCAGATCGACCGTGCGCTGATGCCCCCATTCACGCGCAGCGTCCAGTGCGCTGTCATTGGCGCGTCGGTGCAGGCGATTGACCTGTGCGCCTCGAGTCAGCAGCAGTGCGACGACCTCGTTGTGGCCCGATTGGGCCGCTGCGTATAGCGGTGGGCAGACGCTGAGCGGCAGGCCATCGACCCAGGCACCGGCATCGAGCAGGCAAACGCAGGTTTCAAGGTGCCCTTCACTGGCTGCCAGTTCGAGTGCACTGGCATGGCCCTCGTCTACATACGGCTGGTTAGGCGCCAGGCCCAGCTCCAGGAGCAGGCCACAGTTCGCAGTCTGTCCGGCCCGGGCGGCCATATGCAGCAGCCCTTCCTCGTCGGCCTCGCCATAGCGGGGCAGCACCAGCAGCTCGGGGTATTTCTGTGCGAACGCACGTAGCCGCTCCAGCTTGCCCTCTTCTACATCGTCATAGAGGCGGTCGAGCTTGGTCTCATGCTTTTCGTAGAGTTGTTGCCAGTCGATCATCAGATGAAAGTTCCCCGTTTGAAGGCCAGTCCCATGCGTTTTAATTCGCGCTCCACCGCTTTCAATCCTTTGGCATCGGCTTTCTGCAGACGCTCGAAGACTTTCTGGGCCGACGCGACAGTGTGGGTTTTGCCGCCATTGCGCGCCCAGGTGAAATTGCGTAAGTCGGTGTTCAGGTCGATTTTGTGCTTGGCCATGATCGCCTGCGCATTGAGGATGTAGTCACGGTTCTGCTGTTTCCAGTTGCGTGGCGCGTTTTCCCGAACGATGTGGTGCCGGTGCGGGTTTTTCATGTTTTTGGGCGCGCGGCCCATCTTCTTCTTGTCTGCGCTACTCAACCGGCAGACTTCCAGCCCTAGTGGGTCGATCCAGGTGGCGGGTGTCGGGGCGTATTGGTACAAGTTCAGCCCGCCCGCCAGGCCGATCGGATCCGGCTGGGTAAACCGACCCACATCCGGATCGTAGAAGCGGAACAAGTTGTAGTGCAGGCCGGTTTCCCTATCAAGGTACTGGCCCTGGAACCTCAGGTTCTGTTGCTCGACGAGTGCCGGCTCGCGCAGTTCCTGCACCGTATTACCCCAGACCTGATAGCGGGCCTGCCAAACGATGTTGCCAGCTTCATCACTCAGTTGCTCCGCCAGGCCATTGAGGTCGTTGTGGTAGTGATGTATCTGCTGGTACTCGCCCAGGCCGTCGACGCGGGCCAGGGGCTCATGGCTGTCGTCCTCATACAGGTAGAGGCAGCGTTGCCCATGGCGACGCTCTTCGAGCAAGCGGTAGCCGTCCCAGTCGAACCGGGTGAGGCCGAGGCACTGCCCCGTATCATCGTATTCGCTCTTGGCGATGCGTCTGCCAAGGGGGTCGTACTGCATGCGCACCACGCGCTCGCGTCCGCTGTGCTGGGAGCGCACTTCGATCAGACGGTGCTCGGCATCGTAATGCAAGCGCTGCACACCGCGCCGCGCGCTACGCTTCTCGATGAGTCGGCCAAAAGCGTCATAGCGGTAACGCTTGTCCTGGTAAGTCAGCACGCGATTGTGGCGGACCCAGCCACCTTGTGGGCCATCGAGCAGGTTGGCTGCCGCATCATAGGCGAAGGTTTCGCCCGGCTGCATACCGGTTGGCTGGCTGGCGATGATGCGTTCACTGGCATCGTGGCGCAGATGCTGTGCGTGCTGCTCGCCAGGGCTCTGCCGTAAGCGCGTTGTGAGGTTGTCCGCCAGGTCGTATTCGAAGTGCTGCTGCAGGGGGGCTGGCAGCTGCCTGGGCATTCCACGCGGTCGACTTCGACGCGAACGCAAGCGGCCGGATCGGTCGTACTCGCTGTGGGTATCGAGGTTGCCCTGGGTGCGCAGGACTTCGCGGTGCAGGCGGTCACGCTCGAAGTCGCAGATCACCTTGCCATCGAGATTCACCTGATGCAGATAGCCACTGCCGTAGTAAAGCTGGTTCAGCTCGCGGCCGTCCGGTAACTGGGTGCGGATGCGATTGCCCAGTTCATCGTAGTGATGGCGTAAAACACCCGATGTACCGTGCTCCTCGATCAGTCGACCCAGGGCATCGTAGGCAAAGCCAAGCTGTTGGCTATCGCCCTGGTTGTTGGTGAAGCGGACCATGAGCAGTTGGTCGAGTGCATCGTATTGGTGCTCGGTACGTCCGTCGTCGGTCACCTTGGCCAGGAGGCGACCACCGGCATCGCGCTCGAAGACGTGGCTGATCGGCGCCATCGGCGTGCCGGGTACCAGTGCCAGTCCCAAGCCATGGGGTGCAGGCATGTAATCAAGGCGCTGCAGACAGTCGAGGCGGTCGTAATGGTAGCGTCGGGCGCTGCCATCTAGATCACGCTGCTCAACCAACCGGTCGGCGGGGTCCCAGGTAAATCGATAGCTTTCGCCGTTCTCGTTGGCCAGGCTGAGCAGACGACCATAAGTGTCGTAGCGGTACGCGACGGTCCGCCCCAGGGGATCAACCTGCCGTTGCAGGCGGCCGCAAACGTCGTAGTGAAACTCATAGCCATGGCCGGTGGGGTCCTCACGTCGCACCAGCAGGCTGGCGGTATTGTACCGGTAGTGCTCGCTGCGACCATCTGGCGTGCGGACCTCCAGCAGTCGTCCCTGTGCATCATGGCGATAGTCGGTGCGTTCCCCTTGTGCGTCGACCACCGTGGCCAGGTAGCCATGGCGGTCATAGACGAGGCGCGTGGTGTAGCCGGAGCAATCGGTAAATGCACTGATCAGGCCCAGGTCGTTCCATTGCAGTTGTCTGGCTTTACCCATGGCGTCGACGATTTCGACCGTGCGTCCGTGTCCGTCATGGCGATAACGGGTTACCAGGCCTAGCGGATCAGTTTCCCGGACACAATTACCACGCTGATCGTAGCCGTATTGCCAGCAGTTGCCGGCGGCGTCGGTCCAGGCGCGGGGTAGTGCCCAGTGCTCCATCCAGTGTGTCGACTCACTGCGACCAAGAGGGTCGATAGTCTGTGCGAGGTTGCCAGACGTGTCGTAGTCGAACGTCCACAGCCCACCGTCCGGGTCGCTGGCGGCCAGCAGTTGGCGCTCGTCGTTCCAGTCGAAGCGCCAGGTCCGGCCAAGGGCATCAGTGTAGGCGGTGACCTGGTATTGGTTGTTCCAAATGCGGATGCTCTGGCGTTGAAGCCCATCGGTGATACGGGTCACACCTGCGGCTACATCGTACTCAAAAAGGTACTCGTCACCCTCGTCGGTCCAGTGCCGAGCCACGCGCCAGCCATCTTCGGTCAGCACCCACTCGTAATGGCAGCGCAGGCCGGTTGGTAGTTGGTGCTCGATCATCCTCTGGCCCTGGTCATAGGCGAAGCGTCGTTTCACCTGGCCCTGGGCGTCTCGCACCTCGGTGAGGTTTCCTCTGTCGTCGTAGTTGTAACTGACCAGTTGTTCGGTGCTGGTATCGGCGAAGCGGCGTTGCACATGGCTGACACGTTGAGGCCATTGCGGGCTGTAGTGCAGTTCCACCTCGACCAGGCCGAAGGTATCCCGCAGGCCGCGCAGGCGCCCGCGGTCGTCATAGTCCAGGTAGACACGATTGTCGTTGCGGTCGCCGATCTGGCTCAAGCGCAATTTGGCTGGGTTGCCGGGCACCTGCTCAAATAGACGATAGCGGCCATCACGATCTTCGATCAGTACCTCACCGTTGAGTGCTCGGCGCACGCTCAGGCCTTCGCCGGTGCTATAAAGCGCATCTCCCAGCGGAAGATGCCCCATGTCGATTGCTCGGGCCTGCTCATCGTTGAAGACCAGGCTTTCACCGCCATCGGCATGGGGTATGACGTCGATATGGACCTCGTAAGGTACGCTCCAGCCGCTGCCGAGCAGTCCTGCCTCACGCTCCCCATGGCTGTTGTAGTAGCGCTGCCAGTCCAGTGGGATCAGTGCCGGCAGCTCGAAATCCAACTCGGCCTCACCATTGAGGATCTTCGCACCAGTAGGCGCATGCACCGGGTTGGGTGAGCCGGCGATGGCCGAAGTGAGGGCACTGGTGACTTGGCTGGTCACCAAGCTGGTGACGCCCCCGATCAACATGCACCCAAACTTGCTGTAAAACTTTCCCCCCCGCCCTCGCAACATCATCAACGCCGTAATAGCCAGGCCGATCCCCGGCGTCTTGCCGCTGCGGATCTCGCGCACCACGATCGGCCCGCCGCCGATGCGCACGTTGTCCGACACCAGCCCGCCATCGACGATCACCGCCTCGCAGGTGCTACGGTCGCCGCTGCGGCAGGCCGGGTGGCCGTTGATCAGCACCTTGCTCGAACCCTCGGCCAGGTACTGCGGCGGCATCGGCGGGTGCTTGGTGCACAGCACCTTGTCGTCGGGAGCTTCCTGGGTGTTGGCCGCTGGGCTGGCGACGGTCGGCCGCCACATCTGTGAGAAGAAGCCCTTGGCCATGTCAAGGAAGGTCTCTTCCTGCTCCTCGGCCTGCGCGTCACCGCCCTCGCCACTGGCCGGGGCCGAGGGCGCGGTGACCACGCCGGCCGCGCGCGCGGCGCGCTTGCCGTTGGTCTTGGTGTTGGGCGAGCCACTGGCGATGGTGGCTTGCACGGTCGGCGGGAACAGGGCGTTGCCGATGCCTTCGCATAATCGACTGAGCCCGGTGTCGGCGCCGGTCTTGGCCATGACCACGCCGACCACCAGGCCCACCACCGCGCCAAGCACAAAGCAGCCCAGGCCGCCGGTGACCACGGTAATGCCCAGTGCCGCGCCCACCGCAGCGGTGGCCAGGGCGCCGATGGCGACGTTGGCGGCCACTTCCAGCACGCCGCCGATGATGTCGGCCATCACCGAGGTGTGCAGCAGCGCATCGCCTTCGCGGGCGGCCCAGAGTGCGTCGGACATGGTGCGGTGTCAGCCCAGGTTGTCGAAATCGAGGGACTGCTTGAGCGCCGCCCAGTGCGTCGCCTCCGTCTCGCCCAGGGGGGTGGGTTTGACATAGCTGAGGGCGAACATCTTGCGCGTGCCCGGCAGCACCAGCGCCAGCTGGTACTGGTAGACCTTTTCCTGGCCCTTGCTGAACTGGCTGCTCAGCTCGATCGCCTCGATCGGCTGCGCCGCGCCCACCTGGGTGGCGCGGGCCGGCTGGAACTGCAGGTCCTTGACCTGTTGCTGCAGGCGCTGCAACTGGCCGTCAAAGTTGCTCTGCAGCGTCTCGCCCTCTTCGAGCAGGCTGCGGCTGACGATCAGCGAGGTGCCCAGGGCTTCGAAGCGCAGGATGTTGATGCTGGTGTCGCGTACCTGCGCATCGGGCAGGGCGAAGCGGAATTCGTTGAGGCGGTAGCTCATGGTTTGGTCTCGTTACTTGCCGGTACCGGGGAAGAGGGCCTTCACCGCACCGTCGATGGCCGTTTTAACGCCCTGGTTGTTCGGGCCGGTCTGCGCGCCGCTGCCCACGTTCAGGTCAAGGGTGCCGCCAGTGTTGATCTCGGCGTCGGCGTTGGCGTGGAAGCTGAACTGCTCGCAGCTGATGTTGATCTGCCCGCTGGCGTTGAGCTCGATCACGCTCTTGCCGCAGACCAGGCGCAGGTTCTCGCCGACTTCGATCAGGTAGCTGGTGCTGACACTGTCGGTCTTGCTCGCGCCGACCAGCAGCATGTCGTCGCGGCGCACGGCGCGGATGCGGTCCTGGCCGATGGTGATGGTCTCGAGCATGCCGACGGTCTGGGTGCGGTTGATGCCCACCGACAGCGTCTCGCTCTGCTCGACCACGGTGTCCATGTTGCGTTCGGCATGCATGTACAACTGCTCGGCGCCCTTCTTGTCTTCCATGCGGATTTCATTGAAGTTGGCCGGGCTGCCGCCCTTGCTCGAACGGCTCTTCATGCCGCTTTGGGTGGCGCCGCCGGGCAGGTCGTAGGGCACGGTCTGTTCGGCGTTGTACACCCGCCCGGTGATGATCGGCCGGTCGGGGTCGCCTTCGAGGAAGCTGACGATCACCTCCTGGCCGATGCGCGGCACCTGGATCGAACCCCAGTTCTTACCGGCCGTGGCCTGGGACACACGGATCCAGCACGAGCTGTTCTCGTTGGACTGGTCGTGGCGGTCCCAGTGGAAGTGCACCTTGACTCGGCCGTACTGGTCGGTCCAGATCTCCTCGCCGGCCGGGCCGACCACCACGGCGGTCTGCGGCCCCTTGACGATCGGGCGCAGCGAGCTGCTCACCGGGCGATAGCTCTGCTGCGCGTCGATGCAGCTCAGGTTGCTCTCGAACTGCGCCGCACCGCTGCCCCCACCGCTTTCCAGGCGTTCCTGGTGCACGTAGTAGCGGGCGGCGACGATCAGGTACTCGCGGTTCTGGTCCTGACGGCTGAAGTTGCTCAGGCTGAAAAGATGGCCGCTGCCCAGGCCCCGGGCGTTGCCACGCAGCTCGACGCGCTCGTGCAGGCTTTGCAGCGATTCCAGGCGGGTGCGGGCGTAGTGCTCGCCATCCTGGGTCTGTTCATAGGCACCGGGGTAGTCGTACAGCGGGTAGTCGCCGGCCTGGTGCGGCCGGGGCATCGCCGAACGCACGTCGATGCGCGCGCTGGGGCGCTGGAAGTCGTAGTCGTTGAGCTCCAGCGAGCCCGGCTGGACTTCCTGGGCCAGGTGCCAGTCGTTGATATGGTCGCGCTCGCGGTGCTGGCCGTCCGGCGGGTAGTAGGGCACGGTCTCGTAGCCGGGGGCCTTCTGGTGCGCGCCATAGGCGTCTGCGAGCACCAGCACGTGGCGCTCCTGCTCGTGGCGGAAGAAGTAGTAGATGCCTTCTTCTTCCATCAGGCGGCTGACGAAGTCGAAGCTGGTCTCGCGGTACTGCACGCAGTACTCGCGCTCGCGGTAGTTGCGGCTGAGCAGGTCCTCGAAATCCGAGAAGCCCAGGTCGCGAAACACCTGCTTGATGATCTGCGGCGCGCTCAGGTGCTGGAAGATCCGGCAGTCGCTGGTGCGCGTCAGCAACCACAGCCACGGGCGCAGGGTGACGCGGTAGCTGGCGAACTGCCCCTGGTCCACCGACTGGCTGCAGCGGGCGACGATGCCGTGGAAGTGCCGCGATGTGCCGACGCTCTGCTGCACGCTCAGGCTCATCGGTTTGCCCAGCAGCTGGTTGAGGTCGATGGCGGGGTCGTCGCTGGTCAGCTGCAGCTCATAGTCGAACAGGCGGCCAAGCTCCTCGCTGCCGCCCATCTCGGCAAGGATCAGCTTGTCCGGCCCCAGGGGGCTGTTGATCTGCGCCAGGCGCGTGAACTGCTTGAACAGCATGGTCGGTCCTGTCAGTCGGCGGCGCCGAAGTCATAGTGCAAGTCGTTGTCGCGACGGCTGATGCTGACGCTGGCCAGCGGCTTGCCTTCGAGCAGGCGCGTGAGGAACTCGCGGCTCATGTCCGGCAGCAGGCCGTTGGTGAGGATGGCGTCGATCATGCGGCCACCGCTTTCGGTCTCGGTGCAGCGCGAGACAATCAGCTCGACCACCTCGTCGTCGTAGGCGAAGCCGACCTTGTGGGTACCTTCCACGCGCTTGCGAATGCGCTCCAGCTGCAGGCGGGTGATGGCCTTGAGCATGGTGTCGCTGAGCGGGTAGTAGGGGATGGTCACCAGGCGGCCGAGCAGCGCCGGCGGGAAGATCTCCAGCAGCGGCTTGCGCAGCGAGGTGGCCACGGCCTCGGGGTCGGGCAGGGCCTGCGGGTCCTTGCAGGTGTTGGCGATCAGCTCGGTGCCGGCGTTGGTGGTGAGCAGGATCAGGGTATTGCGGAAGTCGATCTGGCGGCCTTCGCCGTCTTCCATCACGCCCTTGTCGAATACCTGGAAGAAAATCTCGTGCACGTCGGGGTGGGCTTTTTCCACCTCGTCCAGCAACACCACACTGTACGGGCGGCGGCGCACGGCCTCGGTCAGCACGCCGCCTTCGCCGTAGCCGACGTAGCCGGGTGGCGCGCCCTTGAGGGTCGAGACGGTATGGGCTTCCTGGAATTCGCTCATGTTGATGGTGATCAGGTTCTGTTCACCGCCGTACATGGCCTCGGCCAGGGCCAGGGCGGTCTCGGTCTTGCCCACGCCGGAGGTGCCGGCGAGCATGAACACGCCGATCGGCTTGTTCGGGTTGTCCAGGCCTGCGCGGGAGGTCTGGATGCGCTTGGCGATCATCTTCAGCGCGTGATCCTGACCGATGATGCGCTTGGCCAGGTGCGAGTCGAGGTTGAGCACGGTCTCGATTTCGTTGCGCGCCATGCGCCCCACCGGGATACCGGTCCAGTCGGCGACCACCGAGGCCACTGCCTGGTAGTCCACGGTTGGCAGGATCAGCGGGCTCTCGCCTTGCAGCTGGCTCAGGCGCTGCTGCAGGTCGACGAGTTTTTCGCGCAGCTCATGGCTGCCCTGCACGTCCACTTCCTGATCGACCACGCCGACCTGTTCACGCAGTTGCGCACGGGTGGCCAGCAGCTCGTCGACCATGGCTTTCTCCTCGGCCCAACGGCTTTCCAGGGCGGCCAGGCGCTCGCGCTCCTCGGCCAGCAGGCTGTCGGCCTGGGCCTGACGTTGCCCGGTGTTGACACCGATGGCGGCTTCGCGGGCGATGATCTGCAGCTCGACTTCCAGCGCCTCGATGCGCCGACGGCTGTCGTCCACCTCCGCCGGCACTGCGTGCAGGCTGATGGCCACGCGGGCGCAGGCGGTGTCGAGCAGGCTCACCGACTTGTCGGGCAGCTGGCGCGCCGGAATGTAGCGGTGCGACAGCTTCACGGCGGCTTCCAGCGCTTCGTCGAGGATCTGTACCTGGTGGTGCTTCTCCATGGTCGAGGCCACGCCGCGCATCATCAGCAGCGCCTTGGCTTCGCTCGGCTCGTCCACCTGGACGACCTGGAAGCGCCGGGTCAGCGCCGGGTCCTTCTCGATATGCTTCTTGTACTCGGCCCAGGTGGTCGCCGCCACGGTGCGCAGGCTGCCACGAGCAAGGGCCGGCTTGAGCAGGTTGGCGGCATCGCCCGTGCCGGCCGCGCCGCCAGCGCCGACCAGTGTGTGGGCTTCGTCGATGAACAGGATGATCGGCTTGGGCGAAGCCTGCACGTCTTCGATGACCTGGCGCAGGCGCTGCTCGAACTCGCCCTTCATGCTGGCGCCGGCCTGCAGCAGGCCGACATCCAGGCTGCGCAGTTCGACGTCTTTCAAGGCCGGCGGCACATCGCCGGCGACGATGCGCAGGGCGAAGCCTTCGACCACGGCGGTCTTGCCGACGCCGGCCTCGCCGGTGAGGATCGGGTTGTTCTGGCGGCGGCGCATGAGGATGTCCACCAGTTGGCGAATTTCCTCATCACGGCCGACGATGGGGTCGAGCTTGCCGCTGCGCGCCTGTTCGGTGAGGTCGACGGTGAAGCGCTTGAGTGCCTCCTGCTTGCCCATCGCCGCTGGTGCCACCGCGCCGCTGGCTTCGCCCGGGGCGGCAGCGCTGAAGCCGTCGCTGGCAGCCAGGTTGTTTTCCGGCGAGTCGCCGACGTACTCGTCGAAGCGCTCGCTCAGGGCCTCGACCTTCAGCTTGGCGAATTCGCTGGACAGCCCCAGCAGGGCGTTGCGCAGGCTCGGGGTCTTGAGGATGCCGACCAGCAGGTAGCCGGTGCGCACCTGGCTTTCGCCGAACATCAGGCTGCCGTACACCCAGCCGCGTTCGACGGCTTCCTCGACCTGGGAGGACAGGTCGGTGATCGACGTCGAACCCCGCGGCAGGCGGTCCAGGGCGTCGGTCAGGTCGCGGGCCAGGCGCGCCGGCTCGACGTTGAACTGGCGGATGATGCGGTGCAGGTCGCTGTCCTGCAGCTGCAGCAGCTGGTGCAGCCAGTGCGCCAATTCGACATAGGGGTTGCCACGCAGCTTGCAGAACACCGTGGCGGCCTCGATGGCCTTGTAGGCGACACTGTTGAGTTTGCCGAACAGCGCGGCGCGGCTGATTTCACCCATGGTCCTGACTCCTTGTTGGCGGGGCGTTGACCGGCCGCTCGGCGTAGTACCGGGCAAGCTTCAGGTCGTTGGCATCGTGCGACGGCCGGCCGAGCCAGGTATCGAACCCCAGGCGTTGGCCGGCATTGAGTTGCAGCGCGGGCACCTGGCCCTGCGCGAGAATGAGGTTGAGGTCCCAGTCCAGTTCCTGGCCCAGGTACTCGGCGACCCACGCGGCCAGCTCGACGAACGCCTGCCCGCCGGGGAGCAGGGCGTGGTACTGGTCGAGGGTCAGCGGGCCCAGGCACAGGCGGAACTTGTGCTGGCGGTCCCAGACGTAGCGGCCCAGGCACAGGTCGACACCCAGGCGGTTGGCGCGCACGCCGAGCTGGCTGCGTTCAGGCAGCTCCAGCCACTGGCCGACGTATTCCTCGAGCTTCACCGGCACGCCGAAGTAGCTGGCCAGGATGCTGCACAGGCCATCCGGGTAGCGGGTCTGCGCCGCCAGGTGGCCGGACCAGTGCAGCTTGGCGGTATCGGCCAGCGGCCCCTGGCCTTGCAGCTCCGGTTGACCGCGGCCGCTGAGGGCGGCCAGGCGCGCGGCCCAGTAATCGTCGCCCGGGCGGTCATGGCTGACGGTCGGCCGGGCCTCGGCCCAGGCGCGATAGAACAGGCTCAGCAGGCGGTGGTGGAAGACATCGAGGAAGCGCTTGCTGGTCGGGTCGGCGTGGTTGCGCTGGCGCTCGCGCATGTACTCGGTCAGGTGCAGCGGCAGCGGGCCGTTGGGGCCGCCGAGGCCGAAGAAGAACTGCTCCAGGCGCGCTGGCTGGTCGTCGTTGGCCGTGACCGAGGCCAGCGTCGCCGGGGCGAAGCCGCAGTCCAGGCGCTGGCCCAGGCGCACCGGTTCGTCGGCCAGGCGCAGCGAGTGGCCGAAGCGGGGCAGCTCGGGGTTCTCCGCCTCGAGGCGACGCAGCGCCTGGAAGAAATCGTATTCCCAGGGTTCGGCCTGCATGGCCTGTAGCGTGTTCACAGGTTCGGCCTGCGCCCGGGCTTGGCTTTCCAGCGCATGATCTCGCCTCTTTCGCTGGTGCGCAGCACGGTTTCGGTGAAGCTGTTGATCGACACATAGCGGGTCAGGAAGCGCTCGAACACCGCGCCCAGCAGGAACACACCGGTGCCGCGGAAGGCGTTCTCGTCGAACGTCAGGGTGATCTCCAGGCCACGGCCGAAGACGATCGGCCCGGGCATCGGCAGGCGCCGCGTGCAGGGTTTGCAGCTGACTTCGCGCAGGCCGTCGATCTGCAGCTGCAGGGCGCTGTCCTGCTGGTCGCCGTACAGGCGCAGCAGCTCGCGCAGGGCGGCGGCGCCCTGGCCTTGCTCGGCCAGTGACAGGTAGTTCAGCGACAACTGGCTGATCAGGCGCCAGGCCCGGTTGTCGTGGGCGTGGCTGGCCTTCGGTCGGCTGGGGCCGGCCAGGCAGCGCACGGCGGATACCGGTGCGCTGTCGGCCAGGCTGAAGTCGCTGCGCCCGTCGCCGACATTCATGAACAGCGGCAGGTCGCGGTTGCTGCACAGCGCGCTGATGCCCAGCTGGCGCAGGTCATGGCGGTACGGCGCCTGGTTGCCATCGACCAGGCTGACGAAGGTCTCGCTGCCCATGTAGCTGGAGCGCGTACCGTTGCGCCGCTGCTCGCTGGAGAGCACGCGCGGTTCGCGGCGCACCAGGTAGTACGCCTGGTCACGGCCATAGCGCGACGGGTCGCGCACCGCGTAGAACGGCAGGAATTCCTGGTCCGGCCCGGTACCGTGGCCGGTGACCCGCTGCAGTGAGTGGATCTCGAAATCGGTGGGCCGGGTACGGTCGGCGATCACATGGTGCTCCTGGACCCGGTCGGTCAGGTGGATGCGATCCACCCGGCGCGGGAACAGGTTGATCGCCGGGGTGCAGAACGGCACGAACTGGGCGGGGCCCACGCTGCTTTCCAGCGCGGCGTCGATACGGTCGAACAGCACCAGCAGCTCCAGCTCCTGGCCGTCGCAGCGCTTGACCGCGCGTTCCAGCCCGGCGAAGTCGACGAACAGATAGCGCTGGGGCAGGGCGAAATACTCCTGCAACAGGCGATAGCCCTGGAAGGCCTGCGGCACCACCGGCAACGCTGCTTCGCGGTCATCGAAGCCACAGGGCAGCAAGGCGTCCTCGACGGGGATGCGTTCGACCCAGTCGGCGCCCGGCTGGCGCACGAACACCGCGCAGGCGCTGCCCAGCAGTTGTTCGTACAGGCGGAACGGGGTTTCGTCGGCACCGTTGAGGTACAGCGGCAAGTGCGTCAGCGGCAGGCTGGAGAACGGAATCTCGGCGCCGCTGCGCAGGGTCAGGCGCAGTCCGGCGCGGGCTTTCGGTTCGCTGGCGGCCAGGCGCCCGAGCACAGCCCCGGGGTTGCCGAAGTACTCGGCCCGGGCAACCTGCAACGGCCACAGGGTGACGTCCTGGGTGCTGCGAAATTCGCAGGGCGTCTGCGAATTGCGCCCAAGATTGGCGCGCAGGACGCTGTCACGGGGTAGCTGGAATCCGGCGGCCAGCGAGCCTTCGTCGGGATCGGTCTGCAGTTGCACCACGGTCATCGATGGCGTCGGCGCCAGGTAGTGCGGGTAGGCGATTTCCAGCAGGTTGTGGGTGAAGGTCGGGTATTCGGCGTCGAGCTTGAGCTGCACCCGCGCGGTGAGGTAGGCGAAACCTTCGAGCAGGCGCTCGACGTAAGGGTCGGCGCACTCGATCCCGGACAGCGTCAGGCGCCCGGCGATCTTCGGGTATTCCTTGGCGAACTCCGCGGCACCCTCGCGGATGTGCTGCAGTTCCTGGTTGTACAGTTCGAGCAGGCGCGGGTTCATGCGCGCCTCCGGCGGTCGGCGGGGGCCACACGCACGTGCCCGGATTCCAGGTCGACGTCGGTCTGGAGCAGCAGCGGCAGGGCTGCAGGCTGGGCCCACAGGTCGCCTTCGATCTCGAAGCTCAGGGCGTTGGCGTTCATCTCGCCGGGTGCGGCCTGGGCGCGTACCTTCAGGGTATGGGCGAGGATGCGCGGCTCGTAGGTGGCGATGGCCTGGTGGATGATGCGTTCGAGCGCGTTGAGGTCGATGTTCGACGCGCTGTTGCCGGCCAATGCCGGCAACCCGTAGTTGATTACCGAGGCGCCGGCCGGGGAGTTCAGCGTGGCGCCGGTGTCGAGCAGCGACGTGGTGTTGAGCAGCCAGGCCAGGTCGCGCAGTACCGAGGCCTTGAGCTGCTGCAGGCTGAGCACGCGCTTGTCGGGGGCTTCCTGTGGGTTGCCCGGGTCATCGTCGGTCAGGCGATCCAGCAGCGAAGGCTGCAGGCGGTCGCGGGTGGCGATTTCGGCTACCACTGGAACATCCCTGTGAACATTTTCTGGTCTTCGAAACCGGTGTCGCACGAGGCGCTCGGCGCCGGCGTTGAGGCTTCCAGGCCGGCCTGGGTCAGGCGCACGGCGCGCGAGGTCTTCAGGCATTCGCCCTTGAGCGTCGGGTGTGGCTGCACATGGGTCACCAGCACGATTGGCGTGCCATTGAACTGCTCGACCCGGGCCTTGCCGGCGCGGTCCGGGCTCAGGCCGCAGGGCCATTGCATGTCCAGCGCCAGGCGCTGTTCGCCGCGATCGAGCACACACTGGCCGGCATTCTCGCTCAGCGTCACGGTCTGCCCGCCCAGGTTGGCCTGGTTCAGCAGTTCGGCGTCGGCGCAAGCGCTCAAGGCCAACAGCAGGGCGCCGGCCAGGGCAGCGCGGGTCATGTGAGCTCCCAGAACCAGACTTGCTTCGACTGGTAGTTGTGGTCGGAGAAACCTTTGGTCAGGCCGCGGTTCCACAGGTCGATATGGTCGCCCGTGCGGTTCTCCTGGCTCTGCCCGGTGCGGGCGAAGCAGTCTCTGTAGAAGATGATCCCGGTCTTGGCCTTGAGCGCTTCGCGGGCCTGGGCGGTACCGGCAATCTTCAGCGGGTAGAACAATCGTGTCTCCAGCCAGTTGGCCAGGGATTCGGCGCCACGGGCATGCTCGTGGGCGCACTTGGGTTCGGTATAGGTCGATTTGTTGACCTTGAGGCTCATCTCGCCGTTGAGCGCGATGCTCATGCGGATGGCGCACTGGTTGTCCCACGGGCCGTCGCAGGGCGAGGACACGCTCGGGTAGGCATTCCACAGGTTGATGAAAGAAGGCTTGGCCATTATGTTCACCGTGAGCGGGTGACGCGTGGGGAGGTGCGCCCGCGCCGCGCCCAGGCGCGGCACGGGCGCGGTCGATCAGATCTTGACGTTCGAGCGGATGTTCCAGCCGTACTTGATCGGGCCGCCTTCCTTGGTGCCGTCGGCTTTCTGCGGCTGGTAGTCGACGGTGACCTTGGCGAAGTTCAGGGTCACGTTCTCGGTCAGGCGGTCGTCGCTGCCCGAACCGCCGGTGCTCAGCGAGCTGATGATCACCTCTTCGAGGTTGATGATCAGGTACTCGACCTGGCTTTCACCGCCGGCCTTGCGCACCGTCAGCTTGACCTTGTCGATGTGCTTGCCGCTGGAGCAGTGAGCCATCAGGTTGGGGCTGGACTTGTCGATGTACTTGGTGATCGACAGGTCCTGGATGTTGACCTTGCCCGAACCGCCGCCGCTGCCCAGGTGCATGTTGCCGGACTGGGACATGCCCCAGCTCCAGTTGAGCACGTCGATTTCGTCCTTGTGGGCCTTGTCGTGGGACTCGCCCTTGATGTCGCCGATCTTGATGAAAATATCTACAGCCATGATGTCCTCGGGATTTCGCGTCGGTTAGCGGTGGTATTGGCTGATCGCGGGGCCCGCCCCCTCTGTGGGCGCGGGCGGCCCCGCGATGATCAGGCCCCTTTGGCCGAAGGCAGCTTCGACACCAGGCGCAGCGACACGGTCAGCCCTTCGAGCTGGTAGTGCGGGCGCAGGTAGAAGCGCGAGTTGTAGTAACCCGGGTTGCCTTCGACTTCCTCGACCACCACTTCGGCGGCCGCCAGCGGGTGCTGGGCCTTGGTGGTCTCGGTGGAGTGCGCCGGATCGCCATCGACGTAGTTGAGGATCCAGTCCTGCAGCCAGCGCTGCATCTCGTCCTTTTCCTTGAACGAGCCGATCTTGTCGCGAACGATGCACTTCAGGTAATGGGCGAAGCGGCAGGTGGCGAACAGGTACGGCAGGCGCGCGGCCAGGTTGGCGTTGGCGGTGGCGTCCGGATCATCGTACTCGGCCGGTTTCTGCAGCGACTGCGCGCCGATGAAGGCGGCGAAGTCGGTGTTCTTCTTGTGCAGCAGTGGCATGAAGCCGTTCTTGGCCAGTTCCGCCTCGCGGCGGTCGGAAATGGCGATCTCGGTCGGGCACTTCATGTCCACGCCACCGTCGTCGGTGGGGAAGGTGTGCGCCGGCAGGCCTTCGACTTCACCGCCCGACTCCACGCCGCGGATGCGCGAGCACCAGCCGTAGTGCTTGAACGAACGGTTGATGTTCACCGCCATGGCGTAGGCGGCGTTGGCCCAGGTGTACTTGCTGCTGTCGGCGCCGTCGGTGTCTTCCTCGAAGGCGAAGGCCTCCACCGGGTCGGTCTTGGCGCCGTAGGGCAGGCGCGCCAGGAAGCGCGGCATGGTCAGGCCGATGTAGCGCGAGTCTTCCGATTCGCGCAGCGAGCGCCAGCCGGCGTATTCCGGGGTGGTGAAGATCTTGGTCAGGTCGCGCGGGTTGCTCAGTTCCTGCCACGAGCCCATGCCCATCACCGTCGGCGAGGCGGCGGAGATGAACGGCGCGTGCATCGAGGCGCAGACCTTGGACACTTCGCCGAGCAGCTCGACGTCGGGCGGCGACTGGTCGAAGTAGTAGTCGCCCACCAGGCAGCCGTACGGCTCGCCGCCGAACTGGCCGTATTCCTCTTCGTAGAGCTTCTTGAACACCGGGCTCTGGTCCCAGGCGGTGCCCTTGAACTTCTTCAGGGTCTTGTGCAGGTCGGTCTTCGAGATGTTGAGCACGCGGATCTTCAGCTGCTCGTCGCTCTCGGTGTTGTTGACCAGGTAGTGCAGGCCACGCCAGGCGCTTTCCAGTTTCTGGAAGTCATCGTGGTGGATGATCTGGTTGACCTGGGCGGTGAGCTTGGCGTCGATGGCGGCGATGATCTGCTCGATCGAGCCGATGGCATCGTTGGACACCAGGCTGGTCTGCGCCAGGGCCTGCTCGGCGAGGGTGCGCACGGCGCTCTCGACGGCTTCCTTGGCCCGCTCGGTCTTGGGCTTGAACTCCTGCAGCAGCAGGCTGGCGAACTCGCTCGGGTCCTGGGTGGCCGCCTGCGGGGCCTGGCTGTCGCGCAACGGATCGTTCATGGTCGGTCTCCTCAGGCCTTCGGCTCGGTGTCGGCGGGTTTCGGCGCGCTGGCCAGGGCCTGCAGCAGGGCCGGGTCCTTGATGGCCTTGAGGATGATGTCCTCGGCACCGGTCTTGCCGTCCATGTAGGTCAGCAGGTTGGCCAGCTGGGTACGGGCCTCGAGCAGCTGGTTCAGCGCGTCGACCTTGCGTGCCACGGCGGCGGGGCTGAAGTCGTCCATGCTCTCGAAGGTGATGTCCAGGCTCAGGTTGCCTTCACCAGTCAGCTCGTTGGGCACGTTGAACGCCACGCGGGGCTTCATGGCCTTGAGGCGCGAGTCGAAGTTGTCGACGTCGATCTCCAGGAACTTGCGGTCGGCCACCGCCGGCAGTGGCTCGGCGGGCTTGCCGGCGAGGTCCGAGAGCACGCCCATGACAAAGGGCAGCTGGACCTTCTTCTCGGCGCCGTACAGCTCGACGTCATATTCGATCTGCACCCGCGGCGCACGGTTGCGCGCGATGAACTTCTGGGAGCTGTCTTTCGCCACGTTGTTCCTCCTGGTCGCCGGTACGGCGGCGTTGCTTGTTGCGGGCGTCGGTGTTGATGCGGTGTCGAGGCGTCAGTTGTCGCCTTCGGGGCCGCGCAGGTTCTCGAATTGCGACAGACCCTCGGGGATCAGGTCGCGGACGATGGTCGCGAAATCGGCGTTGACCAGGTTCTTCGCCCGGCGCAGCAGCACCGGCAACGGGCTCGAGGGCTCGTGGCGGGCGTAGTACTGGAGCAGGCGTTCGAGGCTCTGCAGCACGTCGTCGCGGCTGTTCACTTCGCCGGGCCGCGCCGTCGGGCGGGGGGCGGCGGCGCTGGCAACGGGTTGCCGGTCGTCATCGCTGCTGCTGGCGGGTTGCTCTTCGCCGCTGCCCGAAGGCGGCGCTGCGCCTTCCGGGCTGTAGTCGGCCAGCACTTGCTGGACCTGGCGCAGCGGCTGGCGCAACGCAGACAGATCGACGCCGCTGGACGAGCCGACCTGGTCATTGACCCGGCTCTCGATGACGTCAAGGGCGTCGCGGGCCAGTTGCAGCGCCTGGCGGCACTGTTCGAGCTGCTCGGGGTCGGCATCGCGCAGGGCGGCGGCCAGTTCCTCGGCGCTCAGCTGTTCGCTGGCGAAGTGCTGCACACCGGCTGCATGCAGGGCGGCGCGCAGGGTCACCGGGCCGAACGCCCGGGAGCGCACCAGCACGGCGTCGCGCAGCAGGCCGATGTTGGTGTCGCAGGTAAGGCCGGCGAGGGCATTGATGCGTACGGTAGGGTCGTTGTCGTCGGCGGCGTCCAGCTGCGGGTGCAGGTGCAGCCAGTACTCGCCGAGCAGGTCGCGGATCAGCTCGAGGCTGGCGGCCAGGCCCGGCAGGCCGTGCAGGGCCAGGTTGGCCTGGACCAGGAAGTGGGTGATGCGCAGGTCCTTGCTGCGTTGCAGCAGGTCGGTGCAGGACTGTTCGATTGCACGCCACTGCGGCGGTTCGGCTGCTTGCACGGCATCGCCCATCACGCGCTCGGGGCGGCCCTGGGCATCGCGTTCCAGTTGCAGGAAATCGGCGTCGTATTCGAGGTCGTCGCCGCACGGGAAGTCTGCGGAAATAGCGGCGAGCAGCTGCGGTGAGTTCACCAGAAATCGATCTCCATATCGGCCCTTGGCGAGGGCTTCGTATGCGCCAAGTTACAAATGTGAATTGGCGCACAAACTTGTCAAAGAATGCGAAGTTGATATCACTGTGATATCACTTTGGCACTCTTAAGTTGCGCATTTATGGTTTATTTCCAAATTGCTGTCAAGGTAAGCTACGCGCCGCGCAAGGCGACTGTGAACCAGTTGGCAACCCTTGGCGTCCATTGGTCAGGTGCCATCAAAGTGCCTTGCCGATAGGGTTTAATACGACCTTCCGGGAAGCGTGTTTTGGCATCGGGCCCTTGATTTCAAAGGGTCTGGTCGAAATGCCAGGTCGGGCTCGTTTATCCACTCAAATGGATAGATGAGTGTTTCATATATATGCAAGGAGGCATGATGGCACTTTGCCTGACCATTACCAGTTATCACAAGATCACCCCGGGCCAGTGCCCGGAGAAGTTGCTGGAAAACGGTGCCATCAGCGTCGGTCGGGCTGCGGATAATGATTGGGTACTTCCCGATCCGGAACGCCTTGTTTCTTCGAAACATTGTGTGATCCAGTTCAAGGATGGTCGCTACTATTTGACCGATAACAGCACCAATGGCGTGGAGTTGGTGCATGCCGGTATTCGCCTGCGTCGCGGTAACAGTGAGCCGTTGATGGACGGCGAAGTTATTCGAATTGGCGATTACGAGATCCAGGCACGTATTGATTCCGGCCTGTCGATCCCGTTTGCCGGGCAGCCCGAGGCTCATAGTTTCGAGGCCTTGATGGCCAACCAGGGGGCCACCCCCAATGCGCCCATCGCCGGTGCGCCTGCCGCCTTCCTGCAGGGGGCGTCGAGCCACGACACCCTGCCGGATCTGTTCGATTTCCTCGGCCCTTCCAGCGTGGCGCCTGTCAGCCAGCCGGATCATGTCCCCGCGCAGCAGCATGATTTTCGACCGCCCACGCCGGTAGCGCCGCCGCCCGCGCCGTTACCGGCAGCCACGCCCGGCGCGCCGGGCGTGATCCCGGATGACTGGAACCTGTTCGATGAAACCCCGGCACCTGTTCTCCAGCCCGCCCCGGTACTGGCGCCAGCACCGCCACCGCCGCTGCCGGAGCCGCTGACCCCGAGCGAGCCTGTTGTTCGGCCGCAGCCCGTGGTGACGGCTGCCGCGCCTGCTGACAGCGATGCGCTGCTCCAGGCTTTCCTGCGTGGCGCAGGCATCGAGCACCTGCGCATCGACGCCGTCGATGCCGCCGCGCAGATGGAGGCCATTGGCCGCAGCTACCGGCTCATGGTCGAGGGCCTGATCGATGTGTTGCGCGCGCGCAGCAGCCTGAAAGGCGAGTTCCGCATGCAGCAGACCACCATCGCCCCGGTACAGAACAACCCGCTGAAGTTCGCTCCCAATGCCGACGAAGCGCTGTTGTTGTTGCTGCGCGAGGGCAACCAGGCGTTCATGGCCCCCGACCAGGCGGTACGCGACAGCTTCGACGACCTGCGCGCCCACCAACTGGCGGTGATGGCAGGCATCGAGGCGGCGCTCAAGCACCTGCTCAAACGCTTCGAACCCGCCCGCCTGGAAGAGCGTCTGGCACCTGCCGCCGGGCTGGCCAAGCTGTTCGGCGGTTCGCGCCAGGCCCACTGCTGGCAGCAGTTCACCGAGCTCTACAGCCAGATTTCCCGAGAGGCCGAAGACGACTTCCAGGACCTGTTCGGCCGCGAGTTCAGCCGCGCCTACGAGGCCCACAGCCAACGCATTCAACGTTCCTGAGGCCAGCGCCCGGGATACAGGAAGAACACAAGACGTCATGAGGACGAGGATGAGTGCAACAAGACTGATCGCAGCCCTGGCCATGGTGCTGCTCAGTGCCTGCAGCAAGGACACGCCAAGCGAGCCTGCCCCCGAGGCGGCGCCCGCCACGGGAGTCACCCTGTACTTCAGCGCCGCCGCCGGGCTCAACCCCGGTGCCAGCGGCATGCCCGCGCCGGTACGGGTGCGCATCTACGAGCTGAAGAACAGCGCCGCCTTCGCCCGTGCCGACTATTTCGCCCTGGCCGAACGCGCCCAGGCCACCTTGGCCGCCGACCTGATCGACCAGGATGAAGTCCTGCTCCAGCCCGGCGAGCAGCTGCGCCTGGAGCGCCCGCTCGACCCGGCCACGCGCCAGGTCGGCCTGGTGGTCGGTTACCGCGAGGTCGACCGCGCCCAGTGGCGCAGCGTGCTGCCGGTACCGCCCCGTGACTATCAGATCAGCCTCGATGTGCGCGCCGTGCGCAGCGCCGTGGCCACCCCACAACCTGAGCCTGCCCGCTAGGCAATCGGAGAAAGCATGTCCTGGAACAATCGCGTGGTCTGGTCGGAAGGGATGTTCATCACCACCCAGCACTTCCAGCAGCACGACCGCTACCTGGAAAACTTCGTCGATGCCCGCAGCCGGCCGCTCAGTGCCGCCGCCTGGGGCTTTTCCGAACTGCTGATCGATCAGGGCCTGCTGGCCCAGGGCAAGCTGGCGATCCTCAGCGCCCGTGGCCTGCTGCCGGATGGCACGCCGTTCGATATTCCCCGTGACGACCTGCCGCCCGCGCCGCTGGAGATTCCCGACGACCTGCGCAACGGTGTGATCCACCTCGGTCTGCCGCTCAAGCGTGCCGGCGCCCGCGATACCGTCGACGACGGCGAGGTGCCTGACGGTGCGCGGTACGTTAGCCGCGTCAGCGAAGTGCGCGACGACAACGCCCCGTTCGAAAACCGCGCGCCGCTTGCCCTGGGCAGCCGTGCCCTGCGCCTGCTGCGCGCCGAGGATGGCCTGAGCGACTATGCCGCGTTGGGCGTGGTGCGTATCCGCGAGAAGCGTGCCGACCGCGCACTGGTGCTGGATGACAGCTACATCCCGCCGCTGCTCGATGTGGCCACCAGCAACCAGCTCTCGGGCTTTCGTGGCGAGCTGCTGGGCCTGCTGCACCAGCGCGGCGAAGCCTTGGCCGGGCGCGTGGTCGCCTCGGCCAATGGCGGCGCCTCGGAGATCGCCGACTTCATGCTGCTGCAACTGGTCAACCGCGCCCAGCCGCTGGTCGAGCACCTCAACCAGCTGACGCCGCTGCACCCCGAGCGGCTGTACAGCGAGCTGGTGGCCCTGGCCGGCGAGTTCGCCACCTTCACCCGCGATGGCCGCCGTCCGGAAAGCTACCCGGTGTACCAGCACGACGACCTGGCGGCGACCTTCGCCCCGGTAATGGCCGCGCTGCGCGAGGCGCTGTCGATGCTGATCGACAGCAAGGCCGTGGCCATCCCGCTGGTCGAGAAGGCCTACGGCATCCATGTCGGCATGCTCGCCGACCGCAGCCTGCTCGACAGCGCCAGCTTCGTGCTGGTGGTGCGCGCCGACGTGCCCAGCGAGACCCTGCGCAGCCGCTTTGGCCAGCAGAGCAAGATCGGCGCGGTGGAGCACATCCGCGACCTGGTCAACCTGCAACTGCCGGGCATCGGCCTGCTGCCGCTGCCGGTGGCGCCACGGCAGATTCCGTTCCACGCCGGTTCCACCTACTTCGAACTCGACCGGGGCAGCGAACACTGGAAGCAACTGCAGCATTCCGGTGGTTTTGCCTTCTACGTCGCTGGCGAGTTCCCCGGCCTGAACCTGGCCTTCTGGGCCATTCGAGGATAAGCCGCGATGCAATCGGACGATCCGCTCGCCAACGACCGCACCCAGTTCATGCCGCGCCCCGGTGGCCGTGGCCCGCAACCGGCCGCGCCGGGGCCTGCGCAAGCTGCGCCGCCGCCACCCCTGAACGTGCCGGCCGAACCGCTGGCGCCGGGCCAGGCGGCGGGCCTGAACCCGCTGGAGCAGGCGGCCGGTCCATTGTTGGCGCTGCTCACGCGCCTGCGCAACACCATCGCCCATCCGGCCCCGGCGAGCCTGCGTGCGCAACTGCTGGCCTACCTGCGCCAGTTCGAAGAGCGTGCCGAGGCCGCCGGGGTGCCGCGCAACGAGGTGCTGCTGGCGCGCTATGCCTTGTGCACCGCGCTCGACGAGGCGGTGCTGAGCACGCCCTGGGGCAGCGCCAGTGACTGGGGCAAGCAGAGCCTGCTGATCACCGTGCACAACGAGGCCTGGGGCGGCGAGAAGGTGTTCCAGCTGATGGAGCATTGCCTGCAGAGCCCGCGTGAACGCCTGCACCTGCTGGAGTTGCTGTACCTGTGCACCAGCCTGGGCTTCGAAGGCCGCTACCGGGTGATGAACGGTGGTCGCGCCCAGCTCGAGGCCCTGCGCGAACGCACCGCCGCGACCATCCGCAGCGCCCGTGGCGAGTTCGAGCGCGAGCTGTCGCCGCACTGGCGCGGTGTCACCGTGGCCCGCGATCGCCTGGCGCAGTTCGTGCCGCCCTGGGTCGGCTTGGCGGTGGCCCTGGCGTTGCTGCTGCTGGTGCTGTTCGGCCTGCGCCTGAAGCTGGCGGCCGACGCGGAGCCTGTGTTCCGCGGCATTCATGCCCTGGGCGAGATCCCGGTGCAGGCCATGGATCGTCCGGTGGTGCAGCCCAAGCCCGTGGAGCGTCCGCGCCTGGCCGGTTTCCTCGCCGAAGACATCAAGGCCGGCCGGGTCGCCGTGCAGGACGCGGTGGACCGTTCGGTGGTGACCATCCGTGGCGACGAACTGTTCGCCTCGGCCAGCGCCAGCATCAAGGGCGACTTCGAGCCGTTGATGCTGCGCATCGCCGAAGCCGTGGCGAAAGTGAAAGGCAACGTGAAAGTCACCGGCCACAGCGACAACCAGCGCATCGCCACGCTGCGCTTCCCGTCCAACTGGGCGTTGTCCCAGGCCCGCGCCGAAGAGGTGAAGAACCTCCTCGCCGCCCGCACCGGCCAGCCCGAGCGCTTTACCGCGCAGGGCCTGAGCGACACCGAACCGCTGGCGTCAAACGACAGCGCGCAAGGCCGGGCGAAGAATCGCCGGGTTGAAATCACCGTTCTGGCGGAGGGCGTCGAGTGAAGGCGTTTTTCAGTTTTGTCATTCGCTGGGTAGTTCCGCTGCTGGGCCTGCTGGCCCTGAGCCTGATCATCTGGTTCCTCGGCCCGCTGCTGGACATGCTGGTGCCTGCCGCTCCGCGCCTGGTGCTTATCGGCCTGTTGTTCGCGGTGTGGGTCGCCTACCGCGTGTGGCGCATCGTCCAGGCCCGCCGTCAGGCGGCCAAGGTCATGCAGAGCCTGGCCGCAGAGACCGCGGCGGACCCCGCCAGCGTGGCCACCGCTGAAGAGCTGGCGACCCTGCGCCAGCGCATGGACGAAGCCCTGGTGCTGCTGAAGAAGGCACGCCTGGGTGGCGACGAGCGACGCAACCTGTATGAACTGCCGTGGTACGTGATCATCGGCCCGCCCGGCTCGGGCAAGACCACCGCGCTGGTCAATTCCGGCCTGCACTTCCCGCTGGCGGCGCAGCTGGGCGAGGGCGCCATCCGTGGGGTTGGCGGTACGCGCAACTGCGACTGGTGGTTCACCGACCAGGCTGTGCTGCTGGACACCGCCGGCCGCTACACCACCCAGGACAGTCATGCCCAAGTGGACAAGGCGGCCTGGCTGGGCTTCCTCGACCTGCTCAAGAGCCAACGCTCACGCCGCCCCATCGACGGCGCGTTCATCGCCATCAGCCTGTCCGACCTGCTGCTGGGCAGCGATGCCGAGCGCGCTGCCCACGCGGCGGCGATCCGTACCCGCATCCAGGAGCTGTACAGCCAGCTGGGCGTGCGCTTCCCGATCTACCTGATGCTGACCAAGCTCGACCTGGTGCCGGGGTTCATGGAGTTCTTCGACACCCTGAGCAAGGAAGAACGCGCCCAGGTTTGGGGCATGACCTTCCCGCTCGACGATGGCCAGCAGGGCGACGGGCCGCTGGCGCAGTTCGGCAATGAATTCGCCTTGCTGGAACAGCGCCTGAACCAACGCCTGGTCGAGCGCCTGCAGCAGGAGCGCGATCCGGCGCGGCGCGACCTGGTCTACGGCTTCGTCCAGCAGTTCGCCGCCTTGCGTGGCAACCTGAAAACCTTCCTCGACGGCATCTTCAAGCCCAACGCCTTCGAAGAGCGTGCGCTGCTGCGCGGTGTGTATTTCACCAGCGGTACCCAGGAAGGCAGCCCCATCGACCGCCTGATCGGCAGCATGGCCCAGAGCATGGGCCTGGACCGTGCCCATCTGGCGCGACAGAACGGCTCCGGGCGCAGCTACTTCATCGAGAAGCTGTTCAGCGCCGTGGCCTTCGCCGAGCGTGGCCTGGTTGGCAGCAACCCGAAGATCGAGCAGCGGCGCAAGTGGATCGCCCGTGGCGCCCTGGCCCTGAGCGTGGCCCTGGTGCTGGTGGTCGGTACCCTGTGGACACTGAGCTACCGCGCCAACCAGCAATACATCGCCGAGGTCGACAGCCGCCTCAAGCCGCTGGGCAAGAGCGTGCAGGAGCTGAGCCCGGCGCAGCGCAACGTGGTCGAGGTGCTGCCGCTGCTCAATGGCGTGCGCCGCCTGGCCGAGGATCCGCCCGGCTGGGCCGAGGGCCTGGGGCTGTACCAGGGCGACATGCTCGAAGGCGAGTCGGACAGCGTCTACCGCAAGCTGCTGATCGCCATCTTCGCCCCGCGCCTGGTCACCCGCATCGAGGAGCAGCTGTATGGCGGTGGTCCGTCCGACTACCTCTACGAGGGGCTCAAGGCCTACCTGATGCTGGCCGACGGCGAACACTATGACGCCGAGTTCATCAAGGCCTGGGTCACCCTCGACTGGGAGCGCAGCCTGCCGCGCGACCTGGCCCCGGACCTGCGCCAGGCCCTGGAGCAGCACCTGGCGGCGCTGTTCGACAAGCGTCCGCCGAACGCCCGCCTGGACCAGCGCCTGATCGACGATACCCGCCGCCAGCTGCAGCAACTGCCGGTGGCGCAACGGGTCTACGATCGGGTCAAGCGCCAGAAGCTGCCCGCCGGGGTCAGCGACTTCCGCGTCAGCGATGCCGCCGGGCGTGACGCCGCGCTGGTGTTCCGCTTCAAGGACGGCAAGCCGCTGAGCGAACCGCTGCCGGGCATCTTCACTGTCGAGGGCTACCGCAAGGCCTTCCTCGCCGCCAGCCTGGCCCACAGCGAGACCCTGGCCGAGGAGCGCTGGGTGCTGGGTCGCGAGGCCAGCGAATCGGCCGATGCCAAGCGCCTGGCCGACGATGTGCTGCAGCTGTATTACCAGGACTACATCCGCCATTGGGATGCCTTGCTGGCCGACCTGGACTTCGTGCCGATCACCAGCGTCGGCCAGGCCGCCGATGTGCTGCGGGTGTTGTCCGGGCCGACTTCGCCGATGAAGAAGCTGCTGCAGGCGGTCGCCAAGGAGACCAACCTGGCGCAGCCGACCACCCTCGACAAGGTCCAGGCCAAGGCTGAACAGGCGGGCGTCGATCAACTGCGCCAGCGCCTCGGCGGCCTGCTCGGCGATGCCCCGTTGCCCAGCGACAACCCGGCCGCCCGCGAGGTGGACCCGGTCACCGCGCACTTCGCTGAACTGGCCGCGCTGGTGGAAACCGGCGAAGGCCAGCCTGCGGCCATCGACGGCCTGCTTACCGACCTCAATGCCCTGTACGTTCAGGTCAGCGCCATGGTCGGCGCCACTGGCGATGCGCTGCTGGGCGAGGCCAAGAACCAGGCCCAGGCTGCGGCGCAGCGTGTTGCCCTGGGGGCCGCGCGTCAGCCGAAGGTGGTGCAGAACCTGGTGAGCTCGGTGCTTGGCTCGACCCACAACCTGGTCATGGGCGGGGTGCGCAATCAGCTCAACGCCGCCTGGACCAGCGAGGTGGTGAACGTCTATCGCCAGTCCCTCAGCGGTCGCTATCCGTTGGTGGCCGGCAGCTCGCGGGATGCGACCCTGGAGGACTTCGGCCTGTTCTTCGGCGTCGGCGGGGTGATGGACAACTACTTCCGCAAGTACCTGCAACCCTACGTCAACACCTCCAGCACCCCCTGGAGCTGGCAGCCGGGCGCGGCGCAGAAGCTGGGGATCAACAGCAACGTGCTGTACACCTTCCAGCGCGCGGCGAGCATCCGTGACGCGTTCTTCCGCAACAGCAACGGCGTGCAGCCGGGGGTGCGCTTCGAGCTCAAGCCGGTGGCGATGGACGCGACCATCACCCAGTTCCTGCTCGACCTCGACGGCCAGCAGGTGAGCTACGACCACGGCCCGAGCCGGCCGGTGGCGTTGCAGTGGCCGAACCCCAACAGCATTGGCGTGGTGCGCCTGTCAATCTCGCCGCCCTCGGCCAGCGGTCGTTCGGGGCTGACCGTGGAGGGGCCGTGGGCCTGGTTCCGCCTGCTCGACCAGTCCGACCTGGTGGCCGGTGGCTCGCCGGAGCGCTTCAACCTGCGCCTGCGCGTCGACGGCGCCAGCGTGTCCTACGAGCTGCGTGCCAGCAGCGCCTTCAACCCGTTCCGCAGCCGAGTGCTCAGCGGTTTCAGCCTGCCGGAGCATCTGTGAACGACGTGGGTTTCTACGGAAAGCTGGCCTGCCGCGGCGACTTTGTCAGTCGCGGCCTGCCGCACGGTTTCATCCAGCCCTGGGACCAGTGGCTGGCGGCGGGGCTCCAGGCGAGCCAGCAGGCCTTGGGCGAGCGCTGGCTCGAGGCCTATCTGGTCAGCCCCTTGTGGCGTTTCGCCCTGGCGCCGGGGCTTTGTGGGCCAGAGGCGGTGGTCGGGGTGCTGATGCCGAGCATCGACCGGGTGGGGCGGTACTTCCCGCTGACCGTGGCCCAGGTGCTGGAACCGGGGGAGCCGTTGGCGCCTGTGGTGGCCGGGGCCGAGGAGTGGTTCGAGGCGGTCGAGGAGAGCCTGCTGGCGACGCTTGAGCCGGGTGCCGCCTTCGAGGATTTCGAGGCTGCCTTGCAGCCTTTTCGCGGTGCGAGGCCGCTTGTGCAAGAGCCGCGTGCGACGGTGGGCGGGTTGCAGCGGTTGGATGCGACCACGCCGCAGGGGCGCGCCCTGGCCTTGGCCGAATGCGCCTGTGAAGGCAAGAGCCTTTGGTGGGGCAGGGGTTCCGAACGGATCGCCCCGGGGCTGATGCGCTGCGCGGGCTTGCCGCGCAGCGAGGATTTCGCCGGTTTTCTATTGGGTAGCGAGGCGCGGATCGGATGACCGGCATGCAGTACACAGCGGCCAGCTACAGCCATGTCGGCATGGTGCGCAAGATCAATGAGGACGCCTGCCTGGAGTTGACCTGGGCAGGCCTGTGGGCGGTGGCCGACGGCATGGGCGGCCATGCGGCGGGCGATTATGTCAGCAGCCTGGCGGTCGATAGCCTGCGCAGCCTGCCGAGGCTCGATTCCCTGGACGACTTTGCCGGCGAAGTGCGCGACGGCCTCGCCTGGGTCAACGGCATCGTGCGCGAGGAAACCGCGCGCCGTGGCGTGGCGATGATGGGCAGTACCGTGGTGGTGCTGGCCGCCCGAGGCGACCAGGCCATCGGCCTGTGGGCCGGCGACAGCCGCCTGTACCGCCTGCGCGACGGCCGTATCGAGCGCCTGAGCCACGACCACAGCTACGTCCAGGAGCTGCAGGACAGCGGCCTGCTCAACGAAGCCGAAGCCCGTGTGCATCCTCGCGGCAACATCGTCACCCGCGCCATCGGCGTCGAGAACCACCTCGAGCTGCAGGCCGTCGCCTTGCAGGTGCAGCCCGGCGACACCTACCTGCTGTGCAGCGACGGCCTGAACAAGACCGCCGAGGACCACGAGATCGCCGAGGTGCTCGGCCACGCCGATCCTTATGAGGTGGTGCGCAGCCTCGTACACCTGGGGCTGACCCGTGGCGCCCCCGACAACATCACCGCCGTCGTCGTGAAGGCCAGCTGAAGACATCATGGACATGCAGATTCCCGGATTCGACATCGACAGCGAGCTTGGCCAGGGCGCCATGGCCAGCGTGTACCTCGCTACCCAGCGCTCCCTGGAGCGCAAGGTGGCGCTGAAGATCATGGCGGCGAGCCTGGCCGCCGACCCGACCTTCTGCGAGCGCTTCCTGCGCGAGGGCCGCACCCTGGCGCGGCTGGCGCACCCGAACATCGCCACCATCCATGACATCGGCAATGTCGGCGAGCTGTACTACATGGCCATGGAGTACCTGCCCAGCGGCACGCTGAAGGAGCGGATCGCCGAGGGGCTGACGCCCGAGCAGGGCCTGGCCTACGTACGCCAGATCGCCCAGGCGCTGAGTTATGCCCATGCCCAGGGCCTGGTGCATCGCGACGTCAAGCCTGCCAACATCCTGTTCCGCGCCGATGGCACCGCGGTGCTGTCGGACTTCGGCATCGCCAAGTCGCTGGATGACCGCACCCAGTTCACCCAGGCCGGTTTCGCCGTCGGCACGCCGAGCTACATGAGCCCGGAACAGGCGCGCGGCATGGAGATCGACGGGCGCGCCGACCTGTATGCACTGGGTGTGGTGCTGTACGAAATCCTCGTCGGCAAGCTGCCGTACAACGGCACCGATGCGTTGTCCACGGCGCTGGCACACCTGACCGAGCCGCTGCCGGAGCTGCCCATCGAACATGGCCGCTACCAGGACATCCTGCGCGGTCTGCTGGCCAAGGATCCCAACGAGCGCTTCGCCGACGCGGCGGCGTTGCTGGCCGCGCTGGACCGTCTGACGGTCCAGGCGCCGGCCGAGGACAACGACAGCACATTGGTTCGCCCGCTGCCGATCCCGCCACCGGCCATCCCGCTGCCGGTGTCCATCGATGTTTCGCAGGCCGTTACCGCTCCCGTGAGCGAGCCTGCCCGGCGGTCCGAACCCAAGCCCGCGCCTGCTGTGAAGCCCGCCTCGAACAAGCCGGCCAAGGCCGTGCTGGCGGTGGCGATAGCGGCGGCGCTGGGTCTGGGGGGCGCGTTCTTCTGGTTGCTTGGCGGCAATGACGCGCCCGCGCCTGAAACGCCGGTGGTGCAGGCGCCCGCCGACAGCGTGGTCCCCACCCAACCCAAAGTCACGCCGGTGGCCGCCTCGGACGACGGTCGTCCACTGCTGATGCCCGGCAAGAAGACCCTGTTCCAGCGTGTGCTGACCAAGCCCGATGCCCAGCTGGTTGCCCAGCCCGGCGATGCCTCGGGCGAGACACTGCCGGCTTTCTCCGTGCTCTATGTCTACCAGCGCAAGGACGTCGGCGGCCAGGCCTGGGTCCAGGTCGGCGCCGCCAGCGACGGCCAGCGCGAGGGTTGGCTGCCGGCGGCGCAGACCAGCGACTGGAAACAGAGCCTGGTGCTCAAGTTCACCGAACGCTCGGGCCGCTCGCCGGTGATGTTCATGCGCCAGGTGGACGATGTGCAGCATCTGCTCGACGACACCCCGCTGGCTCGCGACAGCCTGCTCAAGGCGCAGAACAACCCCGACCAGGTGCCCCAGGTGATGGCCCTGGAACCGGCGGCCAGCGCCGTGCCGCAGAACCAGTTCTACCTGATGCCGATCTTCGACTACCGCGAAAGCTTCGACGCCGGTGGCCAGCCGGTGCAACTGCTCAACATCGCCTCCATCGACCCCGGTGCCAGCGCCCGCGACAGCGCGCCCCAGGTGGCCGGCGTCGCGGCGGTCGGCGACAACAGCTTCCGTACCGGCATCGTCCTGGTGGTGGACACCTCGGTGTCCATGCAGCCGTACATCGATCGGGTACGCCAGGTGGTCAGCGAGCTGCAGCAGCAACTGGCGGCCCGTGGCGAGCTGGACAGCGTCAGCTTCGGCTTGGTCGGCTTTCGCAACAGCGTCAAGCGCACCCCGGGCCTGGAGTACCTGAGCAAGACCCTGGTCAGCCTGGAGCAGGGCCGCGACCCGGCGCGTTTCCTCAAGGCCGCCTCGCAGGTCAAGGCCACCAGTGTTTCCAGCCACTCGTTCAACGAGGACGCCTTCGCCGGCGTGATGCAGGCGGTCGAGGGCATGGACTGGTCCGGCTACGGCGGGCGCCTGATCCTGCTGGTCAGCGATGCCGGCGCACTGCGCAAGAACGACCCGTTCAGCAGCACCCAGATGAACGAAGCCGAAGTGCGCCAGGCCGCGCTGAGCAAGCAGATCAAGATCTACGCCCTGCACCTGCGCACCCCCGCCGGGGTCAAGAACCACGGCGCGGCCGAGTCCCAGTACCGCGTGCTTACCGCCGACAGCAACCCGCAGATCGGCGACCTCTACGTCAGCGTGCCGGGCGGTGAAGTCGGTGCTTTCGGCGACCGCGTGCGCGAGATCGGCTCGACCTTCGCCGAGCTGGTGCACCAGGTGCGCAACCAGCAACCGCAACCCGTACCGCTGCTGACCTCGGCCTCGAGCCTGGCGGCCAAGTCGCAGGCCATCGGCTACGCCATGCACATGGACTTCCTGGGCCGCCATGGCGCCAGCCAGGCGCCGCAACTGGTCAGCGCCTGGACCGCCGACCGCGACCTGACCAACCCGACGCTGCCGACCCTGCAGGTGTGCGTGATGCTGACCAAGCTGCAGCTCAACGACCTGCAGCAGTCGCTCAAGCTGATCGTCGATGCCGCGCGCAAGACCCGCAGCTCGCCGGGCGACTTCTTCAACGAAATCGCCAGCGCCAGTGCCTACATGAGCCGCGACCCCGGCGCGTTGCGCAAGGGCGCCAACCTGGCCCAGGGCGGCGTGCTCGGCGAATACCTCGACGGCCTGCCGTACCGCAGCAAGTCCCTGAGCATGACCCAGGACCTGTGGCTGTCGCTGTCGGTGGCCGAGCAGGAGGACTTCATCGACGAGCTGGACTCGAAGATCCGCCTGTACGAAACCTTCCACAACGACATGGCCAACTGGGTGCGCTTCGGCAAGGCCGAGCCGGGCGACGCCCTGTACCGTGTCCCGCTGTCGACGCTGCCGTGATGATCCGTCTGGACGGGGTGCGCAAGACACGCGGGCAGGGTGCCCAGCGTTACAGCCTGGAGATTGACCGGCTGCATCTGGCGGCGGGCGAGCGGGTGGCGCTGGTCGGGCCCAGCGGCTGTGGCAAGAGCACCTTGCTCGACCTGCTGGCGCTGGTGCTGGCGCCGGACGCGGCGCAGGGCTTTGCCCTGGGCGGCGAGGATGTCGCCGGGCTGTGGCGTGCCCGGCAGCTCGACCGCCTGGCCAGCTGGCGCAGCCGTCACCTGGGCTATGTGCTGCAGGCCGGTGGGTTGCTGGGTTTTCTCGATGTGCGCGGCAATATCCGCCTGCCACGCCAGTTGCTGGGGCTCGGCGATGACGGCAGCGTCGAGCGTCTGGCCGAAGCGCTGGATGTGCACGACCAGCTGGGCAAGAAGCCCGCGACCCTGTCCATCGGCCAGCGCCAGCGGGTCAGCTGTGCCCGTGCCCTGGCCCATGGCCCGGCATTGTTGCTGGCCGATGAACCCACGGCGTCCCTGGACCCGGTGAACGCCGATAGGGTGATGCAATTGCTGTTGCGCGAAGCCGAGGCGTGCCAGGTGACCTGCGTGGTCGCCACCCATGACGAAGCCCTGGCTCACAAGGCCGGGCTGACGGTGCTGCGCATGGCCTGCCGGCGCGACACCGACGGCGGCGTCACGGCGAGCCTGGAGAGGGCCGCTTGATGCGCCCGCTGCTGATCGCCGGGCTGGCCTGGCAGGACTTCCGCAACGATGCGCGGTTGTCGGCGTGCGCCGTGCTGGCGCTGGTGGCGGTGATCGCGCCGTTGCTGGTGCTGTTCGGGCTGAAGTTCGGCCTGGTCGGCAGCCTGACCGAGCGGCTGCAGCGCGACCCGGGTGTGCGCGAGATCATTCCGCTGGGCGGTGGACGCTTTCGCGCCGAGTTCATCGAGGAACTGGCCCAGCACCCGCGAGTGGCCTTTGCCATTCCGCGCACCCGGCAGATTGCTGCCACTGCCGAGCTGTTGCTGCCGGCCCATGGGCGTGGCCTGACGGTGGAAATGCTGCCCACCGCCGAGGGCGACCCCTTGCTGGCGCAGGTAGCTCCGCCAGACGGCCTGCAACAGGTGGTGCTGAGCTTTACCGCCGCGGAAAAGCTCGGTGCCAGGGCCGGGGACGAACTGCAGGCCAGCTTCAGCCGCCAACAGGCCGGGCAGATGCAATGGCGACGCACGCGCCTGCAGGTCAGCAGCGTGCTGCCTCTGGCAGCGTTCGAGCGCGATGGCCTGTTTGCCTCGCTGCAACTGCTCGAAGCCGTCGAGGATTACCGCGATGGCCGCGCCGTGGCTGCGCTGGGCTGGCAGGGGGAGGAGCAAGGCAGCGCGTCAGCGCGGGTGTACCCGGCCTTCCGCCTGTATGCCCGCGAACTGAACGATGTCGAGCCGCTTCGCCAGTTCTTCGCCGAACGCAAGCTGCTGGTTTCCACACAGGCCGCGCAGATCGCCCAGGTGCAATCGCTCAGCCGCAATCTCGACCTGGTGTTCTGGATCATTGCCAGCCTGGCCGTGGCCGGCGCCGTAGCGGCAATCGCCGCAGGCGCAGTGGCGGCGGTCGAGCGCAAGCAGCGCGAGCTGGCAGTGCTGCGTCTGTTGGGCTTCGGCACGGCCGCACTGCTGTTGTTCGTGATGCTCCAGGCGCTCTACAGCGGGCTGCTGGCCGCCGCCGTGGCGGGGCTGTTGTACCTGCTGGCCGAACATGGCCTGAACCGACTTTTCATGCAGGTGCCCGGCGAGTTCGCCAGCCACCTGCTGCCCATGCACTACCTCGTTGCGTTGTGTGCCGTGCTGCTGGCCAGCACCGCCGCCGCCGCCTTGGGCGGCTGGCGGGTGGCGCGCATCGAGGCTTGCCAAGGAATACGTGATGTCTGATCGCCGCCTCGGGGCTGCCGCCCTGCTCCTGACCGCTTTGAGCCTGGGCGCCTGCTCCCCGGCCGATGGTGACGACAAAGCCAAGCCAGTTGCCCAGGCGCAGCCGGGGACTGAAAGCAAGTTCGACAACCCCAAGCCGTTGCCGGGCGATGTCAGCCTGCCGCTGCCGTGTGGCGGTGAGCTGGTGCTGCGCAGTGTCTATGTGTTGGCCCAGGGCAGCCTCGACGACCGCGAGGTCAACCTTGGCTACCCGTTCAGCGAAGGCGAGGCCGGCTACAAGCAGTCGTTCATCTCCGGTTACCGACGCGACTTCATCAATGGCCAGTTCAGCCTGCAGGACCTGGCGCCACAGTGGCAGAAGGCGGTTGCGCCAAGCCTGCCGAAGGTCGAGAAAGGTGGCCCGCTCACGCCGATGATGTACTTCATCGGCAAGTACGAAGTGACTGCCCGCCAATACGCCCAGGTGATGGCCCAGGCGCCGTCGCTGGCCGGTGGTGACGCGGCACCGGCCTGCGAGGCGAACAACGACGCGGCGGGGCGTCTGCCCAAGGTAAAACTGTCGCGCTTCGAGGCCGAACGCTTCGCCGCCGTCTACAGCGCCTGGCTGATGAAGCATCACCGCGACCTGCTGCCGGTCAGCGGCCGAGGCAGCAAGGCCGAGGATGGTGGCGTGGGCTTCGTGCGCCTGCCCACCGAGGTGGAATGGGAGTTCGCCGCCCGTGGCGGTTCGGCGGTCAGCCGCCAGGAGCTGGAAGGGCGGTTGTTCCCGCGTAAGGTCGAAGGCGCCGACAGCGAAGGGCCGCTGGGCGACTTCGCGGTATTCAACCAGGTCGCCGGTGGTACCGGGCAGGCGGCGCGGCTGATGCCGATCGGCACCAAACAGCCCAATCCGCTGGGCTTGTTCGACGTGATCGGCAATGCCGCCGAGATGGTCCAGGAGTCGTTCCAGCTGGTCAACGCCGGGCGCCTGCAAGGCGCCTACGGCGGCTTCGTGGTCAAGGGCGGCAACTACCTCGAAGGCGAGGGCACCTTGTTCACCGGCATGCGCCGCGAGTACCCGCTGTTCGGCGTCGACGGCACCGAGCAGCGCAACGAGACCACTGGTTTCCGCGTGGCCATCGGCGCCTTGTCGGCGCCGCGCTCGCGCTACCAGGAACTGTTCGAGCAGTGGCAAAAGGAAGGTCGCCTGGCCGGCCTGACCGACGACATCGACGCCGCCCAGGATCCGACCAAGCGCCTGGACAGCATCATCGCCGCCGCCACCGACCCGCGCCAGCAGGCCGAGCTGGGGCTGGTCAACGAAGAGCTCAAGCGCAATGTGTCGCTGATCGCCCGCCAGCGCGAGGAAGCGGCCGGCAACCTGATCCAGTCCGCCGCCCTGGTGGCCGAAACCGTCAATAACTACAACATTCGCCTGACCAACCTGCAGAACACCCAGGCCAAGGCCGAGGCTGCCGGCGACCAGACCAGCGCGCGCATGTACGGCGCGGCCATCGCCAATGGCCGCGCCGCCCTCGACGGCGCCGTGGCGATCTACATCGACAACCTGGCCAGCGGCACGCGCTACACCGACGCGGTGATCCAGGCGCAGTTCCAGCGGGTCAAGGAAGAGCTCAATCGCAAGCCTGTGCTGGGCAACAGCCTGGTCACCCGCGCCACCCTGTTCGTCCGCCACGTCGGGGAGTACCGCCAGAACCGGCGGGCCGATCCGGCGACGATCCTCAAGGAGCTGCTGGCATCGGCCGCCCCGCGACCCTAAGGACAGCTTCGACAGAAAGGACTCCCGGGTGGCACGAAGCCCCCGGTCACCCAGAAACCCAAGAAGAGAAACCAGACCATGTTCACCCGCAAACCCCTGATTACCGCATCCCAGACCCGTACCGCACTGCTGCTGGCAGCCGGTTTCAGCACCGTGCTGTTGAGCGGTTGCGCCAGCTCGCCGGCGTCCAAGGTTGGCGCCACGACCAAGGTCGAGTACTACCCCAACTGCTACGAGCCGGTGCAGCACCTGCGCTCCACCGACGGCGACATGACCCGCTCGGTCGCCACTGGCGCGCTGCTCGGCGCGGTCGGCGGCGCCCTCACCGGCGCCCTGGTCGACAAGGAAAAACGCGGCCGTAATGCCGCCATCGGTGCCGCTGGCGGCGCCCTGGTCGGTGGTGCCGCCGGTTACTACACCGAGCGCCAGAAACAGATCAGCGACGACAAGCAGCGCATCGCTTCGTACGCCACCGACATCAACAAGAGCGCGGCCGACATGGACCGCACCACTGCCTACGCCAAGTCGTCGCAGAGCTGCTACCAGCGCGAGTTCGCCAGCCTGATCCAGAACCGCAAGGCTGGCCGCATCAACGACACCGAGGGCCGCAAGCGCCTGGCCGAGATCGTCGCCGGCCTGCAGGAGTCGAACAACCTGCTGACTGCCGTGAATGGGCGTCTGGGTGAAAACCTCAACAACTACACCCAGGCCTACGAGCAGGACCTCAAGCAGGTGGGCGTGCAGCGCACCGAAGTGGTCGCCGTGGCCGAGCCGCCGAAGGTGGCGACCACCGGCAAGAAGAAGGATGTGAAGAAGGTCCAGCCGGCCAAGACCAACACCAAGGTGCCACAGGAAGCGGTGGCCACCGAGAAGACCCTGCAGAACGCCAACGGCAAGAAAGCCGAGGCCCAGCAGGTGGCCAAGGCGGGTACCGACCAGGTCAACGCCATGTGCCGCAACCCGGATATGGGTGACTGGGCGCCGGTGCCGTGCCCGAACGTGTGATACCGCAGCAGGGGGCGCTTTGCGCCCCATTCGCTGCGGTTCGTCGCCACGACAAGCCTCAGCGAATGGGCTGCGAAGCAGCCCCGAGGACACCGAGCATTGTGTAAGGAAAACGATTCGTGACAGACCTGCTCTCCAATCCCCTGGGCAGTACTTCGCAATTCATGGCGCGCCAGCGCATGCAGGGCCGCATCGATCAGCAGAAGCTGTTCAAGGCCATCGACGCCGACCCCGGCATCGTCGGCGCAGGTGTCGTGTACATCGATGCCGATTACAACGTCATCACCCTGCGCGAGTTCCAGCCTATCTGCAGCATCAAGCCCAAGCGCATCATTCTGCGCGAGGCGCCTCGCTACACCTCGCCCGAGCAGTTCATGAACCAGTTGCAGACCAACCCACGCGAAGCTCGGGTGGTGAAGGAAGCAGTCAACACCACATTATCCTGCGCCGGCGCCGTGCTGGGCTGGATCGTCATGTTCAGCGGCACCATCGCCGTGCCGTTTTCCGGCGGAGCCAGCTTGGCGTTGACTGTCGCAGGCTATGCCGCGGCAACCGCCAGTACCGCGCAATGCGGGATAGGCCTGGTGCGGACCGCTTTCGAGGCAACCGACCCTTCGCTCAATGACGCGCTGGACCAGGAGGCGTGGTACCAGGCGGCCACTCCTGTGCTCGATGCCGTGTCGCTGATGGGCGTGGGGGCTTCAGGGCTTACGACGCTGAAGTTTCTCCAGGTGCGCAAGGCGGCGACCGGCAACAGCTGGTATCAGCTGACCCGTTCGCTGAGTCGACAGCAACGCAAGGCACTCACCACGGAATTGCTGATGATCAAGCATCCGACCCTGACGGCCAAGCAGTTGAAGCTCCGCCAAAGTGCGGGTGAGCTGGTCAAACGTTTCACGCCTACGCAGATCAGTCATTCCACGCAGACGCTGATCAAGGACTCACTGGGTGGCTTCATTGGCCTTGCCGGCAGCGGTACTGTGCAGGGGATGGCCGTAGGGCTTTACGAGGAAATCACCGAATGACCCGGCATCCTGAGCTGAAGGGTTTTCTCCAGCGTTACTTCGGTGTGTTCATCGCTGCCTACTTTTCGTCGATCATCGCCGTCGCCTGGACCTTTGCATTGGTGTGGAGCACCTATTGCCGAAGCTGCTCGAAGGACGGGGTACTTCCCTGGAGCCTGCTGGCGACATTGACAGTCTTCATGCTGGGACACGGCGCCGTGGTTCGCGGGCGCGCATGGGGCGCGTGGTTGGTGGCAGGGCTGTGCGTGGGATGCATGGTGCTCACGCTTGCGACCTATGGGCATCGTCCCAACCTGTTCATCTACACCAGCAGCCTGTTGGCTGCGTTGGTGACCTTGCTGTTGCTCAACTGCCAACGATACCGGGAGATGCGTATCCGCCTGGCGGAGTATCGGGCGAAGAGACGCCTGGCGCGACAGGCGCGCCGATGAGCTCGGATAGCTCGGCACGGTTCATGGCCCGTTACTTTCCTGTCTTCTTGCTGGGCATTTTCATGTCGATCCTTCCGGTGGCCATGACGGCGACGCTTTGGTTCGACACTTACTGGCGTAACCATCCGGACAACCCTCTCTACACCGTGATGGTCACTGGTGGGCTGGTAGTGCTGTTGTGCCTGGGTCATATCGCGATGGTTCGCGGGCTGAATGGGGCACTGTGGATGATATTGCCAGTGCTGGCGGTTGCCTTGCTGACGGCGTTGAGCTTGATCGGGAGCAGTCTGCATACAGTGTTGCAGCTCGCGGCGCTGGTGCTGCCATTACTGGCAATGCTGGTGTTCAACAGCCAGCGGCATCGGGAGATGCGCCGGCTGTTGGTGGAACTGCGCAAGAAGAGGTGCTAGCCCGTTTCTACAGGTCCGCCGCAAGGGCGTCGATTTGCTCCTGCCGCTCGGCCTGGTTGACCCGTGCCCCGGGATTGAGCGTGGACCACTGCGGATGCGCCCGCGCCTTGCGCAAGGCCTCGGGCAGCTTGCCTTCGCGCCAGCCTTTGTCCTCCGGCGCCGCCAGGCGGATGCTGTCCTGCGCCGCGTGCCCGCGTGCCTCCAGGGCCAGTATCAACTGTTGCTGACGCAGGGCCAGCAGGCGCAGCACGGCGTCATCCACCGTCAGCTCGCGCTGGCCCTTGAGCTTGCCCATCAGGCGCGAGCCATAGTTGCGTGCGGTCTGCAAGGCGCCGCCGGCAATGGCCCCGGCGAGCGCGGCGGCACCCAGGGTGAGGCCGCCAACCAGCAGGTCGACGCCAGCACCTGCCGCCGCGCCCGCCGCCACGCCGCTGCCCAGGCGCACACCGAGCAGCTTCAGGGTCTCCGGATTGAACAGGTCGTCGCCCCAGCGCCCATCGAGCAGCGGCAGGTCGCCGGCATTGGCGTCCTCGCGCCGGAACGCATACAGCTTGAGCAGTGCCTCGACACAGCGTTGCTCGCGCTGGCGCACTGCCTGGCGCAGGGCTTCGACGGCCTGTGCTTCGGCGGCGGGCTCGGCCTCTACGCTGCGTCGGTAGGCGGCACAGTCGAGCAGCAGCTCAGCGACTAAACGCTTGCCACTGTGGCGGCGGGCTTCACGCTGAGCCTGCTGGTCATCGATCAGCCGTTGCAGGGCAGGGCGGGCCTCTTCCAGCAGCAGGGCCAGGCTTTCGTAGAGGCGGCGCTCGCCATCCTCGGGTGGGGCCACGCTGTCGAAACGCACCAGCGCATGCAGGCCCAGGCGCGCCAGGGCCTCGCGCCACTCGGGCTCGCGGTGCTGGCTGCTGGCAACGAAGTTGAGTACCGGCAACAGCGGCTTGCCGCAGCTGGCCAGCACCTCCAGCTCGTCGCGGTACTTGGCCAGCACCGGTTCGCGGGCGTCGATCACGTACAGCCCGGCATGGCTCGCCAGCAGCTGGCGCAGCACCTTGGCTTCCTGCTCGAAGCGCTGGCGCGCCTCGCTGCCCTGGAGGAAACGTTCAAGCCGAGCGGGACCGTCCAGGCGCTCGCCCGGGCGTTCGAGGCGCTCCAGGTAGTCGAGCAGGGCGATGGCGTCCTCCAGGCCAGGGGTGTCGTACAGCTCCAGCAACGGCTCGCCTTCCACCGACAGGCGGGCGCCTTCGACATGGCGGGTGGTGCTGGGGCGGTGCGAGACCTCGCCGAAGCCGACGTCGCGGGTGAGGGTGCGCAGCAGCGAGGTCTTGCCGACGTTGGTGTGGCCGACCACGGCCAGTTTCAGCGGCTCAGTCATGGCCATGCTCCAGCCAGGTCAAGGGCGAGGTGTCGGCATGGGACAGGCCCAGGCGGTCGAGGGCCTCGTGCCAGTCGCCCAGGCGTGCCGCGTCCAGGGCCTGTCCGGGTTGCGCCTGCAGCAGCCAGATGCGCGTGGCACCGGCGTTGCGCGCCAGTTCCGCAAGCAAGGCCAGGCTGCCACGGTCGGGCGAGCGACGCGGGTCGCAGGCAATGGCCAGACGCGCCGGGGGGAAGCGGCTGAGTTGCTCGAGCAATTTGTTGCGCGACTCGCGGCTGTCGAGCACGCCCGCGTGGGTGACCGATCCGGGCAGGGCCGGTGGCCAGGGGCGCTGGTCGTCCAGCTCCAGGCCGACCAGCAGGGCACCGCCGCTGTCACGCTCCAGCTGGCCGGCCTCGAAGCGGGGCAGGGTGTCGGGGGCTGGGTCCTGCACGCCGAGGCGCTCGCTACGCGGCATCAGCGCTTCGCGCAGCTGCGCGTAGCCGGGCAGGTTGAGGTCCAGCGCCAGGCGCTCGCGGCCTTGGCGCCAGCGCCACAGGCACAGCGCGGCCAGCAGCAGGCGGGGCAGCAGGCCGTAGACCAGGACCACGCCGAGCAGCCAGCTGGCCCAGGCCTGGCGCGCCAGGTCGAGTGCCGGCAGGGTGTCGCCGCTGGCGCGAATCATCGCCTCGTCCGGCACGGCGAAACCCAGCAGCGAGGGCAGTGCGCCCAGGGCCTGGGTGAGGCTGATGAAGGGTTCGGCGGCAAGTAGCGTGGTTTCCCAGACGAAGCCGTAGCGTCGGGTCGCCAGCAGGGCCAGGAGCATGCCCAGCGCCGCGAGCATCGCCAGCGACCACAGGCCATGCACCAGCAGGCCGAGCAGCCAGCGGTTCAGGCGCTGGCGCTGCAGCAGCACCAGCAGCGCGGGGGCCAGTTGCGCGGCCTTGGCGTCACGGGCAAAACGCTCGCTTAGCCACAGCCACAGGCGGCCCAGCGCCGCGCCATGCTCACCGGCGAAGAAGAAACCCACGGCCCAGCCGAGCAGCAGCACGAGGTTCAGCCCGAGCAGGCTGCCAAGGGCCCAGAACACGTTCACCGGCCGCTGGCCGTCGCCCAGGGCCGCCAGCCCCAGGCCGGCGCCACTGAACAAGGCCAGGACCATCAAGCTCAGCAATGCCAGCCGTGCGCCCTGCTTCCAGTGGTGCAGCGCCGTGTCCATGCCGTCGCGCTCGGCCAGCCACAAGGCGCGTGCCTCGATGCGCGTGGCCAGGTCGCCGCCTTGGTGGCGGGCGCGGCGGTTGGCTTCCTGGTCTTCCAGGGGGCCGGCGTGTTCCTCGCGCAGGCGTACCGCTTCGGTGAGCCAGCGCTTGTCGAGTGGAGTGGGTGCAGTCACAAGCTCTTCCATTGCACAGGTCTGGCCGCAAGCATAACCCACGCGCCCGGTGCTATCCTCGCCGGCATGAATACATCACTCCCCCTAAGCCTGATCGCGGCGCTCGCCGAGAACCGTGTGATCGGCATCGACAACACCATGCCCTGGCACCTGCCGGGGGACTTCAAGTACTTCAAGGCCACTACCCTGGGCAAGCCGATCATCATGGGGCGCAAGACCTGGGATTCGCTGGGCCGGCCATTGCCGGGGCGGCTGAATATCGTCGTCAGCCGTCAGCCGGGGCTGCAACTGGCCGGTGCCGAAGTGTTCGCCTCGCTGGAGGCGGCACTGGTGCGCGCCGAGCAGTGGGCGCGGCAGCAGGGCGTCGGGGAATTGATGCTGATTGGCGGTGCGCAGCTGTATGGGCAGGCGTTGGAGAAAGGGCTGGTGAGCCGGATGTACCTGACCCGGGTGGAATTGTCGCCGCAGGGTGATGCCTGGTTCCCGGAATTCGACAACGGGCAGTGGCAGTTGACCTCAAGCGAGGCGCAGTCCGAAGCGGACAAGCCGGCCTATCACTTCGAAGTCTGGGACCAGGTCTGAAAATGGGGCTGCTCAGCAGCCCCCGGTAATGTGTCAGGAGTGACTCAGCTCAGCATGTTGGTCCCCACTCAGCACCTGCTGGTCGGTCTGCTTCAAGAGCTGGCTCGTCACAACGCCGGCAGTCATCGAACCGTTCACGTTCAACGCCGTGCGGCCCATGTCGATCAGCGGTTCCACCGAGATCAGCAGCGCCACCAGTTCCACCGGCAGGCCCATGGCCGGCAGCACGATCAGCGCGGCGAAGGTCGCGCCGCCGCCGACGCCGGCAACGCCTGCCGAGCTGAGGGTGACGATGGCCACCAGCGTGGCGATCCACAGCGGGTCGAAGGTATCGATGCCCACTGCCGGGGCGACCATCACTGCCAGCATCGCTGGATACAGGCCGGCGCAGCCGTTCTGGCCTATGGTGGCACCGAACGACGCGCTGAAGCTGGCGATCGACTGCGGCACGCCCAGGCGCAGGGTCTGCGCCTCGATGTTCAGCGGGATGCTGGCGGCGCTGGAGCGGCTGGTGAAGGCGAAGGTCAGCACCGGCCAGACTTTACGGAAGAAGCGTAGCGGGTTGACGCCGGTCAGCGCCAGGATCACCCCGTGGACCACGAACATCAGGCCCAGGCCGATGTACGACACCACCACGAAGCTGCCCAGCTTGAGGATGTCGTCGAGGTTGGAGCTGGCCACTACCTTGGTCATCAAGGCCAGCACACCGTAGGGGGTGAGTTTCATCACCAGGCGCACCAGGCGCATGACCCAGGCCTGCAGTACGTCGATGGCCGACAGGGCGCGCTCGCCCTTGTCCTTGTCGTCCTTGATCAACTGCAAAGCGGCCAGGCCCAGGAACACGGCGAAGATCACCACGCTGATGATCGAGGTCGGCTTGGCCCGGGCCAGGTCGCCGACCGGGTTGGTCGGGATGAACGACAGCAGCAGTTGCGGGATGTTGAGGTCGGCGACCTTGCCCGCGTAGTCGCTGTGGATGGCCTGCAGGCGGGCGCTTTCCTGGGCACCGGCCACCAGCCCCTCGGCACTCAGGCCGAACAGGTTGGTCAGGGCGATACCGAGCAGCGCGGCAATCGCGGTGGTCAGCAGCAGGGTGCCGATGCTCAGCACACTGATGCGGCCCAGCGCCGAGGCGTTGTGCAGGCGGGCCACGGCGCTGAGGATCGAGGCGAAGATCAGCGGCATGACGATCATCTGCAGCAAACCGACGTAGCCATTGCCGACCAGGTCGAGCCAGCCGATGGTGGCCTTGAGCACCGGGTGCCCGGCGCCGTAGATCGTGTGCAGCACCAGGCCGAAGCCGACGCCGAAGGCCAGGCCCAGCAGCACCTTCTTGGCCAGGCTCCAGTCGGTGCGACGGGTTTGCGCCAGGCCCAGCAGCAGGGTCAGGAACGCCAGCAGGTTGAGTGACAGCGGCAGGTTCATTGAAGCTCCGGAAAAAGGCAAAAGAGGCATCGCCTCTGTGAGCGATTACGAACGGAAATGCTAACAGCCTGAAAACAAACGAATTTATACCTAAAAGGAATTTGCATAGTCGTTTATGGAATAACGCCTGGTCGTTTTTGGCAATACACATGGCGTTTGCGGTTGCTTCGAGGTCGGTGGCGCATGCCTGCCTGTCATAAATCAGGTCTAGGGTTGAGCGGCCACGTCCTTGGGAGAACCGCAGATGAAGTCAGCTCCGAAAATCCTTGCCGGCGGCCTTGCCCTGTTGCTCAGTGCCAGCAGTTGGGCGGCCACCGAGCTCAAGCACTGGCCGGCCGAAGCCGCGCAGAAGCTCGACGCGATGATTGCCGCCAACGCCAACAAGGGTAACTACGCGGTATTCGACATGGACAACACCAGCTACCGCTTCGACCTCGAAGAGGCGCTGCTGCCGTTCATGGAAAACAAGGGCCTGCTGACCCGCGACAAGCTCGATCCCTCGCTCAAGTTGATTCCGTTCAAGGACAGCGCCGAGCACAAGGAGAGCCTGTTCAGTTACTACTACCGCTTGTGCGAACTCGACGACATGGTCTGCTACCCCTGGGTGGCCCAAGTGTTCTCGGGCTTCACTCTCAAGGAACTGAAGCAGCAGGTCGACGAGCTGATGGCCTCGGGCAAGCCGATCCCCAGCACCTACTTCGAGGGCGACCAGGTCAAGAGTATCGAGGTGCAGCCGCCGAAGGTGTTCACTGGCCAGGCCGAGCTGTACAACAAGCTGATGGAGAACGGCATCGAGGTCTATGTGATCTCGGCGGCGTCCGAAGAGCTGGTACGCATGGTCGCCTCCGATCCCAAGTACGGCTACAACGTCAAACCACAGAACGTGATCGGTGTGAGCCTGCTGCTCAAGGACCGGGCCAATGGCCAACTGACCACCGCACGCAAGCAGATCAGCGCCGGGCAGTACGATCCCAAGGCCAACGAGGGCCTGGAGTTGACCCCGTACCTGTGGACGCCGGCTACCTGGATGGCGGGCAAGCAGGCGGCGATCCTGACTTACATCGATGAGTGGAAGAAACCGGTGCTGGTGGGGGGCGACACCCCGACGAGCGATGGCTACATGCAGTTCCATGGCGTCGATGTGAACAAAGGCGGCATCCACCTGTGGATAAACCGCAAGGCCAAGTACATGGATCAGCTCAACGGCATGATCGCGAAGAATGCAGCGGCCCAGGCCAAGGAAGGTTTGCCGGTGACGGCGGACAAGAACTGGGTGATTGTGACGCCGGAGCAGATTCAGTAGAGCAATCGCGGGGCTTCGCAGACATAAAAAAACCGGCGCACCAGGCGCCGGTTTTTTTCAGGCCATCACAGCCCCTCGAGCATTGCCTTGTTGCGCACCGCGCCCTTGTCGGCGCTGGTGGCCAGCAGGGCATAGGCCTTCAATGCGGTAGTAACCTTGCGTGGACGCACTTCCGCCGGCTTCCAACCCTTCTTGTCCTGCTCGACACGACGCGCGGCAAGCTCTTCATCGCTGACCAGCAGGTTGATCGAACGGTTGGGGATGTCGATCAGCACCTTGTCGCCATCGCGAACCAGGCCAATGGCGCCGCCTGCGGCGGCTTCCGGCGAGGCATGTCCGATGGACAGGCCCGAGGTGCCGCCGGAGAAGCGGCCATCGGTGAGCAGCGCGCAGGCCTTGCCCAGGCCCTTGGACTTCAGGTACGAGGTCGGGTAGAGCATCTCCTGCATGCCCGGGCCGCCTTTCGGGCCTTCGTAGCGGATGATGACGATATCGCCGGTCTTCACTTCGTCGGCGAGGATGCCGCGTACCGCGCTGTCCTGGCTTTCGAAGATCTTCGCGTTGCCCTCGAACACGTGGATCGACTCATCCACGCCGGCGGTCTTCACCACGCAGCCGTCCAGGGCGATGTTGCCGTACAGCACGGCCAGGCCGCCCTCTTGCGAGTAGGCGTGCTCGAAGCTGCGGATGCAGCCGTTTTCGCGGTCGTCGTCCAGGGTTTCCCAGCGGGTCGACTGGCTGAACGCGGTTTGCGTGGGGATACCGGCCGGGCCTGCCTTGAAGAAGGTGTGCACGGCTTCGTCATCGGTCTGGGTGATGTCCCACTTGGCGATGGCTTCTTCCATGCTGGCGCTGTGCACGGTCGGCAGGTCGGTGTGCAGCAGGCCGCCACGGGCCAGCGAGCCGAGAATGCTGAAGATGCCGCCTGCGCGATGCACGTCTTCCATGTGGTACTTCTGGATGTTCGGCGCCACCTTGCACAGCTGCGGCACCTTGCGCGACAGGCGATCGATGTCGCGCAGGTCGAAGTCCACCTCGCCTTCCTGGGCCGCGGCCAGCAGGTGCAGGATGGTGTTGGTCGAGCCGCCCATGGCGATGTCGAGCATCATGGCGTTCTCGAACGCCTTGAAGTTGGCGATGCTGCGCGGCAGCACGGACGCGTCGCCCTCGCCGTAGTAGCGCTTGCACAGTTCGACGATGGTGCGGCCAGCGGTAAGGAACAGCTGCTCGCGGTCGGAGTGGGTCGCCAGCGTGGAGCCGTTGCCCGGCAGGGCCAGGCCCAGGGCCTCGGTCAGGCAGTTCATCGAGTTGGCGGTGAACATGCCGGAGCACGAACCGCAGGTCGGGCAGGCGCTGCGCTCGTACTCGGCGACCTTCTCGTCGCTGGCCGAGGAGTCGGCGGCGATGACCATGGCGTCGACCAGGTCCAGGCCGTGGCTGGCCAGCTTGGTCTTGCCGGCTTCCATCGGGCCGCCGGAGACGAAGATCACCGGGATGTTCAGGCGCAGGGCGGCCATCAGCATGCCGGGGGTGATCTTGTCGCAGTTGGAGATGCAGACGATGGCGTCGGCGCAGTGGGCGTTGACCATGTACTCGACGGCGTCGGCGATGATCTCGCGGCTGGGCAGCGAGTACAGCATGCCGTCGTGGCCCATGGCGATGCCGTCATCCACGGCAATGGTGTTGAATTCCTTGGCCACGCCACCGGCGCGTTCGATCTCGCGGGCAACCAGCTGGCCCAGGTCCTTCAGGTGCACGTGGCCCGGGACGAACTGGGTGAACGAGTTGGCGATGGCGATGATCGGTTTCTTGAAGTCTTCGTCCTTCATCCCAGTGGCGCGCCACAGGGCACGGGCGCCGGCCATGTTGCGGCCATGGGTGGAGGTCTTGGAACGATAATCAGGCATATAGCGCTCCTGGCGGCTTAATCAGGTCACTGGCTTTGCGCGAAAAATGCCTGCGCGACGATCATGCTGCGTTGAAAACAGGCTCGGAATGCGCATTGACAACCAGTCAACTCCGCTTCCTCGCCTGTTCTCGCCTTGCCTGATCGCCGCTCGGCGACTTTTCGCGCAAAGCCAAATAAGGGAGTGAGCTTCTCTTGTCCTAAAAACGCCGAAGGCCGGTTGCCACAGGCACGGATGGGGGTCGAAGGACCGCGCGGGATCGCCGCAGGCTCGACCAGAGCTCATAAACCCGCCGGGGATGTCTGGCGATGAATAGCCCGATTCTACACCGCCGCGCTCGTGAGGGAATGGCGTTGTGATAATTGGCTTCCGCCAGCCCGCAAGGTAAAGGCCTTGGCGTGGTACGAGCCGGTTTCGGTAGACTTGCGCGCCTCCTACCTCACTGGCCAAAAGGATTTGCAATGCCAGCGCCAAGTCGCTCCTTATTGTTCTACGTCGTCATCGGCCTGATCCATGGCCTGGCGTGGCTCACCACCGTGAAGGGGGAGGGTCAGCTGCTGGGTTTCAGCCTGTCGGTAGCCCTGTGCGTCGCGGTGGCGGTAGCGGGCGTGAACCTGCAGTTGCTTGGCAGCGCGGTGCTGCAGCGTGGCACCGGCTGGTTGGTACTGGGCCTGACCGTGCTGCTCAGCGGGATCAGTGCCTGGCTCCTCGATACCGGGCATATGGACTGGCTGCAGCAGACCTGGTGCCTGGCCGCCATCGTGCTGGCCTATATCGGAACCGCGTTCATTCTCGCCTGGCCGACCGGCGAAGGGTTGCGCCCGCGCTACGAAGACCTGTTCCGGCATGCCTGGAACAACGTTTTCATCGTCTTCCTGGCACAGCTGCTGACCGGACTGTTCTGGCAACTGCTGTGGTTGTGCGCGCTGCTGTTCAGCATGCTGGGCGTTGCGCAGGTCAAGGACGCGGTGGAGTCACCGGTGTTCCTCTGGCTGGTGTTGCCGGTGGTGTTTTCGCTGGGCATGCGCATGGGCCGGGAAAACGAAAAGATCATCGGCCTGCTGCGCGGCATCCTGTTGACGCTGTGCCGCTTCTTGCTGCCGCTCAGCGCGCTGATCGCCGTGCTGTTCACCCTGACATTGCCGTTCTCCGGCCTGCAACCGGTGTGGGACACCGGCTATTCGACCACTCTTCTGTTGGTACTGGCGGGCATCAACCTGTTCCTGGTCAACGGCGTGTTCCAGGATGGCCGGCAAGGTAGCGTCTACCCCGCGCCGCTCAAGCGCCTGGTGGAGGCCAGCCTGCTGTGCCTGCCGGTGCTGGTGGGCCTGGCGGCCTATGCGAGCTGGCTGCGTATCGACCAGTACGGGCTGACACCGACACGGATCATGGCGTCGATGCTGGTGGCCGTAATGCTGGCGCATGGCCTGGCGGCGGTATGGGCGGTGCTGGGTTCGCGCCAGGCCTGGCTGCACAGCCTGCGGCTGAGCAATCCATGGATCGCCCTGCTCAGTGCGCTGCTGGTGGTGGTGTTCTATACGCCTCTGCTTGATCCGCAGGCATTGAGTGCGAGGAGCCAGGTGCAGCGCCTGGTCAACGGGCACACGCCGATCACCGAGTTCGACGCCGAGACCTTGTATCGCGACCTCGGCCAGCCGGGGCGTGAAGCCTTCGAGCAGCTCGAGCGGCGGCTGCAGACGGATGAGCTGTTCGATGCGGGCCGCCGCCAGCAGTTGCTGGCGCAGATGGCCCAGGTGCGTCAACCGACAGTGGCCGAAGACCATGGCCCGAAGTTCGAGTGGCTCGGGTCGGTGCAATCGAGCAGCGAGTCATTGGCCGACGCCACGCTTGCGCAAAGCCAGTGCGGTGGCAAGGGCTGCTACCTGTGGGCAGTCGACCTGGATGGCGACGGGCACAACGAGGTGTTGATGATCCCCCGGCACACCTATGCATCGCAGCTGTTCGTCTTCACCTGGGAGGACCGCGAGTGGCGTGAGGTGGGCAGCCTGAGCGGCAACATGGAAAACCTCGAAGGCCTGGCCAACGGTATTCGCGAGGGGGCGGTGAAGCTGGTGGCGCCGCGTTACAAGACGCTGAGCATCGATGGCCAGGAGCTGCGGCCTGACTTCAGGCGCTAGCGCCCGGCGCAGAAACTCCCCGGGGGCCGCTTGGCGGCCCGTCGCGGGCAAAAGGTCATTGCTGGCCGATGCCCTGCAGGTACTCAGAGCGCTCATCGCTACGCTGCGCCACGCAGGTGTCCCACGCCGCCTCGAACGCCTTGCTGCCGGGTTTCTCGGCCCAGGTCTCGACCTTGCAGTCGGCGTCACGCAGCTGCGTCCAGAGTTTCTCGGCGGCTTCCAGCTTGCCGCTCAGCGCCGCGGCCTTGTCGCTTTCATCCGCGTACTGGTCGCGAATGCGCTGCATGAGGTCGTCATAGGCCGCCTTCAGCTCGCGTTCGGCGGTCTGCTTGTTGTAGGCGGCGCAGGCATAGCCCTGCTGGTCGGTCTCGACGTTGTCGCAGGGGGTACTCTCCTCTTCGGCGGCGTGCGCGCCGAAAGCCACTGCCAGCAAGACCAGCCATGCCATTGATTTCATCGGGTTTCTCCTGAAGAGGCTGCGATTCGCTGGATTCTCGCTCAGCCCAGGCCCGCGCGATAGCTCCCCGAGAAAATGTTCATGAAACAGCGTTGTCGAGACTCGCTCTCATTGCCGAGGGGCGCGTTAGAGCGTGCCAGGTCAGCCATTGACGCTTTCGGCAAACCCCCTGTCGTTTTTGCATCGGGGCGCCTCGGGCCGCAGGCATATGCTGGCCCCAAAGCGTCGGCACAAGGTTCGGCGTCTGCAAACTTCAATAAAAGGGGACAGCCTGATGAGCCCAGCCGAACTTCACGCCGACAGCATCGTCATCGACGGCCTGATCATTGCCAAATGGAACCGCGAGCTGTTCGAGGACATGCGCAAGGGCGGGCTGACCGCGGCCAACTGCACGGTGTCGGTGTGGGAGGGCTTCAAGGCCACTGTCGACAACATCGCTTCCAGCCAGAAGCTGATCCGCGAAAACAGCGACCTGGTGATGCCGGTGCGTACCACCGCCGACATCCGCAAGGCCAAGGAACTGGGCAAGACCGGCATCCTCTTCGGCTTCCAGAACGCCCACGCGTTCGAGGACCAGATCGCCTACGTCGAGGTGTTCAAGCAGTTGGGCGTGGGCATCGTGCAGATGTGCTACAACACCCAGAACCTGGTCGGCACCGGCTGCTACGAGCGCGACGGCGGGCTGTCGGGCTTCGGCCGCGAGATCGTCGCCGAGATGAATCGGGTCGGCATCATGTGCGACCTGTCCCATGTCGGCTCGAAAACCTCCGAGGAAGTCATCCTCGAGTCGAAGAAGCCGGTCTGCTATTCCCACTGCCTGCCCTCGGGCCTCAAGGAACATCCGCGCAACAAGTCCGACGCAGAGTTGAAGTTCATCGCCGACCACGGCGGTTTCGTCGGTGTGACCATGTTCGCGCCGTTCCTGGCCAAGGGCATCGACTCGACCATCGACGACTACGCCGAAGCCATCGAGTACACCATGAACATCGTCGGTGAAGATGCCATCGGTATCGGTACCGACTTCACCCAGGGCCACGGCCAGGACTTCTTCGAGTACCTCACGCACGACAAGGGCTACGCCCGGCGCCTGACCAATTTCGGCAAGATCATCAACCCGCTGGGCATCCGCACCGTCGGCGAGTTCCCCAACCTGACCGAGACGCTGCTAAAGCGTGGCCATTCCGAGCGCGTGGTACGCAAGATCATGGGCGAAAACTGGGTCAACGTATTGAAAGACGTCTGGGGCGAGTAAGCCGCTCTCCAAGCCTGAAAGCCCCTGCCAGCAACGCCGGGGCACACCAATAAAAATTTGTATGGAGTTGAGTTTCCATGGCCAAGATCGCCCCGCAATTGCCAATCGAAGTCGACAGCGAGACCGGTGTCTGGACCAGTGACGCCCTGCCGATGCTCTACGTGCCGCGGCATTTCTTCGTCAACAACCACATGGGCATCGAGGAAGTGCTGGGCGCCGACGCCTATGCCGAGATCCTCTACAAGGCCGGCTACAAGTCCGCCTGGCACTGGTGCGAGAAGGAAGCCGAATGCCATGGCCTCGAAGGCGTGGCGGTGTTCGAGCATTACATGAAGCGCCTGAGCCAGCGTGGCTGGGGCCTGTTCGAGATCCAGGACATCGACCTGGATAAAGGCACCTGCAGCGTCAAGCTCAAGCACTCGGCGTTCGTGTACGTGTACGGTAAGTGCGGCCGCAAGGTCGACTACATGTTCACCGGCTGGTTCGCCGGCGCCATGGACCAGATTCTCGCCGCTCGCGGCAGCTCGATCCGCACCGTGGCCGAGCAGGTCTACGGCGGGTCGGAAGAAGGCCACGAAGATGGCCTGTTCGTTACAAAGCCGTTGTAAGCCGGAGATAGCGTCATGGCCTTCGAAGCAATGTTCCAGCCGATCCAGATCGGCAAGCTGACCATCCGCAACCGCGTGCTCAGCACCGCGCACGCCGAGGTGTATGCCACCGATGGCGGCATGACCACCGACCGCTATGTGAAGTACTACGAAGAGAAGGCCAAGGGCGGGATCGGCCTGGCGATCTGCGGTGGCTCGTCGGTGGTGGCCATCGACAGTCCGCAGGAGTGGTGGGCCTCGGTCAACCTGTCCACCGACCGCATCATCCCGCACTTCCAGAACCTCGCCGACGCCATGCACAAGCATGGCGCCAAGATCATGATCCAGATTACCCACATGGGCCGGCGCTCGCGTTGGGACGGCTTCAACTGGCCAACGCTGATGTCACCATCGGGCATCCGTGAACCGGTGCACCGCGCCACCTGCAAGACTATCGAGGTGGAAGAGATCTGGCGGGTGATCGGTAATTACGCCCAGGCTGCGCGTCGTGCCAAGGAGGGCGGCCTGGACGGCGTCGAGCTGTCGGCCGTGCACCAGCACATGATCGACCAGTTCTGGAGCCCGCGGGTCAACAAGCGTACCGATGAATGGGGCGGCACCTTCGAAGGCCGCATGAAGTTCGGCCTGGAAGTGCTCAAGGCTGTGCGCAAGGAAGTCGGCGACGACTTCTGCGTGGGCATGCGCATCTGCGGTGACGAGTTCCACCCCGATGGCCTCAGCCACGAGGACATGAAACAGATCGCCGCCTACTACGACGCCACCGGCATGCTCGATTTCATCGGCGTGGTCGGCTCGGGCTGCGACACCCACAACACCCTGGCCAACGTCATCCCCAACATGAGCTACCCGCCGGAGCCGTTCCTGCACCTGGCGGCCGGCATCAAGGAAGTGGTCAAGGTCCCGGTGCTGCACGCGCAGAACATCAAGGACCCGAACCAGGCCACGCGCATTCTCGAAGGCGGCTACGTCGACATGGTCGGCATGACCCGCGCGCACATGGCTGACCCGCACCTGATCGCCAAGATCAAGATGGGCCAGATCGACCAGATCAAGCAGTGCGTCGGTGCCAACTACTGCATCGACCGCCAGTACCAGGGCCTGGATGTGCTGTGCATCCAGAATGCGGCCACCTCCCGCGAATACCTGGGCGTGCCGCACATCATCGAGAAAACCACCGGGGTCAAGCGCAAGGTGGTGGTGGTTGGCGCTGGCCCCGCCGGCATGGAAGCGGCCCGCGTGGCAGCCGAACGTGGCCACGACGTGACCCTGTTCGAGAAGAAGGAGCAGATTGGCGGGCAGATCACCATCGCCGCCAAGGCCCCGCAGCGTGACCAGATTGCCGGTATCACCCGCTGGTACCAGCTGGAGCTGGCGCGTTTGAAGGTCGACCTGCGCCTGGGCACTGCCGCCGACGTGGCGACCATCCAGGACCTGCGCCCGGATGTGATCGTGCTGGCGGTGGGCGGGCACTCGTTCCTTGAACAGAACGAGCACTGGGGCGCTGCCGAAGGCCTGGTGGTCAGCAGCTGGGACGTGCTCGATGGCAAGGTCGCGCCGGGCAAGAACGTGCTGGTGTACGACACCATCTGCGAATTCACCGGCATGTCGGTGGCCGACTTCATTGCCGACAAGGGCAGCCAGGTCGAGATCGTCACCGACGACATCAAGCCGGGCGTGGCCATGGGCGGCACCACCTTCCCGACCTACTACCGCAGCATGTACCCGAAAGAAGTGATCATGACCGGCGACATGATGCTGGAAAAGGTCTACCGCGAGGGCGACAAGCTGGTGGCGGTGCTCGAGAACGAGTACACCGGCGCCAAGGAAGAACGGGTGGTCGACCAGGTGGTGGTGGAAAACGGTGTGCGTCCCGACGAGCAGCTGTACTACGCGCTCAAGGACGGTTCGCGCAACAAGGGCCAGATCGATGTGGAGGCGCTGTTCGCCATCAAGCCGCAGCCGATCCTCAGCCAGCCGGGCGAGGGCTACCTGCTGTACCGCATCGGCGACTGCGTGGCCCAGCGCAACGTTCATGCGGCGATCTACGACGCCTTGCGGCTGTGCAAGGATTTCTGAGCCCAGGACCAACGCGGTTCCTGTAGGGAGAACACGGTGGGAGCGGGCTTGCCCCGCGATAGCGCCAGCAGGTGCAACCTGATTGGCCGATCGGACGCTATCGCGGGGCAAGCCCGCTCCCACCGACCTCCGCCACAGGGACCGACGCACGCTTACCGCTGTTGTGGGAGCCTCCCATGTTGAACACCCTTCTACCCATCCTGCTGTTCACCGCCCTCGCCCTGGCGGTGCTCGGCGCCCTGCGCCGGGTGCGCATGTGGCGGCGCGGGCGGCCGAGCAAGGTCGACCTGCTTGGCGGCCTGCTGGCCATGCCACGACGCTACCTGGTGGACCTGCACCATGTGGTCGAGCGCGACAAGTACATGTCCAAGACCCACGTGGCCACCGCCGGCGGCTTCGTGCTCTCGGCCGTGCTGGCGATCCTGGTGCATGGCTTTGGCCTGCACAGCAAGATCCTCGGTTACGCCTTGCTGGTGGCCACGGTGGTCATGTTCAGTGGCGCCTTGTTTGTCTTCAAACGCCGGCTGAACCCGCCCTCCCGGCTGTCCAAGGGCCCGTGGATGCGCCTGCCCAAGAGCCTGCTGATGTTCGCGGCGAGCTTCTTCATTGCCACCTTGCCGGTGGCGGGAATCCTACCTGAAGGCACGGGCGGCTGGGTACTGGTGGCACTGCTGGGTATCGGTGTGCTGTGGGGCGTGTCCGAGCTTTTCTTCGGCATGACCTGGGGCGGGCCGATGAAGCACGCCTTCGCCGGCGCCCTGCACCTGGCCTGGCACCGCCGCGCCGAACGCTTTGGCGGTGGCCGCTCCACGGGCCTCAAGCCGCTGGATCTGGAAGACCCGAATGCGCCGCTGGGCGTGGAAAAACCGGTGGACTTCACCTGGAATCAGTTGCTCGGTTTCGACGCCTGCGTGCAGTGCGGCAAATGCGAGGCCATGTGCCCGGCGTTCGCCGCTGGCCAGCCGCTGAACCCGAAGAAACTGATCCAGGACATGGTCATCGGCCTGGCCGGTGGCACCGACGCGCGCTTCGCCGGCAGCCCGTACCCGGGCAAGCCGATCGGCGAGCATGGCGGCCACCCGCACCAGCCGATCGTCAACGGCCTGGTGGATGCCGAGACGCTGTGGTCGTGCACGACTTGCCGCGCCTGCGTCGAGGAATGCCCGATGATGATCGAGCACGTCGATGCCATCGTCGACATGCGCCGCCATCTGACCCTGGAAAAGGGCGCCACGCCGAACAAGGGCGCCGAGGTGCTGGACAACCTGATTGCCACCGACAACCCCGGCGGCTTCGCCCCCGGCGGGCGGATGAACTGGGCGGCTGACCTCAACCTGAAGCTGCTCTCAGAGGTGAAAACCACCGAGGTGCTGTTCTGGGTCGGCGATGGCGCCTTCGACATGCGCAATCAGCGCACCCTTCGCGCCTTCGTCAAAGTGCTCAAGGCGTCCGGCGTGGACTTTGCCGTGCTCGGCCTGGAAGAGCGAGACAGCGGTGACGTGGCGCGCCGTCTGGGCGATGAAGCGACCTTCCAGCAACTGGCCAAGCGCAATATCCAGACCCTCGCCAAGTACCAGTTCCAGCGCATCGTCACCTGCGACCCGCACAGCTTCCATGTGCTGAAGAACGAATACGGCGCCCTTGGCGGCGAGTACCAGGTGCAGCACCACAGCACCTACATCGCCGAACTGATCGCCGCCGGCAAGCTCAACCTCGGCCAGCACAAGGGCGGCAGCGTCACCTACCACGACCCGTGCTACCTGGGCCGCTACAACGGCGAGTACCAAGCCCCGCGCGACGTGCTCAAGGCCCTCGGTATCGAAGTGCGTGAGATGCAGCGCTCGGGCTTCCGTTCCCGCTGCTGTGGCGGAGGCGGCGGTGCGCCGATCACCGATATCCCCGGCAAGCAGCGTATCCCCGACATGCGCATGGACGATATCCGCGAGACCGAGGCCGAGTTGGTGGCCGTGGGCTGCCCACAGTGCACGGCGATGCTCGAAGGCGTGGTCGAACCGCGCCCACAGATCAAGGACCTGGCCGAGCTGGTCGCCGATGTACTGATCGAAGAAGAGGCCCCCGCCAGCGCAAAGTCGCCAGCGGCCAAACGTGAACCTGCGGAGGTGCACTGATGAGCGACATCATCCGCCGTGACCCACGCGCCGAGTGGATCGCCCGTAACCGCCTGCACCCGCTGCATGCGGCCATGCAGACGCAACAAACCAGCTGGATGGGCCCCAATGGGCTGATGCGCAAGAATCCCCATGCGATTGCTGCCGGCTTCATCGGCCCCAACGGCCTCAAGCGCATCGACCGCAGCGGCGCCCAGCAGGGCACCGGTGTGGGCGGCCGGCGCACAGCCGCCGCCGAGGTGCAGTTGCCGCTGCACCAGGTTGCCGCGCCTGTGTTCTATATCGCCGTGGTACCGGACATGGTCGGTGGCCGTCTCGGCAGCCACGACCGCGACCTGTTCGGCCTGGCCCACAGCCTGGCCGGTAGCGACGGTGCGGTGCTGGCCGTGGTGTTCGGCGAGCACAAGGAAAGCAACTTTTCCACAGCCGGCGTCGACCGCCTGCTGGTCATCGAGGGTGAGGCCTTCGAGGGTTATGCACCAGAACAACTGGTCCAGGGCCTGCGGGCTGTGGATAACCAGTTCGCCCCACGCCACTGGCTGCTGCCCGACAGCCGCAGCGGTGGCGGCGAGCTGGGCCGACGTTTCGCCGCAGCCTTGGGTGAGCGCCCGGCAACAAGGGTGTGGCAGGTCAAGGATGGCCAGTGCATCGGCCGTGCAGGCGCGGGCCAGCAGGATACCCAGCGTGAGGTGCCGCGACTGATCCTGGCCGCCGCCGAATGCGCCGAGCCGGTAAGCGAGACTCGCCATGAAGCCCTGCCGGTGGAGTTGTCCACAGGCGTGGCGCGCAGCCTGTCGCGCATCGAAGACCTCGGCTCGGTGGCCGTGGACCCGGCGGCCATCGCCATGGCAGAGGCCGAGTTCATCGTATCCGGCGGCAACGGCGTCAAGGACTGGGACCTGTATCACCAGGCCACCGCTGCCTTGGGCGCCACCGAAGGCGCCTCGCGGGTGGCGGTGGATGACGGCTTCATGCCGCGCAACCGCCAGGTCGGCGCTACCGGCACCTGGGTTACCGCACGGGTTTACGTGGCTGTGGGTATCTCCGGCGCCATCCAGCACCTGCAGGGCATCGTCGCCTGCGACAAGGTGGTGGCGATCAATATGGACCCGGGATGCGACATGATCAAACGGGCCGACCTGTCGGTGATTGGCGACAGCTCGGCGATTCTCCAGGCACTGATCGAGGCTGTGGATAACTTCCGCAGCGGCGGCCAGCGCGACGCGGCATAGGGGCACGCGCATGAGTACGAAAGTCATCAGCCTGGTTTCCATCGGTGCCCACCCCAGTTCCGGGCGCGCCCGTCGCGCCGAGCAGGATGCCCGCGCCGTCGAACTGGGCCTGCAGCTGGCTGGGGATAACTTGCAGGTGGTGCATGCCGGAGATCCCCACGAAGAGGCGCTGCGTGCTTACCTGGGGATGGGGCTGGATCATCTGGATGTGCTGGAACAGCCTGCTGGCGCCGATGTGCTGGGTGTGCTGGGCGATTACCTGCGCGATGCTGGCGCCCAGTTGGTGCTGGCCGGCAGCCAGGCCGAAACCGGTGAAGGCTCGGGCATGCTGCCATTCCTTCTGGCCGAGAAACTGGGCTGGCCGCTGGTGGTGGGGTTAGCCGAGGTCGAGTCCATCGACAACGGCACTGCCCAGGTGCTGCAGGCACTGCCACGCGGCCAGCGGCGTCGCCTGAAAGTGCGCCTGCCATTGCTGGCGACTGTGGATAACGCCGCGCCCAAGCCACGACAATCAGCCTTCGGCCCGGCCCGGCGTGGGGTGCTGGCGGCGCGCACTGTAGAGGTTGTGGACGATCCGTTGCTGGCCAAAGATGCCCTGCAACCGGCCCGCCCACGCCCCAAGCGGCTCAAGGTGATCAAGGCCAAGAGCGGCGCCGATCGCATGAAGGCCGCCACGGCCAAGGCCAGTGGCGGGGGCGGCAAGGTGCTCAAAGATGTCTCTCCACAGGAGGGCGCCGAGGCGATCCTGAAGCTGTTGGTCGAGGAGGGCGTCCTGCGTTGATGCCACCAGGGGCACGTCGTCTCCGTATAGCTCCGCTCCTACTGGCCTTGCGTATCGCCTGTAGGAGCGATCATTGCTTTTTGCCCACCGTTTCTGTTTGCCAAACTGTGGATAAAGTGTTCGCCATTTGCTGGAGAGCACGAAACTCAAGGCGCACGGGCAGTCGTTCGAAAATTGATCAGCCCAGGTTTTGGCGAATTGAAAGCCAGAAATCCGGATTGGATAGCTTAAGCAAGTATTTGCCCACAAATACTGTTGATCGACCTGTGGATAATTTGTAAAGAGTTGCTTGAAGCCCACGCTGTCGGTGCCTTGCATGCAGTTGATCAGAAAATGATCAAAGCTATGCAGCATGCTGTAGAGCCATGCATCGATAGGTCTGGCGCATGATATCCACAGCGGTGTGATGGTTGACCTGTTGTTTTCAACAGATGCTGTTGGCGTCCCTGTGGATAACGTGTTGGATGAACGCTACAGGCGTTAATTTACGTGGCGTCCATTTGGTTGATCGTTTTTTGATCAATCGGCTAGCGGCAGCCGCCACATAGGCATCTTATGGATAAAAGTGGGGCTGAAGGTTAAGAAGCTTGCCCTTGACCTGGCATTTTTACCAGTTATCACAATTTCGCGTCGGTGATAGCGTACTTCCAGTAGCCCTTCTACAGGGCTGTGCAGGCCTTCGCGGGGCAGGCATCGACCTTATCGGCTGTCATTTCCTCTTAGGAGTTCTAGTTAATGTCGAGCACGCTACTGGCAGTTGATCGCCTTCACAGTCCACTTGCCCGTTTTGGTGCATGCACTAGCACTGCCGCGTACTTGCCATATGGTTACAAGCATGGGCTCACCGCGAAGCCAAGTCTCGGTTTCACCGGCCAGCTATGCGAGCCCGCCGTAGGTTTTTACCTACTGGGTAACGGCCATAGAATTTACAATACAGTACTGAAGTGTTTTCACTCTCCTGACAGGCTAAGCCCTTTTGGCAAGGGAGGGATAAATACATATGCCTATTGTAGTCGTGATCCTGTAAATAGGACTGATCCTAGCGGTAGACTTCCAATGACTGCCCCTGTGACATCAGCGGTCAATGTAATTGTTTATGCTACAGGAGCTAAGATTACATTTGATGGTATAAATATGGGGCTTAAGCACTGGAGGTCTGAAGTCACTGGGGCGAAACGTCCGTGGACAGATCCGCTAAAGCTACCTGAGTTAGTCTCGCAATTCCTGAAAGTCTCAACTATTATTTTGTTAGGTGCAAGTGAGTTAAGAAAATTTTTTGCTTCTAAAGTTACAGATCCTGAAAACATGTTTCAGCAATCAAACCGGGACGATGATTTGACGCAGGCCTTGATTGTTAAGGCCGCAGCAGCAGCAACAGGGACCGCGACTGTTATAATTGAGACTTTTATCGCGGGCGTGGATCTGGATAGAGCAAGAATGAAGAATAATCTAAATAAGAATATGCGTAGTGGAGAGGATCCCGAGGCTGGACATGACTTCGGTGCTGCCGCGGATATTGCGATGTTAGATACGTCAAGTGGTGCGGATGCTGGTCTGTGAGTTTTCCTGAGATTCTGGTTGACCCAATTTTATTGGGTTTATGGAATCATGTGGTTGACCCATAGATAGAATGTGCAGGTACGTATTCCTGACGTATAAATGATGGCGACGCTTATACTTGTCGAGGATGGAGAAATTGCGCCCTGAACCGACCACGCCTTGGCTGGTGCGCCAGGCGTGGTCGATTTCTTTCACTGAGCGAGCACTTCCTTCAGGTAGGGTGCCGGCTCCGCCCCCAAGTTGTTCAACAACCGCTGACTATACCAATCGATAAAATTCACCACCCCAAACTCATAAGTCTTCGAATACGGCCCCGGCTGGTAAGCCGTGGAATTGATCCCCCGCTGGTTCTCCTCGGCCAACCGCCGATCCTGGTCATTGGTGGCATCCCACACCTTGCGCATCTCTTCAGGGTTGTAATCCACCCCCTCCACCGCATCCTTGTGCACCAGCCACTTGGTGGTGACCATGGTTTCCTGGGCGCTGATCGGCCACACGGTGAACACGATCATATGATCGCCCATGCAGTGGTTCCACGAATGCGGCAGGTGCAGGATGCGCATCGAGCCGAGGTCCGGGTTCTTGATGCGCCCCATCAGCTTCTTGCAAGCCACCTTGCCGTCCATGGTCATCGACACGGTGCCCTTGAGCAGCGGCATGCGCACGATGCGGTTACGCAGGCCATGGCTCTTGTGCAGGTAAGGGATTTTCTCGGCCTCCCAGGCGGCGGCCGAGGCGGCCACGTGGTCCTTGAATTCCTGGCTGGCCCGCGGGTCGTTGGTGTCGTCCCATTCCAGCAGGGTTTTCAGCAGCTCCGGGTGCGAGCCGTTGCAGTGGTAGCACTCGCGGTTGTTCTCCAGCACCAGCTTCCAGTTGGCCTTTTCCATCAAGGTGGTCTGCACCGCCACCTTGGTGTTCTCCATGTCGTACGGTTCCATGTAGTGGTCGAGGGTGGCGAGGAACTCGTCGATGGCCGGCGGATTCTCGGCCAGGCTGATGAAGATGTAGCCCCCGGCCACCTTAACGTTCACCGGTTTCAGACCGTACTGGTTCATGTCGAAGTCGGCGCCCATCTCGGTGCCGGCGAACAGCAGGCGGCCATCAAGTTCATAGGTCCACTGGTGGTAGTGGCAGACCAGCTTGGCCACCTTGCCTTTGTCGCTCACGCACAGGCGCGAGCCGCGGTGGCGGCAGACGTTGTGGAAGGCATGCACCTTACCTTCGGCACCGCGTATCACGATGATCGGGTTCTTGCCGATCTGCAGGGTGATGTAGTTGCCCTTGGTCGGGATCTCGCAAACCATGCCGGCGATCAGCCACTCCTTGTGGAAGATCTCCTGCATGTCGATCTGGAACAGGCGCTCATCGCAGTAGAACGGTTGCGGCAGCGAGTAGGTGCGCTCGCGGGTCTGCAGCATCTCGGCGGTGGCCTTGCGTGCAGGTTCCAGTGGATCGCCCAGGCTCAGGGTTGCGGTGACGTCCATCGTGTGGTCCTCGTGGCCGCGTGCGGCCGGCTGAAGTGGCTAATCGTTGTTGTAGTGCCGCAAGGCTGTTCTTTGGGATAAACAGCGTGTTGTTTTGCCGAGGAGTGTGCGTCCGGGCCGGGAAAGGACCATATCCACGGGCGACATGGCCGCATCGAATTCCGACGCGCCAGCCCTTGTAGCGCGGGGCTGGTCGCGATAAGCACGCCGATGTCGCGGATGGGAATGTACGTAGACGGCGCTATGCGCATTATCGGAGCCATAAGAAAGGCCGACAGTCGGCTGCTGGAGATGAACATGTCCGATACCTTCCTCAATCCGGTTACCACCCAGACCTGGGCCAATGGCCGCCACATCGTGCGTTGCGTCAAGGTCATCCAGGAAACCTGGGACGTGCGCACCTTCTGCTTCATGGCCGACCAGCCGATCATGTTCTTCTTCAAGCCCGGGCAGTTCGTCACCCTTGAGCTGGAGATCGAAGGCAAGCCGGTGATGCGTTCGTACACCATCTCCAGCTCGCCGTCGGTGCCTTACAGCTTCTCGATCACCGTCAAGCGGGTGCCGGGCGGGCTGGTCTCCAACTTCCTCCACGACACCATGCACGAAGGCGCCGAGTTGCCGGTGCACGGGCCGGTGGGGCTGTTCAACGCCATCGACTTCCCGGCCGGCAAGACCCTTTATCTGTCCGGCGGCGTCGGCATCACCCCGGTGATGTCCATGGCGCGCTGGTTCTACGACACCAACGCCAATGTCGACATGGTCTTCGTGCACAGCGCCCGCTCGCCGAAAGACATCATCTACCACCGCGAGCTGGAACAGATGGCCTCGCGCATCCCCAACTTCAGCCTGCATATCATTTGCGAGAAGCACGGGTTGGGCGAGCCGTGGGCGGGTTATCGCGGCTACCTCAACCAGCGGCTGATGGAGCTGATCGCCCCGGACTACCTTGAGCGCACCATCTTCTGCTGCGGCCCCACGCCCTACATGAGCGCGGTCAAGCGCATGCTCGAAGCGGTCGGCTTCGACATGAAGAACTACCACGAGGAATCGTTCGGCGCGACGCCGCCTGAAGCCAAGGCCGACGCAGTGGAGCACGCCGAAGCGGCGGCCGATGCGCCGGAAGTGGATGCAGCCGACCTCAACCTGGTGGAGTTCGTCGGCAGTGACAAGAGCATCCGCGTGGCCCCGGGCGAAACCGTGCATGCGGCGGCGGCCAAGGTCGGGCTGATGATCCCCAAGGCCTGCGGCATGGGCATCTGCGGCACCTGCAAGGTGCTCAAGCTCGGCGGCGAGGTGGAGATGGAGCACAACGGCGGGATCACCGAGGAGGACGAGGCCGAGGGCTACATCCTGTCGTGCTGCAGCGTGCCAAAGGGGGATGTGCGGATCGAGTATTGATCCTCGATCGGATGCGATCGCGGGGCAAGCCCGCTCCCACGCAGTGAGGCTGGTGGGAGCGGGCTTGCCCCGCGATGCGTTTGAGGATCAGGTACGGAATCGCGCCACCAACCCATTCAGATCCACCGCCAGCCGCGACAGTTCGGCACTTGCCGCGCTGGTCTGGTGCGCCCCGGTGGCACTCTGCACCGACAGGTCGTTGATGTTCACCAGGTTGCGGTCCACCTCGCGGGCCACCTGGGCCTGCTCCTCGGCGGCGCTGGCAATCACCAGGTTGCGCTCGTTGATCTGCGCCACCGCGCCGGCGATGGTGTCCAGTGCCAGGCCCGCGCCACGGGCGATGTTCAGGGTCGATTCGGCGCGCTCGGTGCTGGTGCGCATCGAGTCCACGGCCTGCTCGGTGCCACCCTGGATGCTGCCGATCATCCGCTCGATCTCGCTGGTGGACTGCTGGGTGCGGTGAGCCAGGGCACGCACTTCGTCGGCAACCACGGCAAAACCACGGCCTGCCTCGCCAGCGCGGGCGGCCTCGATGGCGGCGTTGAGCGCCAGCAGGTTGGTCTGGTCGGCCAGGCCGCGGATCACGTCGAGCACCTTGCCGATATCACGGGACTGCTCGGCGAGGTGTGCGATCAGCTTGGCGGTGGCCTGCACATCGCCGCTCATGCGCTCGATGGCGCCCACGGTCTCCAGTACCAGGTCGCGGCCATCGCCGGCCGAGCGGCTGGCTTCGCTGGAGGCTTCCGAAGTGCTGACCGCGTTACGGGCCACTTCTTCGACGGCACTGGTCATCTCGGTAACGGCGGTGGCGGCCTGCTCGATCTCGTTGTTCTGCTGCTGCAGGCCACGGGCGCTTTCGTCGGTGACGCTGTTCAGCTCTTCGGCGGCGGAGGCCAGCTGGGTGGCGGAGCCTGCGATCAACTGCAGGGTGTCGCGCAGCTTGTCCTGCATCTTGGCCATGGCCTTGAGCAGGCGCGCGGCCTCGTCGGTGCCGTCGGCGTGAATGCTGTGGGTCAGGTCGCCTTCGGCGATCTGCTCGGCGGCCTTGAGCGCCTCGTCGATGGGCTTGACGATGCTGCGGGTGAGCAGGAAGGCGAACAGCAAGGTCAGCACCGTGGCCGCTACCAGCAGGCTGATGACCAGGGCGAAGGCGCCGCTGTACTGCTCGGCCGCCTGGGCGTTGGTGGCGCTGGTCTGCTCGGTGTTGATGCGCACCAGCGCGTCCATGACCTTGTTGATCTGCTCGGAGTTGTCCAGCAGGTCGCGGTTGAGCAGTTCGCGCAGGGCATCGAGGTCGCCGGCCTGGCTCAGGCTGCGCATGCGCGCCTCGAGCTGGCGGTACTGGTTGAGCAGCAGGCCGTACTGGTCGAAGGCGGCCTTCTCGTCGGCGGCGGTCACCAGCGGCTCGTAGGCGCGGCGCGCCTTGTCGATCTGCGCGTTACGCTCGTCCAGCAGGCGCAGGGTGTCTTGCTGCGTGGCCGGCTCGCGGTTGAGCAGCAGGCGGTAGGAGAGGGTGCGCAGGCGCAGGTTCAGTGCGGTCAGCTCGTCGAGGGTCTTGATGCTGGGCACGCTGACTTCTTCGATGGTCACGCCGGCCTGGCGGATGTTGCCCATCTGGATCAGCGAGAAGATACCCAGGCCGAGCATCAGCACACCGATCACGGCGAACCCGAGCAACGCGCGGGGCGCGATATTCATATTGCGTAAGGACATGGAGGCGGTTTCCAAGGCAGAGGAGGTGCCGCGATCCATGCGACGGAAGAAGACCTGCCTGCCTATCGGTCGTGACCGGCCAGTCTTTAGGCTGACTTGATGAAATTGTGAGGCAGCTAACTATTTTCCTGACCAGCGGTTGACCTAGGTCGGAACAAGGGGGCTGATCCTGGGTCAACCTCAACCCGGCAAACACCTTTTGAATCCGATATTTAATGGCGGGGGCGCAGGTTTTTCCTTATCGTGTGCGCCCTTTGCAACAACCGAGATAGACGCATGTTGGAAACTTCCCTGAATCAACTCGAGCAACTGGTCAGCGACCTGATGCACAAGAACGCACAGCTGGCCGAACAGAACGCCAGCCTCAGCCAGGAACTGGCGCAAGCCAAGGAAGAGAACGACAGCCTGCAGTTGTCGCTCATGGAGCAGGAAGAGAAGCACGGCGCCACCGCCGCGCGCATCCAGGCCTTGGTCGAGCGCGCCAGCGCAGGTGTCGTGAACGCATGAGACTGCAAGCGCAGCCGGTCAACGTCGTGTCGATCCTGGGCAACGACTATTCGCTGAAGGCCCCCGAGGGCCAGGAAGAAACCCTGAACCAGGCCGTGCGCATGCTCAATGTCGCCCTGGCCGAGACCAAGCGCAGCTACCCGACCCTGATCGGCGACAAGCTGCTGGTGCTGGCAGCCCTGAACCTGTGCTCCAAGCAGATCGAACTGCAGCGCGAGCACGACCGCACCCTCGAGCGCACCCAGGCGCAGATCGACGCTACGGTCGATGCCATCAGCAAGGCCGTCTCCGACGTCTGACTGACGTCATCGTGCGCCTTCGTGAGAGCGAGCTTGCCCCGCGATGCGGGCGTCCAGTCTGTCGCAGATCACTGGAACAACTGGATACTTAAGTGTATACACTTCCCGAAAAACAATAATTATCGGGGAGTGGCACATGCGCATCTGGCAGCGGAGCATCCAGTGGCAATTGATCGCGAGCATGGGCGCCGCCCTGCTGGCGAGCATCCTGGTGGTGGTGGCGATCTATACGGTGGCGCTCAACCGCCTCACCGAGCGCTATCTAGTCGATACGGCCTTGCCGGCCAGTATCGAGGCCATCCGCAACGATATCGAGCGCATGCTCGGCCGCCCGCTGGTGGCGGCCGCAGATATCGCCGGCAACACCCTCCTGCGCGACTGGCTGGCTGCCGGTGAAGATCCCGCCGCGCTGCCGGCGTTCATCGAGTACCTCGACGCCGCCAAGCAGCGCAACCACGCCTTTACCACCCTGTTCGCCTCCACGGTGAGTGGCAACTACTACAACGAAAAAGGCCTGGACCGCACCCTCAGCCGCGCCAACCCCAAGGACAACTGGTTCTACGGCTATATCGACAGCGGCGCCGAACGCATGCTGAACATCGACATCGATGGCTCCACGGGGGAACTGGCGCTGTTCATCGACTATCGCGTGGAAAAGGCCGGCCAGCTGGTGGGCGTGGCAGGCATGGGCCTGCGCATGACCGAGCTGTCCAAGCTGATCCACGACTTCAGCTTCGGCGAGCACGGCAAGGTGTTCCTGGTGCGCAACGACGGGCTGATCCAGGTTCATCCCGACCAGCAGTTCAGCGGCAAGCGTCAACTTGCCGAGCAGCTGGACGTCGAGGCGGCAAACGCTGTGCTGATGGGCGGCGAGGGCCTGCGCAGCAGCCGTTTCCAACGTGATGGCGAGGACTACCTGGCCTTGGGCCTGCCCTTGCGCGACCTGAACTGGACGCTGGTGGCCGAGGTGCCGGAAACCGAGATCTACGCCCAGGCGCGCCAGGCCATCTGGCAGACCTGCCTGATTGGCGGCGCCGTGGCGCTGATCTCGTTGTTGCTGGTGGTGCTGCTGGCGCGCGGGCTGGTACGGCCGATCCGCCAGGTCACAGCGGCGCTGGTGCAGATCGGCGGTGGCGCGGGCGACCTCAGCCATCGCCTGGACGATGCGCGCCAGGACGAACTGGGCGATCTGGCCCGGGGTTTCAACCGCTTTCTCGACAGTCAACGCGGCCTGATTGGCGAGGTGCTGCGCACCACCGAACGCCTGCACCGGTCGGTGGAGCAGGTGACCCAGGTGGTGGACAACACCGCCGAGCGCTCGGGCCGCCAGCAGGAGATGACCGAAATGGTCGCCACCGCGGTGCATGAAATGGGCCTGACCGTGCAGGATATCGCCCAGAACGCCGGCTCCGCCGCCCACGCCTCGCAATCGGCGCGGGACGAAGCGCTGCAGGCGCGGGAGGTGGTGCGCCGCTCGATCCACAACATCGAGGGCATGTCCGGGGAGATCGGCCGCGCCGCCGAGGCCGTGACCCAGCTGGCCGACGAGGTTGCCTCGATCGATGAGGTGCTGGCGGTGATCCGCAGCATATCCGAGCAGACCAACCTGCTGGCGCTCAACGCCGCCATAGAGGCAGCGCGGGCCGGTGAGATGGGCCGGGGCTTCGCGGTTGTCGCCGATGAAGTACGCACCTTGGCGCGCCGCACCCAGGTGTCCACCGACGAAGTGCAGCAGATGATCCAGCGTCTCAAGCAGGGCGCAGGCATGGCGGTGGCGTCGATGCAGGCCGGGCAAACGGCCACCGGCAACGGTGTCGAGTCGAGCCAGCGCACTGGTACCTCGCTCGGCGCGATCACCGATCAGGTCGAGCGCATCAGCGGCATGAACGAGCAGGTAGCCACGGCCACCGAGGAACAGTCGGCGGTGACCGAGGAGATCAACCGGACGGTACAGGGCATTTCCGACCTGGCGCGGCAGACGGCGGCCGAGGTGCAGGATTGCCGCGAGGAGTGCCAGGCGCTGCGTGGTTTGGCCGATGACCTGGCGCGACAGATGGGTGGGTTCAGGCTGTAAAACAATCGCGGGGCAAGCCCGCTCCCACGACAGTTGCGTGGGAGCGGGCTTGCCCCGCGATTAGGGTCTGTCAGGCACCAACGATGGCGCGGATATCCGCCGCCAACTCCCGCACGCGGGATTCTTGGGTATCCCACGAGCACATGAACCGAGCACCACCGCTACCGATGAAGGTATAGAAACGCCAGCCTTTGTTGCGCAACGCCTCCAGCGCAGGTTCCGGCATCTGCAGGAATACCCCGTTGGCCTCAACCGGGAACATCAGCTCCACCCCCGGCAGGTCACTCACCAGCGACGCCAGCAGCTGCGCGCAGTGGTTGGCGTGCTGGCCATGGCGCATCCACGCGCCGTCTTCGAGCAGCCCGACCCATGGCGCCGACAAGAAGCGCATCTTCGACGCCAACTGCCCGGCCTGCTTGCAGCGGTAGTCGAAGTCCTCGGCCAGGTCGCGGTTGAAGAACAGGATCGCCTCGCCCACCGCCATGCCGTTCTTGGTGCCGCCAAAACACAGCACATCGACGCCAGACTTCCAGGTCAGCTCGGCCGGCGAACAGCCGAGGAACGCGCAGGCATTGGTGAAGCGCGCGCCGTCCATGTGCAGGTTCAGGCCCAGCTCCTTGCAGGTGGCGCTGATCGCCTTGAGCTCGTCGGGGCGGTAGACGGTGCCCACTTCGGTGGCCTGGGTAAGGGTCACCACCCGCGGCTTGGGGTAGTGGATGTCCTGGCGCTTGAGCGCCACTTCGCGGATCGACTCGGGGGTGAGCTTGCCGTTGACGCTAGGCGCGGTGAGCAGCTTGGAGCCGTTGGAGAAGAACTCCGGCGCGCCGCATTCGTCGGTCTCGACGTGGGCGGTCTCGGAGCAGATCACGCTGTGGTAGCTCTGGCACAGCGAGGCCAGGGCCAGGGAGTTGGCGGCGGTGCCGTTGAAGGCGAAGAACACTTCGCAGTCGGTCTCGAACAGCTTGCGGAAGTACTCCGAGGCCCGTTCGGTCCACTGGTCGTCGCCGTAGGCGCGTTCGTGGCCCTGGTTGGCCTTTTCCATCGCGGCCCAGGCTTCGGGGCAGATGCCGGAATAGTTGTCGCTGGCGAATTGCTGGTTGTTGTTGGTCATGACGCCTGTCCTTTTTACGACGCAGGCACGCACTCTAAACCATTGATTCGGCGGTTGCCTATACAGGTTGTCCAAAGGCAGCGCAGGCCTCGTGAGAGCGGGCTTGCCCGCGATGAGGCCATCCGGGGCAAGCCCGCTCCCGCGCTGTTTTCCACAGTGCCTTGAACAATGTCGTAAACGCGCCATTGCAAGGCGCGCGCAGGCATCTGTACCGCCGTGCCCGGTCATACCATCGCTGCAAAGGGTGGGAAAACCCTCACCAGACAAGAAACGATCGCTGCCGGGAGATACACGATGTTCAGCAAGCAAGACCAGATCCAGGGTTACGACGACGCACTGCTGGCGGCGATGAATGCCGAGGAACAGCGCCAGGAAGCTCACATCGAGCTGATCGCCTCGGAGAACTACACCAGCAAGCGCGTCATGCAGGCCCAGGGCAGCGGCCTGACCAACAAGTACGCCGAAGGCTATCCGGGCAAGCGCTACTACGGCGGCTGCGAGCATGTGGATAAAGTCGAGGCGCTGGCCATCGAGCGTGCCAAGCAGCTGTTCGGCGCCGACTACGCCAACGTCCAGCCGCACTCCGGCTCCTCGGCCAACGGCGCCGTGTACCTGGCCCTGCTGCAGGCCGGCGACACCATCCTGGGCATGAGCCTGGCCCACGGCGGCCACCTGACCCACGGCGCCAAGGTGTCGTCCTCGGGCAAGCTGTACAACGCCGTGCAGTACGGAATCGACACCGCAACCGGCTTGATCGACTACGACGAAGTCGAGCGTCTGGCCGTGGAACACAAGCCGAAGATGATCGTCGCCGGCTTCTCGGCCTACTCCAAGACCCTGGATTTCCCGCGTTTCCGCCAGATCGCCGATAAAGTCGGCGCGCTGCTGTTCGTCGACATGGCCCATGTCGCCGGCCTGGTCGCCGCCGGCCTGTACCCAAACCCCATCCCCTTCGCCGACGTGGTCACCACCACCACCCACAAGACCCTGCGCGGTCCGCGTGGCGGCCTGATCCTGGCCAAGTCCAACGAAGAGATCGAGAAAAAGCTCAACGCTGCGGTATTCCCCGGCGCCCAGGGCGGCCCGCTGATGCACGTGATCGCCGCCAAGGCGGTGTGCTTCAAGGAAGCACTGGAGCCCGAGTTCAAGGCCTACCAGAAACAAGTCATCGAAAACGCCCAGGCCATGGCCCAGGTGTTCATCGAGCGCGGCTACGACGTGGTGTCGGGCGGTACCGACAACCACCTGTTCCTGGTCAGCCTGATCCGCCAGGGCCTGACCGGCAAGGACGCCGACGCCGCCCTGGGCCGCGCCCATATCACCGTCAACAAGAACGCCGTGCCCAACGACCCGCAGTCGCCGTTCGTCACCTCGGGCCTGCGCATCGGCACCCCGGCCGTCACCACCCGCGGCTTCAAGGTCGCCCAGTGCGTGGCGCTGGCCGGCTGGATCTGCGATGTGCTGGACAACCTGGGCGACGCCGATGTCGAGGCCGATGTGGCCAAGAACGTCGCCGCGCTGTGCGCCGACTTCCCGGTCTACCGCTGAGTGGAGCAGAACACCATGCAACGTTATTCGGGCTTCGGCCTCTTCAAGCACTCGCTCAGCCACCACGAGAACTGGCAGCGCATGTGGCGCACGCCAACGCCGAAGAAGGTCTACGACGTGGTCATCGTCGGCGGTGGCGGCCATGGCCTGGCCACCGCCTACTACCTGGCCAAGGAGCACGGCATCACCAATGTCGCGGTGATCGAGAAGGGTTACCTGGGCGGCGGCAACACCGCCCGCAACACCACCATCGTGCGCTCCAACTACCTGTGGGACGAGTCGGCGCACTTGTACGAGCACGCCATGAAGCTGTGGGAAGGCCTCTCGCAGGACATCAACTACAACGTGATGTTCTCCCAGCGCGGCGTCTACAACCTGTGCCACACCCTGCAGGACATCCGCGACTCCGAGCGCCGGGTCAACGCCAACCGCCTCAACGGCGTCGATGGCGAGCTCATCCGTACCGAACAGGTAGCGGCCGAGATCCCCTACCTGGATTGCTCGAAGAACACCCGCTACCCGATCCTCGGGGCCACCGTGCAACGGCGTGGCGGAGTGGCTCGCCACGATGCCGTGGCCTGGGGCTATGCCCGTGCCGCTGACGCGCTGGGCGTGGACCTGATCCAGCAGACCGAAGTGATCGGCTTCCGCAAGGAAAACGGCGCGGTGATCGGCGTCGAGACCAACAAGGGCTTCATCGGCGCCAAGCGCGTCGGCGTGGTCACCGCCGGTAACTCCGGGCACATGGCCAAGCTCGCCGGCTTCCGCCTGCCGCTGGAGTCGCACCCATTGCAGGCGCTGGTATCGGAGCCGATCAAGCCGATCATCGACAGCGTGATCATGTCCAACGCCGTGCACGGCTACATCAGCCAGTCCGACAAGGGCGACCTGGTGATCGGCGCCGGCATCGACGGCTGGGTCGGCTACGGCCAGCGCGGCTCGTACCCGGTCATCGAGCACACCCTGCAGGCGATCGTCGAGATGTTCCCGATCCTCTCCCGCGTACGCATGAACCGCCAGTGGGGCGGCATCGTCGACACCACCCCCGACGCTTGCCCGATCATCTCCAAGACCCCGGTGAAGAACATGTTCTTCAATTGCGGCTGGGGCACTGGCGGCTTCAAGGCCACCCCGGGCTCGGGCAACGTGTTTGCCGCCAGCCTGGCCAAGGGCGAGATGCACCCGCTGGCCGCGCCATTCTCCATCGACCGTTTCTACAACGGCGCGCTGATCGACGAACACGGCGCCGCTGCCGTCGCCCACTGACCCCGGAGACAACCGTCATGTTGCACATCTTCTGTCCCCACTGCGGCGAGCTGCGCTCCGAGGAAGAATTCCACGCGTCCGGCCAGGCCCATATCGCCCGCCCGCTGGACCCGAACGCCTGCTCCGACGAGGAGTGGGGCACCTATATGTTCTTCCGCGACAACCCGCGTGGCATCCACCACGAGCTGTGGGATCACGTTGCCGGCTGCCGCCAGTACTTCAACGTCACCCGAGACACCGTGACCTACGAGATTCTGGAAACCTACAAGATCGGCGAGAAGCCTCAGGTCACCGCCGCCTCGAAACAGAGCAGCGCGCCAGCGACCGCCAAGGGCCAAGGGGAAAAAGTATGAGCCAGACCTATCGCCTCGCCAGCGGCGGCCGTATCGACCGCAGCAAGGTGCTGAACTTCACCTTCAACGGCAAGACCTACCAGGGCTATGCCGGCGACACCCTGGCCGCCGCGCTGCTGGCCAACGGCGTCGATATCGTCGGGCGCAGCTTCAAGTACTCGCGTCCCCGCGGGATCATCGCCGCCGGCACCGAAGAGCCGAATGCGATCCTGCAGATCGGCGCCAGCGAAGCCACCCAGATCCCCAACGTGCGCGCCACCCAGCAGGCCCTGTACGCAGGCCTGGTGGCGACCAGCACCAACGGCTGGCCGAACGTCAACAACGACATGATGGGCATCATCGGCAAGGTCGGCGGCAGCATGATGCCGCCCGGGTTCTACTACAAGACCTTCATGTACCCCAAGTCGTTCTGGATGACCTACGAGAAGTACATCCGCAAGGCGGCGGGCCTGGGTCGCGCGCCGCTGCAGAACGACCCCGACAGCTACGACTACATGAACCAGCACTGCGACGTGCTGATCGTCGGCGCCGGCCCCGCCGGCCTGGCCGCCGCGCTGGCCGCCGCGCGTAGTGGAGCAAGGGTGATCCTCGCCGATGAACAGGAAGAGTTCGGTGGCACCCTGCTCGATAGCCGCGAAACCCTCGACGGCAAACCGGCCGCCGACTGGGTCTGCGCCGTGGTGGCCGAGCTGGAGAGCCTGCCGGAAGTCACCCTGCTGCCGCGCAGCACGGTCAACGGCTACCACGACCACAACTTCCTCACCATCCACGAACGCCTCACCGACCACCTCGGCGACCGCGCCCCGATAGGCCAGGTGCGTCAGCGGGTGCATCGCGTGCGCGCCAACCGCGTGGTGCTGGCGGCTGGTGCCCACGAGCGCCCGCTGGTGTACGGCAACAACGACCTGCCGGGCAACATGCTTGCTGGCGCCGTATCGACCTACGTGCGCCGTTACGGCGTGGCCCCAGGCCGCAAGCTGGTGCTGTCGACCAACAACGACCATGCCTACCGCGCCGCGCTGGACTGGCACGACGCCGGCCTGCAAGTGGTCGCCATCGCCGACGCGCGCCACAACCCACGCGGTTCGCTGGTCGAAGAGGCGCGTGCCAAGGGCATCCGCATCCTCACCTCCAGCGCCGTGATCGAGGCCAAGGGCAGCAAGCACGTCACCGGCGCCCGCGTGGCCGCCATCGATGTGCAGGCGCACAAGGTCACCAGCCCCGGTGAAACCCTCGACTGCGACCTGATCGCCACCTCCGGCGGCTACAGCCCGGTGGTGCACCTGGCCTCGCACCTGGGCGGTCGCCCGGTCTGGCGTGAGGACATCCTCGGCTTCGTGCCGGGCGATGCGCCGCAGAAGCGCGTGTGCGTCGGTGGCGTGAACGGTGTCTACGCCCTCGGTGACGTGATCGCCGACGGTTTCGAAGGCGGTGTTCGCGCCGCCACCGAGGCGGGCTTCAAGGCCAGCGTCGGGACCTTGCCGAAAACCCTGGCGCGCAAGGAAGAAGCCACCGTGGCGTTGTTCCAGGTGCCCCACGACAAAGGCACCGCCCGTGCGCCGAAGCAGTTCGTCGATCAACAGAACGACGTCACCGCCGCGGCCATCGAGCTGGCCACCCGCGAAGGCTTCGAGTCGGTCGAGCACGTCAAGCGCTACACCGCGCTGGGCTTCGGCACCGACCAGGGCAAGCTGGGCAACATTAACGGCCTGGCCATCGCCGCCCGTTCGCTCGGGATCGGCATCCCGGAAATGGGCACCACCATGTTCCGCCCCAACTACACGCCGGTGACCTTCGGCGCGGTAGCCGGCCGGCACTGCGGCCACCTGTTCGAGCCGGTGCGCTTCACCGCCCTGCATGCCTGGCACATCAAGAACGGCGCCGAGTTCGAGGACGTCGGCCAATGGAAGCGCCCGTGGTACTTCCCCAAGCCCGGCGAAGACATCCACACCGCGGTGGCCCGCGAATGCAAGGCCGTGCGTGACAGCGTCGGCCTGCTGGACGCCTCGACCCTGGGCAAGATCGACATCCAGGGCCCGGACGCCCGCGAGTTCCTCAACCGCATCTACAGCAACGCCTGGACCAAGCTCGACGTGGGCAAGGCCCGCTACGGCCTGATGTGCAAGGAAGACGGCATGGTCTTCGACGACGGCGTGACCGCCTGCGTCGGCGACAACCACTTCATCATGACCACCACCACCGGCGGCGCCGCTCGCGTGCTGCAGTGGCTGGAGCTGTACCACCAGACCGAATGGCCGGAAATGAAGGTGTACTTCACCTCGGTCACCGACCACTGGGCGACCATGACCCTGTCCGGCCCCAACAGCCGCAAGCTGCTGGCCGAGGTCAGCGACATCGACCTGGACAAGGACGGTTTCCCGTTCATGAGCTGGAAGGAAGGCCTGGTCGGCGGCGTGCCGGCGCGGGTGTTCCGCATTTCGTTCACCGGCGAGCTGTCGTACGAGATCAACGTGCAGGCCAACTACGCCATGGGTGTGCTGGAGCAGATCGTCGAGGCGGGCAAAAAGTACAACCTGACCCCGTACGGCACTGAGACCATGCACGTGCTGCGCGCCGAGAAGGGCTTCATCATCGTCGGCCAGGACACCGACGGCTCGATGACCCCGGACGACCTCAACATGAGCTGGTGCGTGGGCCGCAACAAGGCCTTCTCTTGGATCGGCCTGCGCGGCATGAACCGTGAAGACACCACCCGCGACAATCGCAAGCAGCTGGTGGGCCTCAAGCCCGTGGACCCGAACGTGTGGCTGCCGGAGGGCGCCCAACTGGTGTTCGACCCCAAGCAGCCGATCCCGATGGACATGGTCGGCCACGTCACCTCCAGCTACGCGGCCAACTCCCTGGGCTATTCCTTCGCCATGGGCGTGGTCAAGGGCGGCCTCAAGCGCATGGGCGAGCGGGTGTATTCGCCGCAGGCCGATGGCAGCGTGATCGAGGCGGAAATCGTGTCTTCGGTGTTCTTCGACCCGAAGGGTGAGCGGCAGAACGTCTAAGGCTTCCGGCTGGCGACACCGGATACTGTGGGAGCGGGCTTGCCCCGCGATGCGATGGAGGCCTTGGCGCCCCCATAGCGGGGCAAGCACGCTCCCACGGTGCCGATGCCGCTCTGACCTACAAGAATTCAAGGCAGGTAAGAAATGAGCGCTATCAACGTCTTCCAGCAAAACCCAGGCCCTGAAGCCAAGGCTCAGTCGCCACTGCACCACGCCGACCTGGCCAGCCTGGTCGGCAAGGGCCGCAAGAATGCAGGCGTGACCCTGCGCGAAAAGAAATTCCTCGGCCACCTGACCCTGCGTGGCGACGGCCATGACCAGGCCTTCGCCGGCGGCGTGCACAAGGCCCTTGGCCTGGAGCTGCCGGTGGCCCTGACCGTGGTCGCCAACAGCGAGATGTCGCTGCAATGGGTCGGCCCGGACGAGTGGTTGCTGATCGTCCCCGGCGGCCAGGAGTTCGCCGTCGAGCAGAAGCTGCGCGATGCCCTCGACGGCCAGCATATCCAGGTGGTCAACGTCACCGGTGGGCAGACCCTGCTCGAGCTGCGCGGCCCCAACGTGCGCGACGTGCTGATGAAATCCACCAGCTATGATGTACACCCGAACAACTTCCCGGTCGGCAAGGCCGTCGGCACCGTGTTCGCCAAGTCGCAACTGGTGATCCGCCGCACCGCCGAGGACACCTGGGAGCTGGTGATTCGCCGCAGCTTCTCCGACTACTGGTGGCTGTGGCTGCAGGACGCGTCGGCCGAGTACGGCCTGGCCATCGAAGCCTAAGGAGCAGCACCATGAGTCGGGCACCGGACACCTGGATTCTCACCGCCGACTGCCCGAGCATGCTCGGCACGGTCGATGTGGTGACGCGTCACCTCTACGAGCAGCGCTGCTACGTCACCGAGCACCATTCCTTTGATGACCGGCTATCGGGGCGGTTCTTCATACGTGTGGAGTTCCGCGCCGCGGACGGCTTCGACGAGGAGGGCTTCCGTGCCGGCCTCGCCGAACGCAGCGAAGCCTTCGGCATGGCTTTCGAGCTGACCGCGCCGAATCACCGCCCCAAGGTGGTGATCATGGTGTCCAAGGCCGACCACTGCCTGAACGACCTGCTGTACCGCCAACGCATCGGCCAGTTGGCCATGGACGTGGTAGCGGTGGTGTCCAACCACCCCGACCTGGAGCCCCTGGCGCACTGGCACAAGATTCCGTACTACCACTTCGCCCTCGACCCCAACGACAAACCGGCGCAGGAGCGCAAGGTGCTGCAGGTGATCGAGGAGAGCGGCGCCGAACTGGTGATCCTCGCCCGCTACATGCAAGTGCTGTCGCCGGAGTTGTGCCGCCGGCTGGATGGCTGGGCGATCAACATCCACCACTCGCTGCTGCCTGGCTTCAAAGGCGCCAAGCCGTATCACCAGGCCTACAACAAGGGCGTGAAGATGGTGGGTGCCACCGCGCACTATATCAACAACGACCTGGACGAAGGGCCGATCATCGCCCAGGGCGTGGAGGTGGTGGATCACAGCCACTATCCGGAAGACCTGATCGCCAAGGGGCGGGATATCGAGTGCCTGACCCTGGCACGGGCGGTTGGCTATCACATCGAAAGAAGGGTGTTCCTAAACGCGAATAGGACTGTCGTTCTCTAAGCCGAAACCATCGCGGGGCAAGTCGCATCGCGATGGTTTTTTACGACAGATGGTGCGCCGCAAACAGGTATCCCCCTGTCGCATCCAGTCACCGCCCCATCCCCCATCAAGCCCACAATCCCTTCATTCCAGTAACACAGGCCGCCCACGGAAAGGCGGCGCTTTCCACCACCGCTGCATAAATACAAATCAAGCGAGGTAAGAGCATGTCTGGTAACCGTGGAGTGGTGTATCTCGGCGCGGGCAAGGTCGAGGTGCAGAAGATCGACTACCCCAAGATGCAGGACCCGCGCGGCAAGAAGATCGAGCACGGTGTCATCCTCAAGGTGGTCTCCACCAACATCTGCGGCTCCGACCAGCACATGGTCCGCGGCCGCACCACCGCCCAGGTCGGCCTGGTGCTGGGCCACGAAATCACTGGTGAAATCGTCGAGATGGGGCGTGATGTCGAGCGCCTGAAAATCGGCGACCTGGTGTCGGTGCCGTTCAACGTCGCCTGCGGTCGCTGCCGCTCGTGCAAAGAGATGCACACCGGCGTCTGCCTTACCGTCAACCCGGCCCGCGCCGGCGGCGCCTACGGCTATGTCGACATGGGCGACTGGACCGGCGGCCAGGCCGAATACGTGCTGGTGCCGTACGCCGACTTCAACCTGCTGAAACTGCCGGACCGCGACAAGGCCATGGAGAAGATCCGTGACCTGACCTGCCTGTCCGACATCCTGCCCACTGGCTATCACGGTGCCGTCACCGCAGGCGTTGGCCCGGGCAGCACCGTCTACGTTGCAGGTGCCGGTCCAGTCGGCCTGGCTGCCGCAGCGTCCGCCCGCCTGCTGGGCGCCGCCTGCGTGATCGTCGGCGACCTTAATCCGCTGCGCCTAGCCCATGCCAAGTCCCAGGGTTTCGAGGTGGTCGACCTGTCCAAGGACACCCCGCTGCATGAGCAGATTGTCGATATCCTCGGCGAGCCGGAAGTGGACTGCGCCGTCGATGCCGTCGGCTTCGAGGCCCGTGGCCATGGTCATGAAGGCGCCAAGCACGAAGCCCCGGCCACCGTGCTCAACTCGCTGATGCAAGTGACCCGCGTCGCCGGCAACATCGGCATCCCGGGTCTTTATGTGACCGAAGACCCGGGCGCGGTGGATGCTGCCGCCAAGATCGGCGCGCTGAGCATCCGCTTTGGTCTGGGCTGGGCCAAGTCCCACAGCTTCCACACCGGGCAAACCCCGACCATGAAGTACAACCGCCAGCTGATGCAGGCGATCATGTGGGACCGCATCAATATCGCCGAAGTGGTGGGGGTGCAGGTGATCAGCCTGGATCAGGCGCCCGAGGGGTATGGCGAGTTTGATGCAGGGGTGCCGAAGAAGTTTGTGATTGATCCGCATAAGACGTTTAGTGCGGCGTAGGTCGGAATAATCAGAGCCCCGTATATAGGGGCTCTGTTTTTTGTATTGCTCATGTTCGATAGGCACTTTAAGTGCGCGACTTTTTCGGCTCTGATGAATTTGCAGTTGGAGATGTTTCGTCTTTTTCAGAGAGCCTTTCGTAAAAAGTATTACGGTTTTTTTGGGAGGGATGACGGAGCACTGAGCCCTGCATATCAGTTGCTAGTAATGTCGTGGAGGTCATACGTATATGTGTCTGTGTCATACGGGAAACCTATGTTGAGAGACTTTGCGCCTGAAGCTGCTGTGAAGCCAGAAATTTGACGGTTTATTTATAATTAAAATTATTATTTGGTGTTGGTTCGCATAAGGTTTTGCGCGAAGTCAAGGTCGGCTTCAAGCTGCTTTAGATGAAGGGTGAGTAGAATAAGATCTTTTTTGGGGGCTGAATACTGTGCTGATAATTCTGTAAATATTATGCGATTTGTTATTATTTTGTCATCTATAGCAGAGATTTTGTCTAATATTGTGCCAAGGTCTTGAGTCCTTTTAAGTGACTCAACGTATTTTTTGCGCTTCGCGTTAAGGTCATCTATGGTGGCTTCCGCTTCAAGCATTTTTTTAATGCCGCGGCCATATTTTTTTTTGTAATCTTGAATGTTTTGGCTCGTTTTCTGAATTTCTTGCGTTTGTTCTTGACTGAAATTTTGTAGATGGATAGTTTCTGAATCGGTGAAATTAGGAGCTGGTACTAGTTTTGTTTGACCGCTGATTTGTGCATTTCTGTAGAGCTTCCCGTTTATATTGCTTTTATCGCCGATTAGCGTTAAGGCCGCTGGGCTTCGTAGCGGATTTTTCATGTGGCCGGAGGCGTCAGTATAATTTACCGGGTCATTAGAACAGTAAGCGTAAGCATTGATGTTACCGGCTCCGAAAGGACTTAAGCGATCGGGCGAGTGAAAACGCATCAGTATTGGATTGTAGGCTCTGTAGCTGCCAAGTAGGTAGAAACCTGCAACTGTGCGAAGTTCCGCGTTGAATCGGAGCTGGGGGCTGTCCGAGATTGCATGTGGGTCGAACCCGTAGGTCGCATACGATAGTGAAAGAGGCTCCTGTTTTGTATGCGCACGCAATATTGAACCTTGCATGTCTGTTGCCAGTAACGATGTTGCCGAGGGGGAGAGGTGCTTCGGTTGCATGACTGTCTCCAAATGATCTTGGGTCTCCTTCACAAATTTGCGGCAATGGAGCTAGGCCCGCTACTGGCAAAAATGCTAGGTCTCAAAAAGAATCCTACCCAGAATGAGGCTATACCCCACATACTGCTTGAGGTTGCAGGGAATATCCTGCGCGATATGTCGATGCACGTCTGATTGTCCGGGGAAATCCTGCCCACTAGGCTTTCCCGGTCGCTGTCGGTTCAGCGATCGGGTGTGGAAACCCGGATATGCGTCCTGGAACGTGTCGTTATGGCGGCTGTGCGCGGGAGGCTTAGTGCCTACCGGGTTTTCCTGAATGCATCCGAGTCCACCCCGTGTACAGCTGCAACCCTTTTGTGTGGAAACGAATTGTGCAGCATCACTGCATTCAGGTGACTGTCATGAAAAAATCGTCCCCGACCCACCCGAAGACCTCCACGCCAAATTACAACTCCCACCCGGCCAATCCCTTTCCACTGCCCTCCTCGAAGGCGCCGTGCCCATCGAGGAGGTGCTGATGAACGTCTGCCATTTCATGTTCATCGCCTATACCGACGGCTATCACGCCCAAGAGCTGGCGACCGACGGCGATGTGAAGCAGCTCCAGGCGTCGAGCCTGCTGCATCTGACTGTCGCCTGGGGGCAGTCAGATGCGCTGGTGGGGGCGTTGAAGCAGGTGCCTGCCTCGGGCTTTTATCAGCCGGGTTGAAATAGCCGGGGTCGCTGTGCGGCCCCTCGCCGGCAAGCCCACACACAGGTACAGCGCAGGCCTCAGGCTGTTGTGCAATCCACTGTGGGAGCTGGCTTGCCAGCGATTGGGCCCTGGGATGAACACCGATGGCCGGCCCGGAACAAACCTTCGGCACCCCAGTCCAACCCCTCGTTTCCCGGCCATTCCGGCCGACGAGGTCCCTCCCGATGAAAGCATTCACCCTGGCAACCCTGATGACCCTGGCCGTAAGCCCGGTGTTCGCCTTCAACCTCAGCGACGCGGCCAATGCCGTCTCGGCCATGCAGAGCCAGAGCCAGCAGGTCCAGGGGCAAGCGCCTGCCGCCCAGGCCAACCTGCTCAACACGCTGGGTAGCGAATTGAAGATCACTCCCGAGCAAGCCATCGGCGGCGCGGGGGCCATGTTGGGCCTGGCGCGCAACAACCTCAGCGGCGATGACTACGGGCAGTTGACCAAGGCCGTGCCGGGGCTCGACCTGCTGTCGGGCAACAATGCGCTGGGTGGGCTGAACGGCTTGGGGCAGTTGCTGGGCAATGACAAGAACAGCTCGGCCCTGAGCAATGCGCTGGGCGGTGAAGTCGAGAACCGCAATGACCTGGACAACGCCTTCAAGGCGCTGGGCATGGATACCGGGATGATCGGCCAGTTCGCGCCGTTGATCCTGCAGTACCTGGGGCAGCAGGGAATTGCCGGGTCGTTGCTGCAGAACCTGGGGAGTTTGTGGGGTAGCCCGGCGGTAAACACCCCGTCGGTCTGACCCCACCCTCTGAAGGAGCGGTGCACCGCCGCTCCTGCAGGAAACATGCGGGGCTACGCGGTCTCGGAGAAATCCACCAACCGCACCGGCCGACGGAAACCAGCCGTCAGCACCGCCAGGTACGCCAGCCCCAACGCAAACCAGCACAAGCCGATCACCAGCGTCAGCGCCGACAGGCTGGTCCACAGCCACAAGGTCAGGCCCAACCCCACCAGCGGTACCGCGCCATAGCGCAGCAGGCCCAGCGGCGTGCGCTGTCCCGCGTCATCCATCAGGTGCGTCTTCACCACCGCCAGGTTCACCGCCGAGAACGCCACCAGCGCGCCAAAGCTGATCAGCGAGGCGAGGGTGGCCAGGTCGATCACCAGTGCCAGCAGCGAGAACGCCGATACCAGCAGGGTGGCGAACAACGGCGTGCCGAAGCGCGGCGACAGGTAGCCGAAGCTGCGCTGCGGCAGTACGTGGTCGCGGCCCATGGTGAACAGGATGCGCGACACCGCCGCCTGCGAGGCCAGCGCCGAGCCCAGGCTGCCGGCAACGAAGGCAGCGGTGAAGAAGTTGGCGAGGAACTGCCCGCCGGCCTTCATCATCACTTCGTTGGCGGCGGCATCGGTGTTGGCGAAGGTGCTGCCCGGCAGCACCAGCTGGCTGACATAGGCCAGCACGGTGAACAGCAGCCCGGCGCCAAGGGTGGTGAGGATGATCGCTCGCGGCACGTCGCGGCGGGCGTCCTTGCATTCTTCGGCCAGGGTCGACACGGCATCGAAGCCGAGGAACGACAGGCACAGCACCGCAGCCCCTGCCATCAAGGCAGCGAAGCCCGGCGCGCTGCCATCACCGCGCAGCGGCGCCAGCAGGTCCACCGGCTGGCCGGCCAGGCCCTGCCAGGACAGGGCGACGAACACGCCGATGAAGACGATCTGCGCGCCGACGATCAGGTTGCTGGTCTTGGCCACCGAGTGGATGCCGACCACGTTGAGCACGGTCACCACGGCGATGGCCGCCAGCACGATGGCCCAGGCCGGGATGGCCGGGAAGGCGATGTTGAGGAACAGCCCGATCAGCAGGTAATTGATCATCGGGATGAACAGGTAGTCGAGCAGCAGCGACCAACCCGCCAGGAAACCCACGTTGGGGCCGAACGCCATGTTGGTGTAGGAGTACGCCGAGCCCGCGACCGGGAAGCGCTTGACCATGAAGCTGTAGGAGGTGGCGGTGAACAGCATGGCCAGCAGGGTGACCAGGTAGGCAGCGGCGGTGCGGCCACCGGTGAGTTCGGTGACGATGCCGTAGGTGGTGAAGATGGTCAGCGGGACCATGTACACCAGGCCGAAGAACACCAGGGCGGGCAGGCCCAGGACGCGGCGCAGTTGCGCGGGGGCGGAGCAGGGAGGGTTGGCCATCGATCGATCCTGGCTTTTCTTGTAGTTGTGGTTGATCGATTTTTATCCACTCAGGTGGGTGGTGACAAACAAAGAGTTCCTTATGTCGATTATAAATCTGGATTTTAATCGGGGTTTGGTGAGGTATTTGTAGGCCCTATCGCGGGCAAGAGCGCGACAGGGCCATTGGTTTCAGCGCATCTCTGCGCGCAACTGCGCGATCCGTTGGTCCTTGTCCAGCCACAGCTGGTTGACCCAGGCCTGCACCGTCTGGCGGAACGCCGGGTCGTTCTCGTAATCGCCCGCGCACAGCGCCGGGTCCAGCTCGCGCACGCGGATGTCGATGATCACCCGGCTGATACTGCCGTTGAGCAGGTCCCAGAACCCCGGCGCCTTGTCGCCCGGGTAGACGATGGTCACATCGAGCAGCGCATCCAGCTGCTCGCCCAGCGCCGCCAGTACGAAAGCCACGCCGCCGGCCTTGGGCTTGAGCAGGTGACGGTAGGGCGATTGCTGCTCGGCGCGCTTGGCCTCGGTGAAGCGGGTGCCTTCGAGGTAGTTGACCACGGTCACCGGCTGGCGCTTGAACAGCTCGCAGGCGGCCTTGGTGATCTCCAGGTCCTTGCCCTTGAGTTCGGGGTGCTTGTCGAGGAAGGCCTTGCTGTAGCGCTTCATGAACGGGTAATCCAGGCCCCACCAGGCCAAGCCCAGCAGTGGTACCCAGATCAGCTCCTTCTTGAGGAAGAACTTGAAGAACGGCACGCGGCGGTTGAGGCTCTCGATCAGCGCCGGGATATCCACCCAGGTCTGGTGATTGCTCACGCACAGGTACGAGGTGTCCTGGCGCAGCGTGTCGACGCCGCGAATGTCCCACTGGGTGGGGATGCACAGGGCGAAGATGGCCTTGTCGATTTCCGACCAGGTTTCGGCGATCCACATCACCGCGGCCGACGCGTAGTCGCGGCCACGGCCCGGCAGCACCAGCTTGAGCAGGGCGAAGACCAGCAGCGGGCCGATCAGCACCAGGGTGTTGAGCAGCAGCAGGGTGAGGGTGAGGATGCCGGTCAGCAGGCGACGCATAAGGGGACTCTTGTTGTGTGAAGTGAACGGTTGGCAATGATAAGCAGGGTATGGCCCTTAGCCAAACGTCGTACGTCCATTAACTGGGACAAATGTTTCACATTATGTTGTTTAACCTGTGGCGACGAACCTATCCTGCCCGCACAGTCTAAGCACTGACCCCTCTTAAGGAAGCCTGCCCTGTGAAACCCTTGCTTGCCCTGCTGTCCCTTCTGGCGCTGCCGGTAATGGCCGCCGAACCGACGCTTTATGGCCGTTACGAGAACATCAAGCTGCCGGAGATCGGCCAGACCCTCAAAGCCAAGATGGATACCGGTGCCTGGACCGCTTCGCTGTCGGCCAAGGACATCGAGATGTTCAAACGTGATGGCAACGAGTGGGTGCGCTTCCGCCTGGCGACCGAGGGCGCCAGCGACAAGCTCTACGAGCATGAAGTGTCGCGTATCAGCAAGATCAAGAACCGCGCCGAGGAAGATGACGAGGAGGAGTCGCCCGCGCTCTCGCATCGCCCGGTGATCGACCTGGAAATGTGTCTGGGCGATGTGAAACGCACCGTGGAGGTCAACCTGGTCGACCGCAGCAATTTCCGCTATCCGCTGTTGATCGGTTCCAAGGCCCTGCGCAAGTTCAAGGCGGCGGTGGACCCGCGCGAGAAGTTCACGGCAGGCAATCCGGGCTGCTGATGCAGCAGTTGCAAGCATAGAGCGACAAGCTGCAAGAAACGGCGGATCGGTGTAAGTTGCCGCGATTCGCTTTCACTTGAAGCTTGCAGCTCGAGGCTTGCCGCTCAGATGCCCCACATCCTCATCGTCGAAGACGAATCCGCCATCGCCGACACCCTCATCTACGCCTTGCAGGCCGACGGCCACAGCACCGAGTGGGTGACCCTCGGCAGCGCCGCCGTCGAGCAGCAGCGCCTGCGCCCGGCCGACCTGGTGATCCTCGATATCGGCCTGCCCGATATCAGTGGCTTCGAGACCTGCCGCCAGCTGCGCCGTTTCAGCGAGGTGCCAGTGATGTTCCTCAGTGCCCGCGACGCCGAGATCGACCGCGTGCTGGGCCTGGAGATCGGCGCCGACGACTACGTGGTCAAGCCGTTCAGCCCCCGCGAGGTGGCGGCGCGGGTGCGGGCGATCCTCAAGCGCATGGCGCCGAGGGTTGAAGTGGCCAGCGACAGCACGCCGTTCCAGCTCGATACCTTGGCGATGCGTATCAGCTACCGGGGCCAGGCGCTGGCGCTCACCCGCCATGAGTTCCGCTTGCTGCAAAGCCTGCTCGAGCAACCGCGGCGGGTGTTCAGCCGCGAGCAACTGCTCGACGGCCTGGGCGTGGCCTCGGACGTGGGCTACGAGCGCACCATCGACAGCCATATCAAGAGCCTGCGCGCCAAGCTGCGCCAGGTTGCGCCCGACGCCGAGGCGATCCAGACGCACCGTGGCCTGGGCTATAGCTACAGCCCGGAGCACGCCTGATGCGCCTGGGGATTCGCATCTTCCTGGTGTACTTCCTGTTCGTCGGCCTGGCGGGCTACTTCCTGCTCAATACGGTGCGCGAGCAGATCCGCCCGGTGGTGCGTCAGTCATCGGAAGAAACCCTGGTGGATACTGCCAACCTGCTGGCCGAGATCCTTCATGATGATGTGAAGAACGGCACCCTGACCCAGAGCCGCCTGTCGCAGGTACTGGCCTCCTATGGCGAGCGGCGCCCGAGCGCGCAGATCTGGGGGTTGGCGAAAAACCAGGTCAGCCACCGGATCTACGTGACCGATGCCAAGGGCATCGTCCTGCTCGACTCCAGCGGCCGGGACGTGGGCAAGGACTATTCGCGCTGGAATGACGTCTACCTGACCTTGCGTGGCCAGTACGGCGCACGTTCGACCCGCAGCGACCCGGATGACGAAAGCACTTCGGTGATGCATGTGGCGGCGCCGATCCTCGACGGTGGCCAGATCATCGGCGTGGTCACCGTGGCCAAGCCCAACAGCTCGCTGCAGCCATACATCGACCGCTCCGAGCGGCGCCTGCTGATCCTCGGCCTCGGGCTGATCGTGCTCGGCCTGTTGGTCGGTGCGGCGCTGTCGTGGTGGTTGACCCGTTCGCTGCGCCGCCTCACCCACTATGCCCAGGCGGTCAGCGAGGGCCAGCGCGCCGCGCTGCCGCACTACAAGGGCGGCGAGCTGCTGCAACTGGCCACGGCGGTGGAGCGCATGCGCACCCAGCTCGAAGGCAAGGCCTACGTCGAACGTTATGTGCACACGCTCACCCATGAACTCAAGAGCCCGCTGGCGGCGATCCGTGGCGCCTCTGAGCTGCTGCAGGGCGACATGCCGCAAGAGCAGCGGGCGCGCTTTGCCGGCAACATCGAGCGCGAGAGCGACCGCCTGCAGCAGATGATCGAGCGGTTGCTCAACCTGGCCCGGGTCGAACAGATGCAGGCCCTGGAGGACGAGCAGCAGGTGGCGGTGGCGGCGTTGATCGACGAACTGCTGCTGGCCCAAGGTACAAGGATCGACGGTGCCGGGTTGCAGGTGCGCCAGCGGATCCCGGCGGGCCTCAGGCTACTGTGCGATCCATTCCTGATGCGCCAGGCGTTGGCCAACCTGCTGGACAATGCATTGGACTTCACCCCGCAGCAAGGCGCATTGGCCTTCGAGTTGGAGCACGATGGCGAGCGGGTGGCCTTAAGCCTGTTCAACCAGGGGCAGGCGATCCCCGAATATGCCCTGGGCCGGGTCAGCGAGCGCTTCTATTCGCTGCCAAGGCCCGGCACCGGGCGCAAGAGCACCGGGCTGGGGCTGAACTTCGTGGCCGAGGTGATGCAGTTGCATGGCGGGGCGCTGGCGGTGGACAACGTCGAGGGTGGCGTGCGGGTGAGGTTGTGGCTGCCGGCGCGGCGACTTACCTGAGAGGCAAGTCGCCCACTCCCACAGACTTTCTGCTGACCGCTCCAATCTCCACACAATCTCCACATTCCCTCCCCAAGGGCTCCACGCAGCGGGCAGACACTGCCCCCATCGCAAACGGAGCCCAACCCCATGAACAAGACCCTAGGTTTCAAGCTCGGCCTGATTGCCGTGCTGATCCTGCTGCTGCTGATTCCCCTGCTGATGATCGGCGGCTTGATCGACGAACGTCAGCAACTGCGCAACAACGTGCTCGGCGAGATCGCCGCGAGCTCCAGTTTCGACCAGTTGGTCAGTGGCCCGGTCGTGGTAGTGCCCTATCGCAAGTACGAGCGCCGCTGGATCGACAAGGACGGCAAGAGCGTCCAGGAAACCAGCACGGTCCACGGCCAGCTGTATTTCCTGCCGGAAACCTTCGAAATGGATGTGGGCGTCGATACCGAGCTGCGTGCCCGGGGCATCTACCAGGCGCGCCTGTTCCATGCCAAGAGCAGGATCAGCGGCCGCTTCAAGCTGCCCGAGCGCTGGGGGATCGAGAAAGACTACGACGACTATCGCTTCGACAAGCCGCGGCTGATGGTCGGCATCAGTGATATCCGCGGCATCGAGAACAGCCTTGAACTGAAGTTGGACGACCAGCGCCTGCCGTTCCAGCCCGGCAACGGAGTCGATTGGTTGCCTGGCGGCGTGCATGTGGACCTGCCGCAGTTCAGCGAGCCGCAGGCCCGGGAGTTCACCTATGCCTTCGACCTGGACCTGCTGGGCACCGGGCAACTGGCCGTGCTGCCGGTCGGGCGCAGCAGTACCGTGGACATGCGCGCCAACTGGCCGCACCCGAGCTTCATCGGCAACTTCCTGCCCAGCCGCCGCGCCATCGACGAGAAAGGCTTCAGCGCCCACTGGCAGACCACGTTCTTCGCCACCAACCTGGAGGAGGCGGTGCGCCTGTGCGCCACTGCGCAGAAGTGCGCTGACTTCACCGACCGGGCTTTCGGCGTCAGCTTCGTCGACCCGGTGGACCAGTACCTCAAGAGCGAGCGGGCGATCAAGTACGCGCTGCTGTTCATCGCCCTGACCTTCGCCGGCTTCTTCCTGTTCGAGGTGCTGAAGAACCTCAGCGTGCACCCGGTGCAGTACATCCTGGTGGGCGTGGCCCTGGCGTTCTTCTACCTGCTGCTGCTGTCGTTGTCGGAGCACCTGGGGTTCGGCCTGGCCTATGGGCTGTCGGCGTCGGGCTGTGTGCTGCTGATCGGCTTCTACCTGGTGCACGTGCTGCGCAGCCTGGGACGCGGGGTGGGCTTTGCGGCGGGGTTGGCGGCGTTGTACGGCATGCTCTACGGGCTGCTCAGCGCCGAGGACTACGCACTGCTGATGGGCTCGTTGCTGTGCTTTGGCCTGCTGGGTGTGTTCATGGTGCTGACCCGCCGGCTGGACTGGTCGCGGGTGGGGAGGTTGGGATGAGGGAGGATAGAGAGATCGGGCGGTGGTTGGCCCAGCGGATCGGGCAGTTGTTTCCTGTACTGCCGAGGTGAGGCCATCGCGGGGCAAGCCTGCTCCCACGCAAATCCAGGTTTCGATCCAGATTTTGGCGTGGGAGCGGCGATGCGGCGGCCCGACTTGCCCCGCGATAGGGCCCGGTCAGGCTGCCGGTGCGGTGGCCAGCATCGACGCCCGCTGGCTGACCTCGGCGTACCACGCCGCCAGCCCCGGATACTCTCCGCGCCAGTCGAACTCCGGCTGGCGCAAGTCCAGATAACCCAAGGCGCAGGCCACACCGATCGCGGCGATATCGAAGCCGGAGATGATCTCTGCCAGGTGCTCGTGCTCCAGGCTCGCCAGCCCGCGGCGGATCTTCTCGCCCTGCGCTGTCACCCAACCGTCCCACTGCTTGTCCACCGGGCGCAGGAAGGTCTCGTAGCGCGTGGCCACGGAGGCATCCATGATCGCGTCGGCCTGCGCGGCCAGGGTCAGGCGCCGCCAGCGCGCCGAGCCCTCGCGGGGGATCAACGGCAGGCCGACATGCTGGCTGTCGAGGTATTCGCAGATCACCCGGCTGTCGTGCAGCACGCTGCCATCGTCCAGGCGCAGGGCCGGGATCTTGCCGATCGGGTTGTCGCGGTTGAGCTGCTCGTCGCCGTTCAGCGGGCTGATGTTCACGCCCTGCACGCTGACGCGCTCCAACTGGCCGGTCTCGTGCAGGACGATCATCACCTTGCGCACGAACGGTGACAACGGCGAATGGAACAGGATCATGGCTCAGTTGCCCTGCAGGCTGGGCGGCAGGCACACGCCGGTGCCGCCGATGCCGCAGTAGCCGTCCGGGTTCTTGGCCAGGTACTGCTGGTGGTAGGCCTCGGCGAAGTACACGGTCGGCGCCTGGGCGATCTCGGTGGTGATCTCGCCAAAGCCTGCCTTGCTCAGTTCGGCCTGGAAGGCGGCCTGGCTGGCCTGGGCTTCCTCGAGTTGCTGCGGCGAGGTGCAGTAGATCGCCGAGCGGTACTGGGTGCCGACATCGTTGCCCTGGCGCATGCCCTGGGTCGGGTTGTGCAGTTCCCAGAACATCGCCAGCAGTTCGCGGTAGCTGACCTTGTTCTTGTCGAACACCACCAGCACCACTTCGGTGTGGCCGGTCAGGCCCGAGCAGACTTCTTCATAGGTCGGGTTGGGGGTGAAGCCGCCGGCGTAGCCGACCACGGTGCTGACCACGCCTTCGCGCTGCCAGAAGCGCCGCTCGGCGCCCCAGAAGCAGCCCAGGCCGAAGATGGCGAAGTCGATGTCGCCTTCGAAGAACGGGCCGAGCAGCGGGGTGCCTTCGAACACGTAGTGGAACTCGGGCAGGGTCATCGGGGTTTCGCGGCCAGGCAGGGCCTGTTCCGCGGTGGGCAGGACATTTTTGTTCACCAGGATTTCCGAACGCAGGACCATGGCCGTTCCTCTGTGTTTTTTCAGTGGGATAGGTGTTGGACCCATCGCGGGGCAAGTCGCATCGGCGCACGCGATGGGGACCGAATGGCTTCTATAGTGCCCGAGCTTTACGCTGCTGTCAGTCCACCGGACCACGGGGATAGCGGCGCAGTTTTTCGCTCAGCTCGCGCCCCGGAATAGGGCGGTCGAACAGGTAGCCCTGGCCGACGTCGCAGCGGTGGCGGCGCAGGAATGCCAGCTGCTCGGGCGTCTCGATCCCTTCTGCGACCACCTTGAGCTTGAGGTTGTGGGCCATGGCCACCACCGCCGAGGTGATCTCCATGTCGTCCTGGTTGTCGGGGATCTCGTTGATGAAGCTGCGGTCGATCTTGATGATGTCGATCGGGAACTTCTTCAGGTAGCTCAGCGAGGAGTAACCGGTGCCGAAGTCGTCCATGGCCAGGGTCAGGCCCAGCGCCTTGAGCTCGTCGAGCTGGCGGTGGGTGTCTTCGGTGGCTTCGAGCAGCAGGCCTTCGGTCAGCTCCAGTTCCAGCAGGTGCGGTGGCAAGGCTTCCTCCTTGAGGATGCCAGCGATCGAGCCGACCAGCTCCGGGTCGGAGAACTGCTTGGGCGACAGGTTGATGGCCACGTGCAGGTTGCCAAGACCTGCTTCGCGCAGCTGCTGGCTCATGCGGCAGGCCTGGCGCACCACCCACTTGCCGATGGGGATGATCAGGCCGGTTTCCTCGGCCACGCTGATGAACTGGTCGGGGCGGATCATGCCGCGCTCGGGGTGGTTCCAGCGCAGCAGCGCCTCCAGGCCCAGCAGGCGACCGCTGCGCAGGCACAGCTTGGGCTGGTAGAACACCTCCAGTTCGTTCTGGGTCAGGGCGCGGCGCAGGTTGTTCTCGACGAACAGCTTGTAGCTGGCCTCGGCGTTGAGCACCTCGGTGAACACCTGGACCTGGTGCTTGCCGTTGGCCTTGGCCTTGTGCAGGGCCAGGCCTGCGTTCTTCATCAGCGTGGCCGGGTCGCTGCCGTGCAATGGCGCGCAGGCCAGACCCACGGAAGCGGTGACGTTGATCAGCTGGTTGTCGACGAACATCGGCTTGTCGAGGGTGCGCAGCAGCTGGTGGGCCACGCCCTGGCCGTCATCTAGGCTGGTGTCGTCGAGCAGCACGGCGAACTCGTTGCTGGCGAAGCGCGCCAGGCTGCCGCCGTTGGCCAGGCTGTTGCGCAGGCGCCGGGCCAGGCTGATCAGCAGCTTGTCGCCGGTCTGGTGGCCGAGGCTGTCGTTGATCCGCTTGAAGTTGTCGATGTCCACCAGCAGCAGGCAGATAGGGCTGTTGCTGTCGCGGGCGAAGCGCTCGTCGAGGTTGCGGATGAACGCCGGGCGGTTGCCCAGGTTGGTCAGGTTGTCGGTGTAGGCCAGGCGCTCGATGCGCTGCTGGGCCAGCTTGCTTTGGGTGACGTCTTCGTAGATGCCGATGTAGTGGGTCAGCTCGCGGTTGTCGCCGTACACCTTGGAGATCGACAGTTGCCCCCAGTAGGGCTCGAGGTTCTTGCGCCGGCTCTTGAACTCGCCCTGCCAGCTGTTGCCCATGGCCAGGCTCGACGGCGAGTCGAACAGCAGCTCGCTGAGGTTTTCCAGGGCCGGCAGTTCGGCCAGGTGGTGGCCCTGGACTTCCTCGGTGCTGTACTGGGTGATCGCCGTGAAGCTGGGGTTGACGTATTCCACCACGCCGTCGCGGTTGACCAGCAGGAAGGCGCTGGCGCTCTGCTCCACGGCCCGCTGGAAGAGGTGCAGGGCGCTGGCGGCGGTGCGTCGGTTGTGGTTGTTGATGACCTGGGCGAACTGGTCGGCCAGCTCGCCGGCGAAGGCGATCTCGTCCGACTGCCAGGCCCGCGGCTGGCCGGTCTGCTCCAGGCACAGCACGCCGACCACCTGGCCATCGATGCGGATACTGGCATCGAGCATCGCGTTGTCGTCGGTGCTGTACAGCGACTCGGCCATCTCGCGGGTGCGCGGGTCGTGGCTGGCGTTGTGGGCGTCGATGGCGCGGCTGGCGTGCAAGGCCTCGAGGTAGTCGGGAAAGCGGCTGGCGTCGATCGCCTCGGGCATGCGGTGCTGTTGTTCGCGGCGGTACCAGGCGCTGATCGGCTCCAGGCGCTGATCGTTCAGGTACCAGATGCTGGCGCAGTCGACCCGGTAGATCTCGCAGGCGCTGCGCGTGATCAGTTCGGCGGCTTCGAGCAGCGAGTTGCCGACGCTGTAGCGCTGGCGTGCCAGGCGCAGGATCAGGTCCTGCTGGGCGCGTACCCGATCCAGGTGCTCGAGCTGCTCCTGCTGGGCGCGCTGGTTCAGCTGTAGCGCCAGTTGCAGGCGATTGTTGCGCGATTCCAGGTCGTTCGCATCGAGGTCGGGGGCGTCTTGCGGGTGATCGTCGAACACCGTCAGGTAGCCACGCAGCAGTTGGCGGCTGTGCTGTTTGTAGCTTTCGCCGACTTCCAGCAGGCGCAGTGGCGCTGGGCTGGCGTGCAGGGTGTAGTGCACCCGGTAGTGGCCGCGCTGAGCCAGTTGCAGCTGGATCTCGTCGTGCAGCTTATAGCGGGCCTGAGGCTCCATGAGGCTGGCATAGGGCGAGCCGATCAGGGCGCAGAGCTCGGCAGCGGGCAGGCCGAATTGGCGGTCGCACGCCGGATCAAGGTAGAGCATCGCCCAACTGGCTTCGTTCAGCCGTTCGAAACGCAGCATGCCGAGCCGCGAGGGCACGGGGAGCTGCGTCACGACCTCGGCCGCCACACGGCTGGCGGCATCGGGTTGGCTTTTCATCGAAGACTCGCTTGAACTGGGGCGCGGCCTGAGGCACGGCGTATCGGGCAAGGTTGCATCATGTCCCGTGGGCTGGCAAGCGCCCATGCGGGATGCTGTGAACAGGTTGTCGGCCAACAGGATGAAATCTGAAGCGAGGTCCTTGGTGGGAGCGGGCCCAATAAAAAAAGCCCCGCCAATTGGCGGGGTTGAGGTACGAGCGTGGCAGCTCGAAAACGGTGCTGCCCCTCGCTTGAGGGGCAGCGTGCAGCGATTACAGCAGCATGGTGCGGATATCGCCCAGCACGTCGCCCAGGCGCTTGGTGAAGCGCGCGGCGGCGGCGCCGTTGATCACTCGGTGATCGTAGGAAAGCGACAGCGGCAGCATCAGCTTGGGCTGGAAGGCCTTGCCGTCCCAGACAGGCTGCATGGTTGCCTTGGAGACACCCAGGATCGCCACTTCCGGCGCGTTGACGATCGGCGTGAAGCCGGTACCGCCAATATGGCCGAGGCTGGAGATGGTGAAGCAGGCGCCTTGCATGTCGTCGGCCGAGAGCTTCTTGGTGCGAGCTTTCTCGGCCAGGGCGGCGGCTTCGGCAGCCAGTTGCAGCAGGCTCTTCTGGTCGACGTTCTTGATCACCGGGACCAGCAGGCCGTCCGGGGTGTCCACGGCGAAGCCGATGTGCACGTACTTCTTGCGGATGATCGCCTTGCCGCTTGGCGCCAGCGAGCTGTTGAAGTCCGGCAGTTCCTTGAGCAGGAAGGCGCAGGCCTTGAGCAGCAGCGGCAGCACGGTCAGCTTGACGCCAGCCTTCTCGGCCACGGCCTTCTGCGCAACGCGGAAAGCTTCCAGCTCGGTGATGTCGGCGGAGTCGAACTGGGTCACGTGCGGTACGTTCAGCCAGCTGCGGTGCAGGTTGGCGGCACCGACCTGCATCAGGCGAGTCAGGGCGACTTCTTCGACTTCACCGAACTTGCTGAAGTCAACAGCCGGGATCGACGGGATGCCAGCGCCGCCGGTAGCACCGGCAGCCGGGGCGTCCTTGGCCTTCTGCATCATGGCCTTGACGTAGACCTGCACGTCTTCTTTGAGGATGCGACCGTGCGGACCGGTAGCCGCGACCGCACCCAGGTCGACGCCGAATTCACGGGCCAGTTGGCGAACGGCAGGGCCAGCATGGACCTTGGCGTTGCTGCCGGCGGCCGGCGCGGTGGCGACCGGTGCGGGGGCGGCAGCCGGAGCAGCAGCGGCAGGTGCCGCGGCTGGAGCAGCCTCAGCCTTGGCCGGAGCGGCGGCTGGCGCTGGCGCGGCAGCAGGGGCAGCGCCGGCGGCTTTGATCTTGAAGATCAGGTCGCCGGTGCCGACTTCGTCTTCCAGCTTGCACAGCACGGCTTCGATCACGCCAGCGGCGGGCGACGGGATCTCCATGGAGGCCTTGTCGGACTCCAGGGTGATCAGCGACTGGTCGGCTTCGACGGTGTCGCCGACCTTGACCAGTACTTCGATGATCTTGGCCTTGCCCGATGAGCCGATGTCCGGCACGTGGATGTCCTGCACGCTGGCGGCAGCCGGGGCTGCGGCCGGAGCAGGGGCGGCTTCGGCGGCAGGCGCTGGGGCAGCAGCTGGCGCCGGAGCAGCAGCGGCAGGCGCCTCAGGTGCCGCGGCAGCGGCACCCTCGACTTCCAGGACCAGCAGCTCGTCGCCTTCTTTCAGGCGGTCGCCCAGCTTGACCTTCAGTTCCTTGACCACGCCGGCCTTGGGGGCCGGGATCTCCATGGAGGCCTTGTCGGACTCCAGGGTCAGCAGGCTCTGGTCGGCCTCGATACGGTCACCGACCTTGACGAACAGCTCGATGATTTCACCTTCACCGCTGCCGATGTCAGGTACGCGAATGAGTTCGCTCACTTAAAAATACTCCTCAGCAGTCCAGTGGGTTGCGCTTGTCCGGGTCGATGCCGAACTTGACGATGGCGTCAGCCACAACCTTGGGTTCGATCTCGCCACGGTCAGCCAGGGCTTCCAGGGCAGCCAGCACCACGAAGTGGCGGTCGACTTCGAAGAAGTGACGCAGCTTCTTGCGGCTGTCGCTGCGACCGTAACCGTCGGTACCCAGGACTTTGAACTCTTTGCTCGGCACCCACTGGCGAATCTGCTCGGCGAACAGCTTCATGTAGTCGGTGGAGGCGATGACCGGGCCCTTGCGACCGGCCAGGCACTCTTCGACGTAGGTCTGCTGAGGCTTCTGGCCAGGCTTGAGGCGGTTGGCGCGTTCCACGGCCAGGCCGTCGCGACGCAGTTCGTTGAAGCTGGTGACGCTCCACACGTCGGCGCCGACGTTGAACTCTTCACGCAGGATCTTCGCGGCTTCGCGGACTTCGCGCAGGATGGTGCCGGAGCCCATCAGCTGTACGTGGTGCGCGGCTTCGCGGGTGTCTTCTTCCAGCAGGTACATGCCCTTGATGATGCCTTCCTCGACACCGGCCGGCATGGCTGGCTGCTGGTAGGATTCGTTCATCACGGTGATGTAGTAGAAGATGTCCTGTTGCTCTTCGGTCATCTTCTTCATGCCGTCCTGGATGATCACCGCCAGCTCGTAGCCGTAGGTCGGATCGTAGGTGCGGCAGTTCGGGATAGTGCCCGCCATCATGTGGCTGTGACCGTCTTCGTGCTGCAGGCCTTCACCGTTGAGGGTGGTACGGCCGGCAGTACCGCCGATCAGGAAGCCACGGGTGCGGCTGTCGCCAGCGGCCCACGCCAGGTCGCCAATGCGCTGGAAGCCGAACATCGAGTAGAAGATGTAGAACGGCAGCATCGGCTGGTTGTGGCAGCTGTACGAGGTACCGGCAGCGATGAACGACGACATGGCGCCGGCTTCGTTGATGCCTTCCTCGAGAATCTGGCCCTTCTTGTCTTCGCGGTAGAACATCACCTGGTCTTTATCGACTGGCTCGTAGAGCTGGCCAACCGACGAGTAGATGCCCAGCTGGCGGAACATGCCTTCCATACCGAAGGTACGGGCTTCGTCCGGGATGATCGGGACGATGCGCTGGCCGATGTCCTTGTCCTTGACCAGCTGCGCCAGGATGCGCACGAAGGCCATGGTGGTGGAGATTTCGCGGTCGCCCGAACCGTCGAGGATCGCTTTCAGCGTTTCCAGTGGCGGGGTCGGCACGCTGAAGCTCTTGGCGCGGCGCTGAGGCACGAAACCGCCCAGGGCAGCACGACGCTCGGCCAGGTACTTGGCTTCGGCAGAACCTTCTTCAGGCTTGAAGAACGGCAGGTTCTCAAGGTCGGCATCCTTGACCGGGATGTCGAAGCGGTCACGGAAGTGACGCAGGCTTTCGACATCGACCTTCTTGGTATTGTGCGCGGTGTTCTTGGCTTCGCCGGCACCGGTACCGTAACCCTTGATGGTCTTGGCCAGGATGACGGTCGGCTGCTCCTTGTGGTTCACAGCCTGGTGGTATGCCGCGTAGACCTTGTACGGGTCGTGGCCGCCACGGTTGAGCTTCCAGATCTCCTCGTCGGACAGGTCTTCGACCATGGCCTTGAGCTCTGGGGTGTTGAAGAAGTTCTCACGGACGTACGCGCCGTCCTTGGCCTTGTAGTTCTGGTACTCGCCGTCGATGACTTCGTCCATGCGGCGCTGCAGGGCACCATTGGTGTCCTTGGCCAGCAGTGGGTCCCAGAAGCGGCCCCAGACGACCTTGTTGACGTTCCAGCCACCGCCACGGAACACGCCTTCGAGTTCCTGGATGATCTTGCCGTTGCCGCGAACCGGGCCGTCGAGGCGCTGCAGGTTGCAGTTGATGACGAAGATCAGGTTGTCCAGCTTCTCGCGGCCGGCCAGGGCGATCGCGCCCAGGGATTCCGGCTCGTCGCACTCGCCGTCACCCATGAAGCACCAGACCTTCTGCTTGCCGGCCGGGATGAAGCCACGGGCTTCCAGGTACTTCATGAAGCGCGCCTGGTAGATGGCCTGGATCGGGCCCAGACCCATCGAAACGGTCGGGAACTGCCAGAAGTCAGGCATCAGCCATGGGTGCGGGTACGAAGACAGGCCGTTGCCGTCCACTTCCTGGCGGAAGTTGTTCATCTGTTCTTCGTTGATGCGGCCTTCCATGAAGGCGCGGGCGTAGACGCCTGGGGAAGCGTGGCCTTGGAAGAAGATCAGGTCGCCGCCGTGTTCGTCGGTCGGGGCCTGGAAGAAGTAGTTGAAGCCGATGTCATACAAGGTGGCGCTGGAGGCGAAGCTGGAGATGTGTCCGCCCAGGTCCGAGTCTTTCAGGTTGGTACGCATGACCATGGCCAGGGCGTTCCAACGCACCATCGAGCGAATGCGGCGTTCCATGAACAGGTCGCCGGGCATGCGTGCTTCGTGGGTGACAGGGATGGTGTTGCGGTACGGCGTGGTGATGGCATACGGCAGCTGCGAGCCACTGCGGGTGGCCAGCTCGCCCATACGGGTCATCAGGTAATGAGCGCGGTCTTCGCCTTCTTTGTCGAGGACCGACTCCAGGGCATCCAGCCATTCCTGGGTTTCGATTGGATCGAGGTCTTGCATGGCTTGCTCCAGGGCGGAAAGGCCACCAGAATCGATGGCCTGAGTTTGCGACTGGCCTTATGGGCAGACGTCGTGAATTCTTGGATTACCGGACAGTCATCCGGCGCGGTGTAGTTTTACTACAAATGCTTTCGCATTTCATGCTTTTGCACGTTGGGCGTAGTAGTAAAACTACACAAATGCGACGTTTGGTCGCACCCTGGGTTGTGAGGAAAAACGTTCATGTTGGTTGGCGTTGTGTTGCTAACGGGTGGATCTTGATGTTTTTTGCCAATCTTTCGGTTTTTTCGGCTATTTCCAACTTTTGTACGACAGTCCAACCGTGGTCCAGCCTGCGCTTGACCCCCTCAACCCCTCTCATTCACGCCGATCAAGGATAGACCATGCGCCTGCCTTTGCCGCTCGATCTGCCTGCCGCTCTCCAACCACTGGTCGTTCGTAATCGACAGTTCCTAGCAGACGCACTGGTTGCGCACCCTGACCTGGCGACAAGCAGCTGGACAGAAGATCAGCGTCGGCAGTTCGACCAGGTGGCGGCGGCCAGCGAATTCGTGCTCACCCAGGCCCAACGCGAGCCGGCGATGCTGTTCGACCTGTTGGCCGGCGGCGAGATGGCACGTGCCTTCGCACCAGGCGAATTGCGTGCGCGCATCAAGGGCGCCGCCCAGGCCGCGCAATCCGAGGACGAGTTGGCGCGCAACCTGCGCCGCGAGCGCAATCGCCAGCAGCTGCGCATCATCTGGCGCGACGTCACCCGCCAGGCGGCGTTGGCCGAGACCTGCCGCGACCTGTCCGACCTCGCCGATGCCAGCATCGACGAAGCCTATCAATGGCTGTACCCGCGCCATTGCCAGCAGTTCGGCACACCCATCGGCAACCGCAGCGGCCAGCCCCAGCACCTGGTGGTGCTGGGCATGGGCAAGCTGGGCGCGGTGGAGTTGAACCTGTCGTCGGACATCGACCTGATCTTCGCCTTCCCCGAGGGCGGTGAAACCGAAGGCGTGAAGCGCTCGCTGGACAACCAGGAGTTCTTTACCCGCCTCGGCCAGCGCCTGATCAAGGCGCTCGACCCGGTCACCGTCGATGGCTTCGTGTTCCGTGTCGACATGCGCCTGCGCCCTTACGGCTCTGCAGGCGCGCTGGTGCTCAGCTTCAATGCCCTGGAGCAGTACTACCAGGACCAGGGGCGCGACTGGGAACGCTACGCCATGATCAAGGCGCGGGTAGTGGCCGGCGACCAGGCGGCCGGCGCGCAGTTGCAGGAGATGCTGCGGCCATTCGTCTATCGGCGCTACCTGGACTTCTCCGCCATCGAGGCGCTGCGCACCATGAAGCAACTGATCCAGCAGGAAGTGCGGCGCAAGGGCATGGCCGACAACATCAAGCTGGGGGCCGGTGGCATCCGCGAGGTCGAGTTCATCGCCCAGGCATTCCAGCTGATCCATGGCGGGCGCGACCTGAGCCTGCAGCAGCGGCCATTGCTGAAAGTGCTGACCACCCTGGAGGGCCAGGGCTACCTGCCGCCGGCGGTGGCCACCGAGCTGCGCGACGGCTACGAGTTCCTGCGTTACACGGAGCACGCGATCCAGGCCATCGCCGACCGCCAGACCCAGATGCTGCCGGACGACCCGACCGACCGCGCGCGCATCGCCTATATGCTGGGCTTTGCCGATTGGGATGGTTTCCATGCCCAACTGATGAACTGGCGTGGGCGGATCGACTGGCATTTCCGCCAGGTGATCGCCGATCCGGATGAGGATGAGGCCGAGGGCGAACTGGTAGTCGGTGGCGAATGGTCGCCCCTGTGGGAGCAGGCTCAGGATGAAGAAGCCGCCGGGCGCCAGTTGCAGGAGGCCGGTTTCCACCAGCCTGCCGAGGCGCTGCGCCGGCTCAATGCCTTGCGGGTCAGCCCGACACTGCGTTCGATGCAGCGCATCGGTCGTGAACGCCTGGATGCCTTCATCCCGCGGCTGCTGGCCCAGGCGGTCGAGCACGACAACCCGGACCTGGTGCTGGAGCGGGTGCTGCCCCTGGTCGAGGCGGTGGCGCGCCGCTCGGCCTACCTGGTGCTGCTCACTGAAAACCCCGGCGCGCTGCGCCGTCTGCTGACCCTGTGCGCGGCCAGCCCATGGATCGCCGAACAGATGGCGCGCTACCCCCTGCTGCTCGACGAGTTGCTCAACGAAGGCCGACTGTTCAGCCCGCCGCTGGCACCGGAGCTGGCCGCCGAGCTGCGCGAACGGCTCACCCGTATCCCCGAGGATGACCTGGAACAGCAGATGGAGGCCCTGCGTCACTTCAAGCTGGCCCACAGCCTGCGCGTGGCGGCCTCGGAGATCAGTGGCAACCTGCCGTTGATGAAGGTCAGCGACTACCTGACCTGGCTCGCCGAGGCCATTCTCGACCAGGTGCTGGCCCTGGCCTGGCGCCAGACCGTAGCACGCCATGGCCAGCCCAAGCGCAGCGACGGCAGCCTATGCGACCCTGGCTTCATCATCGTTGGCTACGGCAAGGTCGGCGGCCTCGAGCTGGGTCACGGCTCGGACCTGGACCTGGTGTTCATCCACGACGGTGACCCGAACGCCGAGACCGACGGCGCCAAGCCGATCGACAGCGCGCAGTTTTACACCCGCCTGGGCCAGCGCATCATCCACCTGCTGACCACCCAGACCAACTCCGGCCAGCTCTATGACGTGGACATGCGCTTGCGCCCGTCCGGCGCCTCGGGGTTGCTGGTGAGCTCGCTGGGCGCCTTCGAGCGCTACCAACAGAACGAGGCCTGGACCTGGGAGCACCAGGCCCTGGTGCGGGCCCGGGTGCTGGTGGGTTGTCCACAGGTGGCGAGTGCGTTCGAGAGCGTGCGGGCCAAGGTGCTCGGCCAGCCCCGTGACCTGGACAAGCTGCGCACCGAAGTGAGCGAGATGCGCGCCAAGATGCGCGACAACCTGGGCACCAAGGCCACCGCCGCGGGCACGGCGGGCAATGCCTTCGATGCCGGGCAACCCTTCGATATCAAGCAGGATGCCGGCGGTATCGTGGATATCGAATTTATGGTGCAATACGCCGCTTTGGCCTGGTCCCACGACCATCCGGCCATACTGCGCTGGACCGACAACATCCGTATCCTCGAAGAGCTCGAACAGGCCGGGTTGATGCCCGCCGCCGACGCCGTGCTGCTGCGCGAGCTGTACAAGGCGTTCCGCTCGGCCTCGCACCGCCAGGCCTTGCAGAAGCAGGCCGGGGTGATCGACGCGGCGCAGTTCGCCGAGGAGCGTCGCGAGGTGCGGCGGATCTGGGGGCAGTTGGGTTTGAGCTGAGATTGTCGGGGCCGCTTTGCGGCCTTTTCGTCGCGGTTCGTCGCCACGGCAAGCCGGCTCCCACAGGTGAATGCGGTCCATATGGAAGCCGGCTTGCCGGCGAAAAGGGCGCAGCGCGCCCTCGGTGGTACACTGTCCGCCACATAGCCTGAATATAAAGAGGGGAGGCCAGGTTGTAGCGCAGCCTGCAGCCTCCCCGAATGTTTCTGGATAAAGCATGAGAATACTGATCATTGGCCCCAGCTGGGTCGGCGACATGGTAATGGCGCAGACCCTGTTCCAGAGCCTCAAACAGCAGCACCCCGACTGTGTGATCGACGTGTTGGCACCCGAGTGGAGCCGGCCGATCCTCGAACGCATGCCCGAGGTGCGCCAGGCCTTGAGCTTTCCGCTCGGCCACGGCGCGCTGGAGCTGGCCACGCGGCGGCGCATCGGCAAGTCGCTGGCCGGCCAGTACGACCAAGCGATCCTGCTGCCCAATTCGCTCAAGTCGGCGCTGGTGCCGTATTTCGCCGGCATCCCCAAGCGCACCGGCTGGCGCGGCGAGATGCGCTACCTGCTGCTCAACGATGTGCGCAAGCTGGACAAGGCGCGCTACCCGCTGATGATCGAGCGCTTCATGGCCCTGGCCTACGCACCGGGTAGCGAACTGCCCAAGCCGTATCCGCGCCCGGCCCTGCAAATCGAGGCGGCCAGCCGCGAGGCCGCCCTGGCCAAATTCGGCCTTGAGCTGGACCGCCCGGTGCTCGCCCTGTGCCCCGGCGCCGAGTTCGGCGAGGCCAAGCGCTGGCCCGCCGAGCATTACGCCGAAGTGGCCGAGGCGATGATCCGCCAGGGCTGGCAGGTGTGGTTGTTCGGTTCGAAGAACGACCACCCTGTCGGTGAGCAGATCCGCGACCGACTGATCCCGGGCCTGCGTGAGGAATCCTGCAACCTGGCCGGCGAGACCTCGCTGGCCGAGGCCATCGACCTGATGTCCTGCGCCAGCGCGGTGGTGTCCAATGACTCCGGGCTGATGCACGTGGCTGCCGCTCTCAACCGTCCGCTGGTGGCGGTGTATGGCTCGACCTCGCCGGGCTTTACCCCGCCGCTGGCCGACCAGGTGGAAGTGGTGCGCACCGGTATCGAATGCAGCCCATGCTTCGACCGCACCTGCCGCTTCGGCCACTACAACTGCCTGCGGCTGCTGGAGCCGGCGAAAGTGATCGCCGCCTTGCACAGCCTGGGTGGTTCCGACCTGATCGCAACCGTGGCCGAGGTCGACTGAGTGCGGGTCCTGATCATCAAGACGTCGTCGCTGGGTGACGTCATCCATACCTTGCCGGCCCTTACCGACGCCGCCCACGCCATCCCCGGCATCCGTTTCGACTGGGTGGTGGAGGAAGGCTTCGCCGAGATCCCCAGCTGGCACCCGGCGGTCGATCAGGTGATTCCGGTGGCTATCCGCCGCTGGCGCAAGAATATCTGGCAGACGCTCAAGAGCGGCGAGTGGAAGGCCTTCAAGCAGCGCCTGCGCGAGCGCAAGTACGACCTGGTGATCGATGCCCAAGGCCTGGTCAAGTCGGCCTGGCTGACCCGTTACGTGAAAGCGCCGGTAGCCGGCCTGGACCGTTACTCGGCTCGTGAGGGCTGGGCCAGCCGCTTCTATGACCGGCGGCTGTCGGTCGCTGTCGGCCAGCACGCCGTTGAACGCGTGCGCCAACTGTTCGCCCTGGCCCTTGCCTACGACCTGCCGGAAGGGCTGGGCAACTACGGCCTTGACCTCAACCGCTTGCAACTGCCGCCCGCCGCGCCCTACGTGGTGTTCCTGCATGGCACCACCTGGGCCACCAAACATTGGCCCGAGGCCTACTGGCGCGAGCTGGCCGAGCGCATGGGCCGGCGCAAGCTGCAGGTGATGCTGCCGTGGGGCAATCCTGCGGAAAAAGCCCGCGCCGAGCGCATCGCCCAGGGCTTGAGCAATTGCCAGGTGCTGCCCAAATTGAACCTGGCGGGCGTGGCCCGTGTGCTGGCCGCCGCCAAGGCCTGCGTGGCGGTGGACACCGGCCTGGGCCACCTGGCCGCCGCCCTGGATGTGCCGACCATCTCCCTGTTCGGCCCCACCAACCCTGGTCTGACCGGTGCCTACGGACGCGCCCAGATCCACCAGGCGAGCGACTTCCCCTGCGCCCCGTGCCTGCAGAAGAAGTGCACCTATAAACCGAGTGCCGAGGACCTGCGCCGGTTCGATCTCAAACGCGAGTGGCCGCTGTGCTTCACTCGCCTGAATCCCGAGCATGTGGCGGGCCGCTTGAGCGCGCTGCTGCTGGCTGAGGATGTTCGTTGATGCAATTGGCTTTTGTGCTCTACAAGTATTTCCCCTTTGGCGGGTTGCAGCGTGACTTCATGCGCATCGCCCTCGAATGCCAGAAGCGTGGCCACCAGATCCGTGTGTACACGCTGATCTGGGAAGGCGATATTCCGCCGGGCTTCGAGGTGCTGGTGGCGCCGGTCAAGGCGCTGTTCAACCATCGCCGCAACGAGAAGCTCAGTGCGTGGATGGCGGCGGACCTGGCCAAGCGTCCGGTCGATCGCCTGATCGGCTTCAACAAGATGCCCGGCCTGGATGTCTACTACGCCGCCGATGGCTGCTTCGAGGACAAGGCCCAGACCCTGCGCGGCGGCCTCTACCGCCGCTGGGGCCGCTATCGCCACTTCGCCGAGTACGAGCGGGCGGTGTTCGCCAAGGATGCACGTACCGAGATCCTGATGATCTCCGAGGTGCAGCAGCCGCTGTTCATCAAGCACTACGGTACGCCCGAGGCGCGTTTCCACCTGCTGCCGCCGGGCATTTCCCAGGACCGCCGGCGCCCGGCCGACGCCGAGGCCATCCGCGCCGCCTTCCGCCAGGAGTTCGGCCTGGCCGACGACGAGTTGCTGCTGGTGCAGATCGGCTCGGGCTTCAAGACCAAGGGCGTCGACCGCAGCCTCAAGGCCCTCGCGGCGCTGCCGTCAGCCCTGCGCAAGCGTACGAAACTGATGGTCATCGGCCAGGACGACCCCAAGCTGTTCCAGGTGCAGAGCACGGCTCTCGGCCTGGGCGACCAGGTGCAGTTCCTCAAGGGTCGCAGCGATATTCCGCGCTTCCTGCTTGGCGCCGACCTGCTGATCCACCCTGCCTACAACGAAAACACCGGTACCGTATTGCTAGAGGCGCTGGTCGCCGGCCTGCCGGTGCTGGTGTCGCAGGTGTGCGGCTATGCCCACTACATCGCCGAGGCCGACAGCGGCCTGGTGCTGGACGAGCCATTCGAGCAGGACCAGCTCAACGCCTATCTGCAACGCATGCTCGAAGACGCCGCGGCCCGTGCATCCTGGGCGAGCAACGGCGTGGCGTTCGCCGCCACCGCCGACCTGTACAGCATGCCGCAGCATGCCGCCGATGTGATCCTTGGGCAGGAGACCGCATGAAGCTGATACTGGCCGAACCGTTCAAGCGCCTGTGGGCCGGGCGTGACCCCTTCGATGCCGTCGAGGCCCTGCAGGGCGAGGTATATCGCGAGCTGGAAGGCCGTCGCACCCTGCGTACCGAGGTCGATGGCGCGGGCTTCTTCGTCAAGATCCACCGTGGCATCGGCTGGGGCGAGATTTTCAAGAACCTGCTCAGCGCCAAGCTGCCGGTGCTCGGTGCCGGCCAGGAGTGGCGTGCGATCCAGCGCCTGCATGAAGCTGGCGTGCCAACCATGACCGCCGTGGCCTACGGCGAGCGCGGTGGCAATCCGGCCACCCAGCATTCGTTCATCGTCACCGAGGAGCTGGCGCCGACCGTCAGCCTGGAAGACTTCAGCATCGATTGGGTGAAGCAGCCGCCAGCGCCGCGCCTGAAGCGCGCACTGATCGCCGAGGTGGCGAAGATGACCGGCGGCATGCACCGCGCAGGGGTCAATCACCGCGACTGCTACATCTGTCATTTCCTGCTGCACACCGACCGCCCGGTGACGCCGGAAGACTTCAAGCTGTCGGTGATCGACCTGCACCGCGCTCAGACACGGGCGAAAATTACCCGCCGCTGGCGCGACAAGGACCTGGCCGCCCTGTATTTCTCGGCCTTGGACATCGGCCTGACCCGCCGCGACAAGCTGCGCTTCTTGCGTGGCTACTTCCAGCGCCCGTTGCGCCAGGTGCTCAAGGACGAGGCCGCACTGCTCGCCTGGCTGGAGCGCAAGGCGCAGAAACTCTATGACCGCAAGCAACGTTACGGGGACGCACTCTGATGGCGAGCTGGAACCTGGCGCCTGAGTATGCGCACCTGGCGGCCGATTTCGGCAGTATCGACGCGGTGTTCGCGATCAAGGGCGAGCGCCTGACCCGCGACCCGCTGAGCGAGGTCATCCGTATCGAACGGGACGGGGTCAACTACTACGTCAAACGCTACACTGGCGCCGGCAAGCACATGCGTCGCTACCTGGGGCGCCCGCGCGTCAAGGCCGAGTGGCAGAACCTTAAGCAGTTCGCCAAGTGGGGCATCCCCACCGCCGACGTGGTCGCCTGGGGCCTCGAGCGCCAGGGCCTGGCGTTTGGCCGTGGGGCGATGATCACTCGCGAACTGCCACGCACCGAGGACCTTTCGGCGTTGGCTGAGCGCAATGATCCGCGCCTGCGTGACGCGGCCTGGGTCGACCATGTCAGCCGCCAGCTGGCGCGGCATACGCGGGTGATGCACGACCATCATTTCGCCCATAACGATCTGAAGTGGCGCAACCTGCTGGTCGATGACCAGGGCACGCTGTTCTTCATCGATTGCCCAACCGGTGACTTCTGGCGCGGCTTCATGCTGCGCCATCGGTTGATCAAGGATCTGGCATGCCTGGACAAGGTTGCCAAATATCATTTGTCGGCGACCCAGCGCCTGCGCTTTTATCTGCAATACCGTGGACATGCGCGTCTGCATGGCCGCGACAAGAAGCGTATCCGTCAGGTCCTGGGTTTTTTCGAGGGAAGAGAATGACCGACTACCTGGCCAGTGCCGATCAGGCACTGCTGCAACGCCACGGACTGGGCGACTTCGAGGCGCTCTGGGCTTTGCAACTGGACGCTGTCGATGAACCCAACACTGGCCGTGGTGGCTGGAGCAGCGTTTTCCGTTTGGAGCTGGAGGGCAAGGGCTTCTACCTCAAGCGCCAGAGCGACTACTTTACTCGCAGCCTGCAGCGGCCATTTGGCGAGCCGACGTTCGCCCGCGAGTTCCGCAACATCAGCCGCTACCAGAAGCTCGACATCCCTGCCTTGCAGGCGGTGTTCTACGGCGAGCGCAAACAGGCTGGGCAGCATCGCGCGATTCTCATGACCCGCGCGTTGGACGAATGGATTGATCTCGAGCAGTTGCTTGCCCGCTGGTCGCAGATGGCTGCGCCGCAGCGCGAGGCGATTCTCCAAGCCTGTGGACGACTGGCCCGCACCCTGCACGCCGCCGGGCAGATGCACGGTTGCTTCTACCCCAAGCATATCTTCCTGCGTGAGCGCCGCGAGGGCTGGCAGGCACAGCTGATCGACCTGGAGAAGACCCGCCCGCTGCTGTTCGGCATGCGTGACCGGGTCAAGGACCTCGAGCCGCTGCTAAGGCGTGCCCGTGCCTGGAGCGAGGCAGACGTGCTTGTGCTGCTGGCCGCCTACCTGGAGCAGCCGGAAGACAGCGCCCTGGTTTCCACCTGGCTGCAACGCCTGACCCAACGCCGCCGTCACAAAGAGGCCCGCTGATGCGCCTGTCCGAATTGAAGGAGGCCGGGCGCAGCCCAAGCCTGCCCCTGACCATCACCCTCGCTGACGCGGCGGGCAGCGCCGACCTGCAACTGCTCAGCCTGCTGCGCGTGCTGCCGGGCCAGCGCTATGTCGGCGCCGGCATCTGGCGTGGCACCAAGGTCCTGGCCAAGTTGCTGGTCGGCGGCAACGCCGCCCGCCACTTCCAGCGCGAACGCGATGGAGCCCGGCTGATGGCCGATCAGGGCCTGACCACGCCGCGGCTGCTGGTCGATGGCCTCAAGGATGGCGAGGGTGGCTGGCTGTTGTTCGAATACCTCGATCATGCCGAAAGCCTGGGTGACGCCTGGGCCGAGGTGGAATCATTGCCGATGCTCGCCGACGAGCAGCACCTGGTGCTTGGCGAGGCGTTGACCGCTGTTGCGCACATGCACGCCAAGGGGTTGTGGCAGGAGGACCTGCACCTGGACAACCTGCTGCGCCAGGACGGCACGCTGTACCTGATCGACGGCGCCGGTATCAAGGCCGAAACCCCCGGCCAGCAGCTGTCGCGTCAGCGCGTGCTGGAAAACCTCGGGGTGTTCTTCGCCCAGTTGCCCAAGCGCCTGGAGCCTTTCATCGAGGAGGCGCTGGTGCACTACATCCTGGCCAACGCCGAGCATGCGCTGCCGCTGGAGGCGTTGCAAAAGCAGGTGGACAAGGTGCGCAACTGGCGCCTGAAAGACTACCTGGACAAGGCCGGGCGCGAATGTACGCTGTTCAGCGTCGAACGTAGTCTGTCGGGCCTGCGCGCCATCCGTCGCGGCGAAGTCGAGGCGCTGCTGCCGGTGCTCGAGAAGGCCGATGTACTGATTGACCAGGGCCACCTGTACAAGACCGGTGGGGCGGCCAGTGTGGCGCGTATCGAGGTGGGCGGCCGCACGCTGGTGCTCAAGCGCTACAACATCAAGAATACCGCCCACTGGTTCAAGCGCTTCTGGCGCCCCAGCCGGGCCTGGCATTCGTGGATCGAAGGGCACCGCCTTGAGTTTCTCGACATCGCCACGCCTCGCCCCCTGGCGGTGCTGGAGCAGCGGGTGATGGGGCTGCGCAGCACGGCCTATCTGGTGACCGAGTACGCCGACGGGCCGGACTTGATCGAATGCTTTGCACCCTACGTGCAAAGTGGCGAGGCGCCCGACGCGCAGGTCGAGGCCCTGGTGCTGGTAATGCAGCAACTGATCCGCGAGCGCATCAGCCATGGCGACTTCAAGGGCCACAACCTGTTCTGGCAGGACGGCCAATGGTCGCTGATCGACCTCGACGCCATGTGCCAACATGCCACCCAGCTCAGCTTCGCTCCGGCGTTTGCCCGTGACCGGGCGCGCTTGCTGCGCAACTGGCCGAGCGGCAGCGCCTTGCATCAGCGCCTGGACGCTGTGCTGCCTCGGCTGACAGCGTAAGCCTGCGGCAGCGTCAGCCAGGCGCTGCTGCGCCCGGCCTGGCGAACTTGGATACGCCACTGATGATCCTGCCAGCGTAACACTGCCCAAGGCTCCACGCCGGTGCTGCGGGTAGCCGGGATCGGCAGGTGGTAGCGGCCCTGAAGCAGATGGCGGCGCAGCGCCAGCTGGCCGCCGCGGGTTTGCAGGTACAGCTGCTCATGGGCCAGGTAAAGCCCGTCGATGTCGCCGATCGCTGTCCCGTCGAGCTCTTCGGGTAGGCGGCAGTCATCGAACAGCCGCTCCAGGTCTGGCAGGCCGTCATACCAGAGCAGTGGTGAGTCGATCACCCAACGGCCATCGGCCAGGCGCTTGAGCGGCTGTAGTTGGTAAGCATCCGGCTGGGCGGGGTCGATCACGCGCCAGCGCTGGCCATCGAAGGTGACCCGGTAGTGTCGCTGCTGTGCATCCTGGATGAAGTAGTGGCTCAGGCCTTCGAATTCCGAAGCTTTTTCGAAGACCCCCTCGCCATAGATGCCATCGATTCGATAGCGCAGGTGTTCGGCTGGGGCCGCGACGCTGTAGTGGCTGGGCATCGGCAACGGCGGCTGCGCCGGCATGCCGCGTAGCAGGCGGCGCATCAGGCCGGTGGTGGCCAGGCTGGTGGTCGCATCGTTGAAGTGACCCAGTGCGCTGTACACATGCTGCAGCACACCATTGAGGTCTTCGGCGCGATAGGCCTCCGCGCTGCCCCAGATCTCGATCGCCATGCGCCCCAGCGACATCGGGATCAGTAACCTCGACGGCAGTATCAGGCTGATCAGGTCGAGTACCCGCCAGGAGATGGCGACAGCTTGTTGCGCGTCTGCTTCAGCCGAAGTGCGGCTGTTGGCATCGGCGACTGCCAGCATGCCGTGGACTTCGGCCATGTAGTAGGCGAAGAACAGATCGTCGGCGATTGCGGGTGTACTCAGCACTGGGCCCAGGCGACCTTTGACCAATAATCCTTCAGTGGCGGCCTTGGAACGTTGCGCCATGCGACTGGTGACATAGCTGCGCAAGGCGGGTTTGTGCTTGAGCAGTCGTAGCAGTTCGCGTGGGCTGGCGAACGCACGCCAGGCCCTGCGGTCTGGCGCGTCGGGGGTGTACAGCACGAACAGGCCTACCCGAGGCGTGCTGCAGTTGATGAGCAATACGCCTTGCACAGTATGGCCACCGATCAACAATTGCCGCACGGTGAGAGAGTCGCCATCCACCGGTGGGCGCAAGGCGTTGTGAGGGTAGTCCAGCACCTGGCGTACCCATGCATAGCCACGTTCGCTGCCACCAGCGGCTAGATGCCCAGCATAGCGCGCCTTGGCCGCTTCGGCGCGCATCCGCGCACGGTTGATCCGGCAATGGGCATGCAGACGCCAGGCGCCAACCGTCGAATCGATCAGTTGCGCCCTCAGGTACTCGACATAGCTGCCCCCTACGCTCAGATGCCGCACCATGCGCTTGATGTAGCCTGGCGACAGTTCGGCTGGCAATGGCTTGCCAAGGCGGTGGACGATGCGGGCGGTGAGCCAATAGTCAAAATCGAACCAGGCCACGTTGCGCAGCGCCAGTTGATCAAGGGAGTAGCGCTCGTGGATGTTCTCGACGAGCTGGCCGCCGACCTTTTCCAGCCCGCGCCAGGTGATGTAGCTGGATGGGTTGAATGGATTCAGGTGGGGGCCGACCTGCCGGGTTTGGGTGACGTAGACCTCGATATCCGCAGGCGCAATGGTCAACCCCAGGTCATTGCGCAAGTGTTGTTGCACGCGCTGGCGTGCCCAGTCCTCGAGGCGGTTCTGTTCCTGGAACTGGCGCAGGGTGAGAATCCCGGGGGCGGCTACCTGCTGACCGGTGGCCACCAGTACTTGCAGGGTCTGCATGATATGCGCCAGGGCTTGCGGGCCTGCCTGGCGCAGCCAGTTGGGCAGGTGCTTTTCCAGCAGCAGGGCATAGCGGGTATCGAGCAGCGGACGCTTGCCACATTCATCGCCAAGAGCAACGGCCTTGCCGATGTCGGCCTGCGCATCTGCTGTCGCCCAGGCAGTGTGGAGACGCCGCCGTTGCGCCTCTATCAGGCTGTCCACCTGGGCCTCGATAGGGTCGTCTGCGTACCATTGGTAGCGCAGGCGGTCAGCGAGACGGGCGTTGGCGATCTGCTCAGGCTCGACCAGCAGTTGCAACAGTGGAGTGCTCTGGATCGGGTCGTCGAGCCGCTCGCACAGCTCCTGATGCAGCTCGGCCAGTGACGTGTAGACCTCGATGCCCTGGGGCAGGCCGAACAGGTACGCCGGCCCATGTGCTTGTGCAGGAACCTGGTTTGCGCCTTCCGCTGTGCCAGCCATGAGCACGAAGGTGCCAGGGAGTGCGGCCCGCCATTGGGGGCGGTCGCGGCTCAGGACCGGTCGGTACACCTGTACGCGCTGCGCCACCGGCTGGCGGTGGCGTTGCCAGGCGCAGGGCAGGTCGAGGCAGCTACTGACGAGCTGCGCCTGCTGCTCGCTCAGCGTCTGGTCGTGGATGCGCAAACCGAGCTCGGCCTGCATCAATGCCCTGCGCAGGTCCACCAGCCGCAGACGGCGTGAGCGCCCCTGGGTATCGGTAGCCGTCCAGAAACTGGCGATCTCATGGTGGAGTCGGGGCCTCGCCTGCGCGTGCCGGCCGGGTACGGGCATTGCGGCGAGCAGCGTGAGAATCTGTTGGTCGATGAATTCGATACGTTCCAGGGGACGCATGGCCGCTCCTTGCTGTGGGGAGCGTCCACGCTACTGGGCCCTTGCGGGCGGCCTGTGGTATCCGGCTATCGACCGCACAGGCTGCGCACGCCGAGCACGGCGGGGACGCCCAGACCCAGCCAGGCGAGCGCGTCCCAGGGCCCATCACCCAGCAGGGCGGCGAACAGCCCGGCGGCGCCCAGCAAGCCGATGAGCAGGGGCCAGGCGAAAATCCGCAGGGTTGGCTGTGACTTGTGGCTCATGCACGTGCCTCCCTGGCTTTGCGTTGCTTGCCCCACCACAGGTACAGACCACTGCCGAGCACGACGATGGTCAGCACGTCCAGCACCGCCCACAGAATCTGCATGGGGCGGCCACCGTAGTCACCAAAATGCAGGGGCTGGGACAGGCCCATGGCGTCCATGTACCAGGGCCGGGCGCCGACCGCGGTCACTTCCAGGGTGCGGGCGTCGATGAGTACCGGGGTAAACAGGTGGGATGTCAGGTGCGTGGCACCGTTCATGAATACCGCGTAATGGTGTTCGCTGGAGAAGCGCGTGCCGGGGAAGGCGATGAAGTCCGGACGCATGCCTGGCGCGGCCTGTTCGGCGATCTTCAGCAACTGCGTGGCCGGGGCGCGTTCGGTGAGCGGCGGGGCATCGCGGTAGGGGGCGACCATGGCCGCCAGGCTGTCATTGCGCCAGGCGGCGATCACCAGGTCGGACAGGGCGCTGATTACCCCGGTGACGCCGACCACCAGGGCCCAGGTCAGGGTCACCACGCCGATCAGGTTGTGCAGGTCGAGCCAGCGCAGGCGCCGGGATTTGTCGTGGCGCACCGTGGCGAACTCCAGGCGGCGCATGAACGGCGCGTACAGCACCGTGCCGGAGATGATCGCGATGATGAACAGCAGGCCCATGCAGGCCAGCCACAACTTGCCGGGCAGCCCGGCGAACATGTCCACGTGCAGACGCAGCATCAGCATCATGAAACCGCCGTTGGCTGCCGGCATGGCCACGGCCTCGCCGGTGCGCGCATCGAGCATGAAGGTGTGCGATTGGTCCGGGTGGGTGCCGGCGGTGGCGGCCATGATCGCCACCACGCCGTTGGGTTCGTCCTCTTCGTAGCCGAAGTACTGCATGACTTCGCCAGGGCGGTGTTGCTCGGCCTTGAGCACAAGTTGCTGCAGGTCTAGATGCGGGGTGCCGGCGGGCATCTCGCGCAGTTCGGGGGCATCGCCCAGCAGGTGTTCCAGCTCGTGGTGGAAAATCAGCGGCAGGCCGGTCAGGGCCAGCAGCAGCAGGAACAGCGTGCACACCAGGCTGCTCCAGGTGTGGATCGCTGACCAGCGGCGGATGGTTTGGCTTTTCATCACGGCTCCTTACACCATCGCGGGGCAAGCCCGCTCCCACGATCTGCGGGAGTAGGCTTGACCCGCGATGGCCACTCAGAACTTGTAGTTGACGCTGGCCATTACGTTGCGCTCGTCGCCGTAGTAGCAGTAGTAGCCATCGCAGGTCGACAGGTAGTCCTTGTTGAACAGGTTCTTGGCATCCACGGCAACCGTCACGCCCTTGAAGGTACCGTTCAGGCGGCCCAGGTCGTAGTGCACCGAGGCGTCGTACACGGTATACGAGCCGACGTGGCCCCAGTCGGTGTTTGTGGTGTTGCCATAGGTGTCACCTACATAGCGCACACCCACCCCGACGCCGAAGCCGTCCAGCGGGCCGCTGTGCCAGGTGTAGTCGGCCCACGCGGTAGCCTGGTTGCGTGGCACCTGGGCCATGCGCTTGCCTTTCTCCTCAGTGGTGCCCTTGACGATCTCGCTATCGTTGTAGGTGTAGGAGCCCACCAACTTGAGGTTTTCGGTTACATCGGACGTGGCCTCCAGCTCCAGGCCCTTGACCCGGACTTCACCCACCTGGCGGGTGACGTTGGCCTCGGTGACCGACATGTTCTCCTGGGTCAGGTCGAATACCGCAGCGGTGAACAGGCTCTTGCTGCCTGGCGGCTGGTACTTGATACCTAGCTCATACTGTTTGCCTTCGGTGGGCTTGAAGGCATCGGTGCTGTTGACCGAGGAGCCTGACGCAGGTTCAAAGGACTCGGCATAGGAGATATAGGGGGTCATGCCGTTGTCGAAAACGTAGCTCAGCGCCGCATTGCCGCTGAACTTCTTGTCACGCTGGGTATTGGTGGCATCGCTCATGTTGTGGAACGTGGTACCGGTGTGCACCCAGTCTTCGCGGCCACCCAGTGTCAGGCGCCAGTTGTCCAGGGCCATCTGGTCTTGAAGGTAGAGGCCGGTCTGCTGCGTTTTCTGGGTGTAGTCGTACATGTCGAAGTACTGGACGTTCGAGAAGTCCTGGCCGTACACCGGGTTGTGGATGTTGCTCGGCGGCACGCCGGCCGAGCCCCAGCGCCAGTGGGCATTGCTGCTGGAACGCTGGTGATCGAGCCCAAGCAGCAGGGTGTGGCTGACCACGCCGGTCTGGAAATCGGCCTGGAAGTTGTTGTCCACGGCGAACTGGCTGATGTCCTCCTCGACAATACCGGCGGTGCGTTGCACGGTGCCATCGGGGCTGACGGCTTCATCCGGGCCTTTGGGCCAGATCGAACCGCCAGCGGTGATCCCTTTGAAGTCCAGTTCGTTGCGCACGTAGCGCAGGTTCTGGCGGAACTGCCACATGTCGTTCAGTCGGGTCTCGAACGCATAGCCCAGGTGGTAGTAGGTACGGTCGTAGGATTCCCAGTCGGGATCGCCCAGGTTCTTGTGGTGGGAAATCTTGCCTGCCGGGCTGGCCAGCTTGGTGCCCTGCAACGGCAGGAACTGGCCGGTGATGCCGGTATCGTCGCGGGTATACTGGCTGAGGAAGGTCAGCTTGGTATCGTCGTTGATGTTCCAGGTCAGGCTGGGAGCGATGTTGTAGCGTTTGTCCGGAATATGATCGACTGGTGCGCCGCTGTCGCGCACGGTGCCGCTGACACGGTAAAGAAACTGGCCGGCATCGTCGACCTTGCCGGTGCTGTCGAAGTTGATCTGCTTATGGTTGTTGCTACCCACCTGGGCTTCCACTTCATGGCTGCTTTCCAGCTGGGGCCGACGGCTGGTCATGTCCAGCAGGCCACCAGGCGGGGTCTGGCCATAGACGGACGAAGCAGGGCCGCGCAGTACGGCAATACGCTCCAGATTCCAGGTCTCGATCTTGGGGGTGGCATAGTTGCCCTGAGGCAGTGGCAGGCCGTCGAGGAACTGGGTGGGCACGAAGCCACGCACCAGCAGCCAGTCATTGCGCGAGTCTGCGCCGTATCCGCTGCTCTGCACGCCTGCGGTGTAGCGCAAGGCGTCATTCAGGTTGAGGACCGGGCGGTCTTCCATCTGCTGGCGAGTGATCACGCTAACTGAGCGTGGCAACTCCGCGATGGCAGTATCTGTCTTAGTGCCCGCCGCAGTGCGGGTCGCGGTGTAGCCCTCTACCACGCCCCAGGCGCTTTCAAAGCTGCTGTTGGCGTCGATGTTTGTCTCCGGCAGTGCCAGCGTGCCCTCGCTTGCCGTTACCAGGCTATAGCTGCCGGCGCTGCTCTGCTGCAGTTGCAAGCCCGTACCACTTAGCGCGGCTTGTAGAGCGCCGACGGCGTCGAACTGGCCGCTTACCGGTGCCGAATTGCGCCCACTGACCAGCGCCGGATCCAGCGCCAGGGCGATACCGGCCTGGCTGGCGATCTGGTTCAGGGTGCTGGCCAGCGGTGCGCTGGGCAGGTTGTAGGCACGCATGGCGGACTGTTCGGCGGCGAACAGGGCGGTGCTGGCCAACGGGATGGCCAGGCCGATGGCCAGGGCCATCAGGCTGGGGCGAAGCAAAGCATCAACGGCACGGGACATTCAGCGGCTCCTCGACGAAATAGTGCTGACTGCTTCCTTGCCGAGCGAGAGTGGAAAAGTGACAGGGGGGCGTGAAAAAAAATACGACTGATTTGCAAAACCCTTTGAGAGGCGGCAAGCCGGCTGCCAAAGGGCGGTCTGGCTGGGGCTATTTGGCGGTAACGGTGACCCACCACGGCGTATGCCGTTCGATCTTCACCGGCAGCACCGGTTGCAGCGAGGCCAGGGCCAGGTCGGTGTCGGTCAGCGGGAAACTGCCGCTCACGCGCAGCTCGGCCACTGCGTCGCTGACGCCCAGGTGGCCGCTGCGGTACTGGCCGAGGGTGGCCACCAGGTCGGCCAGGCGCACGTTGTCCACCACCAGCATGCCGCGGGTCCAGGCGTCGCTGCCGACCGCCACGGGGCTGACACTGCCCAGGCCGTCGGCGCTCATCAGCACTTGCTGGCCTTCGCGCAGCACCTGCTCGTCGCCGCTGTGCTGGGGTTTGGCGGCTACCGATGCCTGCAGCACCTCCAGGCGTGTGCCGGCCTTCTCGCGCTTGACCAGGAAGCGGGTGCCCAGCGGGCGTAGGCGACCTTCCTCGGTGCGCACCAGCAACGGGCGGCTGTCCTTGTGGCCGGTTTCCACCGAGATCTCGCCCTGGTGCAGGACGATCAGCCGTTGTTCGCCCTGGAAGTCGATGTCCACCGCGGTCTGGCTGTTGAGGCTGAGCAGGGTTCCGTCTTCCAGGCGCAGGGTACGCAACTCGCCGGTGCTGGTGCTTTGGTCGGCCAGCCAGTAGGTGGGCGACAGTGACGGTGCGCCAGCCCAGGCCAGCAGACCGCCGAGTAGCAGCATGCCGGCCAGGCCGCCCAGGCGCTGGCGCAACCCGGCCCGGGATTGCAGCAGGGCGTGGCGTACCGGTCCGGCGGCAGCGTTGACGCGCTGGTCGAGCATGCCCAGTTGCAGCCAGGCGCGGGCGTGCTCCTCGTGGGCGGCGTGCCAGCGCGTGAACTCGCTGCGTTCGTCCGGGGTACCGCTACCTTCGTCGAGGCACAGCTTCCAGGCGATGGCCGCTTCCAGCACCTTGCTGGAAACCGGGGCATGCTTCATGTCGGCTCACCGTAAAGAGCGACATAGCACTGGCGCAGGCCTTGGGCGATGTACTGGCGCACGCGCGAGACCGACACCCCGAGGCGCTCGGCGATCTCGGCGTGCCCCAGGCCGTCCAGGCGGTTGTACAGGAAGGCTGCCCGGGCCTTGCTCGACAGCTTGCCCAGCAAGCGATCGATGGCCTTGAGGTCTTCGAGGATCAGGTGTTGCTGTTCCGGTGACGGGTGCTCGGCTTCGGGCAGCAGCGCCAGTTCCGCGAGGTAGGCCTGCTCGAGGGCGGCACGACGGAAGTGGTCGAACAACAGGCCCTTGGCCACGGCGACCAGAAAGGCGCGCGGTTCGCGAGGGGCGTCCAAACGCTCGCGGCCGAGCAGGCGCACAAAGGTGTCCTGGCTCAGGTCCTCGGCACGCTGGCGGCAGGCGGTGCTGCGCTGCAGCCAAGCCAGCAGCCAGGTGCGATGGTCGCGGTACAGCGCTCCGACCAGTTCGGCATGTGGACTGTGCGCAGACGTCAAGAAGCGTTCCCCGGGAAAGAATGCGTTAACTAACGATAATTATTCGCGATTGTGGCAGAGGCAGGGGGGAGGGCGCAATTGACGCTTATCGGATTGCCAGCATGTGAGGGGAGCGCGATAAAAGTCAGAGGCCGTGGTGCTGCGCCTTGCGTCGTCGCCACTGGCGCACCCGCTGCTCCAGCTGCAGCGGGCTGTCCAGTTGCTGGCGGCGCGCCTGGCTGAACAGGATCAACGCGAGTTCCGCGGTCACCTGGGCATCGGCGCTGGCATGGTGGCGGGCCTGGACTTCGAGACCGAAACGGGCGATCCAGTCGTCCAGCCCGGCCTCGCGCAGCACGGTGTCGGGGTTGAGCATCGGCGCCAGCTCCGCCACGTCGAGAAACGGATGCTGCAGGCGCAGGCCCAGGCTGTCCTTCAACGCCCGGGCCAGCATGCGCTGGTCGAACGGGGCATGGAACGCCAGTACCGGACTGTCGCCGATGAACGTCATCAGGTCGAGCAGGGCTTCGACCGGTTCGCAGCCGGCGGCCAGGGCGCTGGGGCCCAGGCCGTGGATCAGCACGCTGGCGTTGGTTTTCTGTTCGGGGCGGCGCAGGGTCCGTTCGAACGGCCGGCCGAGGTCGATGGCACCGTCCTCGATGGCCACCGCGCCGATCGACAGCACCTGGTCGCGATTGAGATTCAGGCCGCTGGTCTCCAGGTCCAGCACCACCCAGCGCTGTTCGCGCAGGGAGCACACGCCCAGGGGAGCAGGGCCGGGCAGCGCGTCCAGGCGCCGCTGCAGCGCCGCATCGAGTTCGGGGGCTGTGGGGCGCAACCAGGCGAACAGGTTCACAACTGGTACCGCAGGGCCAGGCTGCTCTGCAGGCGCTGGGCCTGGCGCAGGGACTCGCGCAGGATGCGCCGATCCAGGTGGTTGAGGCTATCGGGGTCGAGCCGGTTGGAGTAAGGCATGTTCTCGCGGCTCTGGCGCTGGTGCTGCTGCATGCGGGTCTGCTGGATGAAGTGGTAGGCCTCTTCATAGGCGGCGCCGTCGAGCGGGTCGATTACCCCCTTAGTAATCAGCTGACGCAGCCGTTCGAGGGTGTTGCAGGCCGTTATGCCATGGGCTAGGGCCAGCAGCCGAGCGCCATCGACGAACGGGGTCAGGCCTTGCACCTTGAGGTCGAGGGTGGCGGCCTTGTCGTCACCCTGGCGGGTCAGCACGAACTCGCGCAGGCGCCCGACCGGCGGACGCTGGCGCAGGGCGTTGTCGGCCAGCATGCGCTGGAAGATGCGGTTGTCCGCGACCTGCTCCAGCAGGCCCTGGCGCAGTTGCTCGCAGCCTTGCTCGTCGCCCCAGACCACGCGCAGGTCGAAATAGATGCTCGAGCGCAGCAGGTTCTCGGGGCTGGCTTCGCGTACGAAGCCGGCGAAGCGCCGCGCCCACTCGCCACGCGACAGGCACAGCTCGGGGTTGCCGGCCATCACGTTGCCCTTGCACAGGGTGAAGCCGCACTGGGCCAGGTTGTGGTTGATATGCTGGGCCAACGGCAGCAAGCGTGCGCGGATCGCCTCGGCTTCGGCGCCGTCACGGGCCTCGAAAAGAATGCCGTTGTCCTGGTCGGTGTGCAGGGTCTGCTCGCGGCGGCCCTCGCTGCCGAAGCACAACCAGCTGAAAGGCACGCCGGGGTCGCCGCGCTCGGCGATGGCCAGTTCGATCACCCGGCATACAGTGTGGTCGTTGAGCAGGGTGATGATCTGGGTAATCTGCGTCGAGGACGCGCCGTGGGCGAGCATGCGTTCGACCAACTGGCCGATTTCGCCGCGCAGTGACACCAGGCTGTCCAGCCGCGGTGCATGGCGGATGGTGCGGGCCAGGTGTACCAGGTCGACGCGTTGCAGAGAGAACAGGTCGCGCTCGGAAATCACCCCGCACAGGCGCTGGTTGTCCACCAGGCAGACGTGGGCGATGTGGCGTTCGGTCATCGCCATGGCGGCGTCGAACGCACTGGCCTGTGGGCTCAGGTAGAACGGTTTGGCGGTCATGTAGCGCTCGATGGGCGCGGTCAGTTCGGCGCTGGCGTCGGCCACCACCTGGCGCAGGTCGCGCAGAGTGAAGATGCCGATGGGGTGGCGCTGCTCATCGATGATCACGATGCTGCCGACCTGTTGCTCGTGCATCAGGCGCACGGCTTCGCGCAGTGCCAGGTCTGGCGTGCACACCACCGGGTGGCGCAGCGCCAGTTCGCCCAGCGGTGTGTTAAGCGAGTACTGCGTGCCCAGGGTTTCCACGGCGCGCTGGCGCACTTGCTGGTTGACCTGGTCGAGCAGGCTGCTGACGCCGCGCAGGGCGAAGTCGCGGAACACCTCGGACATGGAAAACACACGAATGAACGCGGCCTTGTCCAGTTGCAGGCAGAAGGTGTCTTCGCCGGCCAGGTGCTCGGTGCGGGTGGCCCGCTCGCCGAGCAAAGCCGCCAGCGGGAAGCATTCACCGCTGGTGATCTCGAAGGTGGTCTCGGTGCCTGGCCTGGTGACATGGTGACGTTCGCCAACCACGCGCCCCTGCTTGACGATATAGAAGTGCTCGACCGGGCCCTCTGCCGGCGTGATGATGCTTTCGCCGCCCGCGTAGAAGCGCAGCTGGCACTGTTCCACCAGGTAGGCCAGGTGGCTGTGTTCCATCTGGTTGAACGGCGGGAAACGCTGCAGGAACTGCAGGGTGCCCTGGATGTTTTGCAGTACCGCTGTCCTGCCGGCCTGGGTATAGGCGTCCTTTTTGCTCATGAAGCTGACCGTATCGCTACGCCGAACTATATATATCTATCTATAGGGGTCGGCTTTGTTGTTCTCGGCCCCCATGGTCGGCTGGCCGTACTGTGGTGCCCATTGGACGTAAGTCTAGAGCGAGGCTGTCAAGGATCCGACGAAAGGCGAACCGGGCTATGTAAATTTCGCGGTCCTAAGCTGTGAACGAGATTTTTTTGACGAGATGGGCCATGGCCGAGCATGAAGACATACTGAGTGACGCCGAGCGCGAGGCACTGGCCGGGGTGAGTGCGCCTGTCGCGGCTCGTCCCGTGGTACTGGTGGTGGACGACAATCCGGTGAACAGCGAGGCGCTGAGTCTGTACCTGAAGAGCCGAGGCATCGCCTGCATGACGGCAGACGGTGTGCAGGAAGCGATGTTGAAGCTGCATTACGAACCACGGATCGCGCTGATGATCACCGACCTGCGCATGGAGCCGAAGGATGGCCTGGAGCTGATTCGCCAGGTTCGCGAGTCCGAGCGGGCGGCGCTGTCGATCATCGTGGTGTCGGGCGACACCGATGTGAAGGAGGCGGTGGACGTGATGCACCTGGGGGTGGTGGATTTTCTGCTCAAGCCGGTGGACCTGGGCAAGTTGCTGGAGCTGGTGCGCCGCGAACTGAGGATGGATCAGGGCTGAAAACGATCGCGGGGCAAGTCGCATCGATGCTCCGATGCGACTTGCCCCGCGATGTGTTACTGGCGGCTTACAGCCCGTTGCGCGCCTTGAACTCGCGACGACGACGGTGCAGGACCGGCTCGGTGTAGCCGTTCGGTTGCTTGGCACCCTCGATCACCAGCTCGATCGCCGCCTGGAACGCGATGTTGTCATCGAAGTTCGGCGCCATCGGGCGGTACAGGGCGTCACCGGCGTTCTGCTTGTCCACCACCGCGGCCATGCGCTTGAGGCTTTCCAGCACCTGCTCCTGGGTGACTACGCCATGGCGTAGCCAGTTGGCCAGCAGCTGGGCCGAAATCCGCAGGGTGGCACGGTCTTCCATCAGGCCGACATCGTTGATGTCCGGCACTTTCGAACAGCCCACGCCCTGGTCGATCCAGCGCACCACGTAGCCGAGGATGCCCTGGGCGTTGTTGTCCAGCTCGTTGCGGATCTCTTCGGCCGACCAGTTGGTGTTGGCCGCCAGCGGGATGGTGAGGATATCGTCGACCGAAGCTGGGGTGCGCGAAGCCAGCTCGCGCTGACGGGCCTGCACATCGACCTTGTGATAGTGCAGGGCGTGCAGGGTGGCGGCGGTCGGCGACGGTACCCAGGCGGTGTTGGCGCCGGCCAGCGGGTGGGCGATCTTCTGCTCGAGCATGGCGGCCATCAGGTCGGGCATGGCCCACATGCCCTTGCCGATCTGCGCGCGGCCCTGAAGTCCGGTGGCAAGGCCGACATCGACGTTGTTGTTTTCGTAGGCGCCGATCCACTTCTCGTTCTTCATGGCGCCCTTGCGCACCACGGCGCCGGCTTCCATGGAGGTGTGGATCTCGTCACCGGTGCGGTCGAGGAAGCCGGTGTTGATGAACACCACGCGCTCGGCCGCGGCCTTGATGCAGGCCTTGAGGTTGACCGTGGTACGGCGCTCCTCGTCCATGATGCCGACCTTGACGGTGTTGCGTTTCATCCCGAGCAGATCTTCGACGCGGCTGAAGATCTCGGCGGCGAACGCCACCTCTTCAGGGCCATGCATCTTCGGCTTGACGATGTAGACGCTGCCGGTTCGGGTGTTCTTGCGGCTAGTGTTGCCGTTGAGGTTGTGCAGGGCGATCAGGTTGGTGAACAGGCCGTCCTGGATGCCTTCGGGGATTTCGTTGCCCTGGGCGTCGAGGATCGCCGGGTTGGTCATCAGGTGCCCGACGTTGCGCACGAACAGCAGCGAGCGGCCGTGCAGGGTCACGCTGCCGCCATTGGGCGCGGCGTATTCGCGATCCGGGTTCATGGTGCGGGTGAAGGTCTTGCCGCCTTTGCTCACGCTTTCAGCCAGGTCGCCTTTCATCAGGCCCAGCCAGTTGCGGTAGACGATCACTTTGTCGTCGGCGTCGACGGCGGCGACCGAGTCTTCGCAGTCCATGATGGTGGTCAGTGCCGATTCCATCAGGATGTCTTTCAGTCCGGCGGCGTCGGTGCTGCCGACAGGGGTGCTGGCGTCGACCTGGATCTCGAAGTGCAGGCCGTTGTGCTTGAGCAGCACCGCGGTCGGCGCAGCGGCATCGCCGTGGAAACCGATCAGCTGGGCATCGTCACGCAGCCCGCTGTTGCTGCCGCCTTTGAGCGCGACTACCAGCTTGCCGCCTTCGATGCGGTAGGCGGTGGAGTCGACATGGGAGCCGGCGGCCAGTGGCGCGGCCTGGTCGAGGAAGGCGCGGCCGAAAGCGATCACCTTGTCGCCACGGACCTTGTTGTAGCCCTGGGCTTTTTCAGCGCCGCCTTCCTCGCTGATGGCATCGGTGCCGTACAGCGCATCATACAGCGAGCCCCAACGGGCGTTGGCGGCGTTCAGGGCGAAGCGGGCGTTCATCACCGGCACCACCAGCTGCGGGCCGGCCATGACCGCGATCTCTTCATCGACGTTCTGGGTGGTGGCCTGGAAGTCCTCGACGGCTGGCAGCAGGTAGCCGATTTCCTCGAGGAACGCCTTGTAGGCCACGGCGTCGTGGGCCTGGCCTTTGCGGGCCTGGTGCCAGGCGTCGATCCTGGCTTGCAGCTCGTCGCGCTTGGCGAGCAGGGCTTTGTTCTTCGGAGCGAGGTCTTTAATGATCTCTGCCGCCCCGGCCCAGAACGCATCGGCCTTGATGCCGGTTCCAGGGATCGCTTCGTCGTTGACGAAGTCGTACAGGGCCTTGGCGACCTGAAGGCCACCGACTTGAACGTATCCAGTCATTGCTTGCCTCACCTCTGCTCAGCTATTTCGCTTTCGCTCTTCTGTATTAAGCCTGTAGCGCTTCTCTAAACACGGCACCAGTGCATGCCCGCGTGATCCGGGGCGGCTGGGTGCGGCTCGCCAGACGGGCCGGCGGGCGGTTGGCGTATTTTCACAGGCGCCTTGGCAGACATCGAAACGACGTTTTTGTAGTCCGCGCCGATGCATACTACATGAAGCAGCAGGCAGGTAAACATCAGACTAAAAGCGTCGCTCTGCGACCGATTGGTCGCATGGGGTCACGCTGGGAGACGATATGTTCGCAAAAAACAGGTGGATTGTTCCAGATAAATCTTGAAACAGTACACGATTAGTTGCCTTGACTGTCCTGCGGCAGGTTGCCGCGCCTTGCCTATACTGATTTGATCCCCGTATCGCCCCCATCTGCGGCGGCGCTTGCAGAGCAATGAAGGAGTGGCCCCGTGGACCATCTTGTACTGACCGTGATTGCCCCTGACAAGGCCGGGCAGGTAGAACGTATCGCCCAGTGCATCGCCGATCACAACGGCAACTGGCTGGAAAGCCGCATGTCACGCATGGCCGGCCAGTTCGCCGGGATCTTGCGGGTGGCGGTACCGGCGGAGAACTACGCCGAACTGGTCGAGTCGTTGCAGAAACTGGGCGACCACGGCATTCGCGTGTTGATCGCCGAAAGCGGCATAGAACCGTCCTGCACCTGGAAACCGATCGCGATGGAGCTGGTGGGCAACGACAGGCCCGGCATCGTTCGCGACATTACCCGCTTGCTGGCAGAGCTTGGGGTGAACGTGGAGCGTCTTAGCACCGAGGTGCGCCCGGCGCCGATGAGCAGCGAGCCGTTGTTCCAGGCCGATGCGCTGCTGGCGCTGCCGTTGACCCTGTCGCTGGATGATTTGCAGGCAAGGTTGGAGAGCCTGGCGGATGATCTGATGGTGGAGTTGAAGTTACGGTCGGAGGATTGATAGCCATAGCGGGCAATCGCGGGGCAAGACGGCTCCCACGGTTATCCCGATTTAACGGGGACGCCCCTGTGGATAACCTGGGGGCGTACCGCTACAGCCCAATAACCACGCTGGTTAGCCAGCATTGAGCAAAAAACACTCAGTAATCAGTCGCTTGTGCACAAACCACGGGGACGAGGGTGTGGATAACCTCTGGAGACCTCGCTACAGGCCACGAATTTCGTGGCGTGTAGCTGTTTGATTATTAATTGATCAGGCGCGCTTGCGCAAACTCAGCCAGGCATCGACGCTGTACACCGCCAGCCCCGCCCAGATGCACGCGAACGCCAGCAGGTTGCTGGAGGTCAGGTGCTCATCGAACAGCCACACCGCTTGCAGCAGCACCAAGGTCGGCGCCAGGTACTGCAGGAAGCCCAGGGTGGTGTAGGGCAGGTGGCGCGCGGCGGCGTTGAAGCACACCAGGGGTATCAGGGTGACCGGGCCGGCGGCGATCAGCCACAGGGCCTCGCTGCTATTTAAAAACGCCAGGCTGGCGCTGTTGGCCGTCGGGTGCAGCAGCAGCCAGCCGATCGCCAGGGGTACCAGCATCCAGGTCTCGACCACCAGACCGGGCAGCGCCGCTACCGGCGCCTGCTTGCGGATGAGGCCGTAGAAGCCGAACGACAGGGCCAGCGCCAACGATACCCAGGGCAGGCTGCCGACCTGCCAGACCTGTTGCGCCACGCCCAGGGCCGCCAGGCCCACTGCCAGCCATTGCAGGCGGCGCAGGCGCTCACCGAGCAGCAACATGCCCAGTAGTACGTTGATCAGCGGGTTGATGTAGTAGCCCAGGCTTGCTTCGAGCATGCGCCCGTTGTTCACCGCCCATACATAGGTCAGCCAGTTGCCTGCGATCAGCGTGCCGCTCAGGGCCAGAATGGCCAGGCGCCTGGGGTTGTCGCGCAGTTCGCGCCACCAGCCGGGGTGTTTCCATACCAGCAGCAGGAGCGAGCCGAACAGCGCCGACCAAAGCACCCGATGGACGATGATCTCCACCGCCGGGACGCTCTGGATCGCTTTGAAGTACAGGGGGAACAGGCCCCAGATGATGTAGGCGCCAAGGCCCAGAATATACCCGCGACGCGGGTTTGCGGCGTGCATGCAGAATCCTTGCTTAGGTAGCTAAATAAAGCGACGCCTATTGTAGACAGAGCGCGGCGCGCTTCTAGAACAATTTCAACGGTTGTTCATCCAGCGCGGCCATCTGTTCGCGCAGGGCAAGGATCTGGTCGCCCCAGTAACGCGGCTGGCCGAACCACGGGAAGCTCGGCGGGAACGCCGGGTCATCCCAGCGCCGTGCCAGCCAGGCGCTGTAGTGCAGCTGGCGCAGGGCGCGCAGTGGCTCGATCAGGGCAAGCTCGCGCGGGTCGAAATCGTGGAACTCGTTGTAACCGTCGATCAGCTCGGCCAGTTGGCCGAGGCGCTCCTCGCGGCTGCCGGCAAGCATCATCCACAGGTCCTGCACCGCCGGGCCCATGCGGCAGTCGTCGAGGTCGACCACATGGTAGACGTCGTCGCGGTGCATCAGGTTGCCGGGGTGCAGGTCGCCGTGCAGGCGGATCCGCTGGTGCGGGGTGCGGGCGTAGATATCCTCGACCCGCTTGAGCAGGTCGCGGGTCACGGATTCGAAGGCCGGCAGCAGCTCGCGAGGAACGAAGCCCCCGTCCAGCAGGGTGTTGAGCGAAGCATGGCCAAAGTTGTCCACAGTCAGCTGTTCACGGTGTTCGAATGGCCGGATGGCCGCCACGGCATGCAAACGCCCGAGTAACTGACCCAGGCGATACAGCTGGTCGAGGTTGCCCGGCTCCGGAGCATGGCCGCCACGGCGCGGGAACAGGGCAAAGCGAAACCCCTGGTGCTCGAACAGGGAGCGACCCTCGTGCAGCAGCGGAGCCACCACGGGCACTTCGCACTCCGCCAGCTCGGCGGTGAAGGCGTGTTCTTCGAGGATTGCCGCATCGCTCCAGCGCCCAGGGCGGTAGAACTTGGCGATTAGCGGTTGTTCCCCCTCGATGCCCACCTGATAGACACGGTTTTCGTAGCTGTTGAGCGCCAGCACCCGCGCATCGCTGAGAAAGCCCAGGCTTTCCACGGCGTCCAGCACGAGGTCGGGGGTGAGGGTGTCGAAGGGGTGGGACATGAAAGGCTCCAGGCGCGGGAACGGCGTGGCTGCATGTTACCCCAATCACATGGCAGGCCCCGCCCTTGTCGTATACGGTTAGACCGGCACCCCCAGCAACACGAACGACGGATGGAACTGCACCCGCATCATGCTCTGCGGCCCGACTTGATACTGCGCCAGCCAGTCAGCCTCGGCGAAAGCGCACAAAGTCTGTCCGTTACCCAGCGCCAGGCGCACCTCGACGGGACCGTCCTGCTCACCGACAAGCTCCTCGACCTTGGCCTGCAGGCAATTGCTGCCTTGCGCCGCCAGTTCGTCCGGCCCTAGCAACTGTACCCACCCCGCCTTCAGCAATGCCACGACGGTGCCGCCCAGCGCCAGTTCCAGGCGCTCGGTACTGCCACGGGTGATCAAGGCCTCGATCTCCAGACCGCCGCCCAAGTCCAGGCTGATGCGGTCATGCCGGCCTTCGCGGCGCAGCCCGCTGATCCGCCCTTGCAACTGGTTGCGCGCACTGGTGCGCAGCATCAGCCGGCCGAGCAACGCGAGGTCGTTGCTGTCCTCGGCGGATTCCAGGATCTCTGCCTGCAACGCCTGCAGGCGCTGGTACAGGCGCAGTACCCGTTCGCCTTCGGCGGACAGCCGGGCGCCACCGCCGCCCCGGCCCCCGGTGCTGCGTTCGACCAGGGGCTGTGCGGCCAGGTTGTTGAGTTCGTCGATGGCATCCCAGGCAGCCTTGTAGCTGATCCCCGCGGCCTTGGCGGCGCGGGTGATGGACCCCTGCTCGGCGACATGTTGCAGCAGGGCGATGCGCTGTGGGCGGCGGGCGATGTGCTGGGTGAGCAAGGCGGGCAGTGACATGGGCGGGCATCAGGCGTGGTGTAGGTCCCGCGACGTTGCCGCCGTCACCGGGGCAAGTCAAGCCTGGCCCGGGCGCGGTGTGCGCGCCAGGCAGTAGATATCCACCCGGCGGGCACCGGCCTTGCGCAGCAACCGAGCGATGGTCTGCGCGGTCGCCCCGGTGGTCAGCACGTCGTCGACCAGCGCCAGGTGCAGGCCTTGCAGTTCCCTGCCGGGGATGAGGGCGAAAGCCTGCCGCAGGTTGCGTTGCCGGGCCTTGGCGCCGAGCGCCTGTTGCGCCGTTGTATCACGCACCCGCTGCAGCAGGTGCTCGTCGCAGGGCAGGCGCAATTGTCTGCCCAGCCAGCGGGCGAGCATCGCTGCCTGGTTGAAGCCGCGCTGGCGCAGTCGTCGTCCGGCCAGGGGAACGGGCAACAAGCAGTCAGGCCGTGGCAAGCCTTCGTAATAGTGCTGGTTCAGGCTCTGGCCGAGCAATTGGGCCAGTAACCGCCCCAAGGGCCACTGGCTGTTGTGCTTGAAGCGGCTTATCAGGGTGTCGACGGGAAAGCCGTAATGCCAGGGCGCGATTACCCGTTTGAATGCCGGTGGGTGGCGGCTGCAGCTGCCACAGAGAAGGTCGTCCAAGGCCAGTGGCAGCGCGCATCGGCGGCATTGCTCTTGCAGCCAGGGCAGCGCCTGTTCGCAGGCGAGGCACAGGGAATAGGGCTGCCCTGCGGGCTCGTCGCAGAGCAAACAGGGTTGATCGATATTTGTACAGATGTAAACCAGTATGTTCTTGATTGGTTGACAGTTCATGGGCCTTCCGTGACTATGCGAGCTATCCGTGATGCGCTGGAAGGTTTTCCTGTCCCGGCGTCAGTCAGACCATAGATAAGGAAACGCCGATGAGCGCTAGCGCAATTGCAACAACCCGTCACGACTGGTCCCTGGCCGAGGTCAAGGCACTGTTCCAGCAGCCGTTCAATGACCTGCTGTTCCAGGCCCAGACCATGCACCGCGCGCATTTCGACCCCAACCGTGTGCAGGTCTCCACGCTGCTGTCGATCAAGACCGGCGCCTGCCCGGAAGATTGCAAATATTGTCCGCAGTCCGGCCACTACAACACCGGGCTGGAAAAACAGAAGCTGATGGAAGTGCAGAAGGTGCTGGAGGAGGCCGCCCGGGCCAAGGCCATCGGTTCGACCCGCTTCTGCATGGGCGCGGCGTGGAAGCATCCTTCGGCCAAGGACATGCCTTACGTGCTGGAGATGGTCAAAGGGGTCAAGGCCATGGGCCTGGAAACCTGCATGACCCTCGGCAAGCTCGACCAGGAGCAGACCCAGGCCCTGGCCCAGGCCGGCCTGGACTACTACAACCACAACCTCGACACCTCGCCGGAATTCTACGGCAGCATCATCACCACCCGTACCTACAGCGACCGCCTGCAGACCCTGGCCTACGTGCGTGACGCCGGCATGAAGATCTGCTCCGGCGGCATCCTTGGCATGGGCGAGTCGCTGGACGACCGCGCAGGCCTGTTGATCCAGCTGGCCAATCTGCCCGAGCACCCGGAGTCGGTGCCGATCAACATGCTGGTCAAGGTTGCCGGCACGCCGCTGGCCGACGAGGAAGACGTCGATCCGTTCGACTTCATCCGCATGCTTGCCGTGGCCCGGATCCTCATGCCCAAGTCCCACGTGCGCCTGTCGGCAGGCCGTGAGCAGATGAACGAGCAGATGCAGGCCCTGGCATTCATGGCCGGAGCCAACTCGATCTTCTACGGCGAGAAGCTGCTGACCACGGCCAACCCGCAGGCTGACAAGGACATGCAGCTGTTCGCCCGCCTGGGTATCCAGCCGGAAGCTCGCGAAGAGCACGCCGACGAAGTGCACCAGGCCGCTATCGAGCAGGCGCTGGTCGAGCAGCGCAGCAGCGAGCTGTTCTACGACGCAGCCTCGGCCTGAGCATGGCCTTCGATCTCGCCGCGCGGCTGGCCGAACGGCGTGCCGCGGACCTCTATCGTCAACGGCCGCTGCTGGAAAGCCCGCAAGGGCCGCAGGTGGTGGTCGATGGCCAGCCGCTGCTGGCCTTCTGCAGCAATGACTACCTGGGCCTGGCCAATCACCCCGAGGTGATCAAGGCCTGGCGCGATGGCGCCGAGCGCTGGGGTGTCGGCGGTGGCGCCTCGCACTTGGTGATCGGCCACAGCACGCCGCACCATGCCGTTGAAGAAGCGCTGGCCGAGTTGACCGGGCGGCCCCGGGCATTGCTGTTCTCCACCGGCTACATGGCCAACCTGGGGGCTATCACCGCGCTTGTGGGGCAGGGCGACACAGTCTTGCAGGACCGCCTCAATCACGCTTCCCTGCTCGACGGCGGGCTGCTCAGTGGCGCCCGTTTCAGCCGCTACCTGCACAACGACCCGGCCAGCTTGGCCAGTCGTCTAGAGAAAGCTACCGGCAATACCCTGGTGGTTACCGATGGCGTGTTCAGTATGGATGGCGATTGCGCCGACCTTCCGGCCCTGGCCAATGCCGCCTGCAGCCGCGACGCTTGGCTGATGGTCGACGATGCCCATGGCTTTGGTACCTTGGGCGTCAACGGCGGCGGCCTGGTCGAGCATTTCGGTCTGGGTGTCGATGATGTGCCGGTGCTGATCGGCACGCTGGGCAAGGCCTGTGGTACCGCCGGCGCCTTCGTTGCCGGCAGCGAGGACCTGATCGAGGCGCTGGTGCAGTTCGCCCGGCCGTACATCTACACCACCAGCCAGCCGCCGGCATTGGCGTGCGCCACGCTCAAGGCGCTGGAGCTGCTGCGCCGGGAGCGCTGGCGGCGTGAGCACCTGGCCGCGCTGGTCCGGCAGTTCCGTGCCGGGGCCGAGGCGATCGGCCTGACCCTGATGGATAGCCACACCGCAATCCAGCCGATCCTTATCGGCGATGCGGGGCGGGCGCTGGCATTGTCCCGCTTGCTGCGCGAACGCGGCCTGCTGGTCACAGCGATTCGCCCGCCCACCGTACCCGCCGGCAGTGCCCGTCTGCGGGTGACCCTGAGTGCTGCCCACAGTGAGGCGCAGGTGCAGCTATTGTTGAATGCATTGGCCGAGTGTTATCCACAGCTGGAGTCCGCCGATGCGTAACCGAATGATCCTTCTGCCCGGCTGGGGGCTGGGCACCGCCTCACTGGAGCCGCTGGCCGCCAGCCTGCGTGCCCAGGACCCGCGCCTGCAGGTCGAACTGATGCCGTTGCCGGATCTGCCTGACAACGACCCGCTGGCCTGGGTCGACTACCTCGACCGCAAGCTGCCCAACGACGTGTGGCTGGGCGGCTGGTCGCTGGGTGGCATGCTTGCCAGCGCCCTGGCGCACAAGCGCGGCGATCATTGCTGCGGCTTGCTCACCCTGGCCAGCAACCCCAGTTTCGTCGTTCGGCCGGACTGGCCGCACGGAATGGCGCCGGATACCTTCGGCACCTTCCTTGATGGCTGCCGCAGCCATACCCAGGTGACACTCAAGCGCTTTCGTACCTTGTGCAGCGACGGCGCGCTGCAACCGCGCACCTTGCTGCGCCAGCTGGGCGTCGGCGTGCCCGACACCGATCCGCTGTACCTGGCCACTGGGCTGGAGGTGCTGGCCAGCCTTGATACACGCGCTGCCCTGGAGCAATACGGCGGCCCGCAGTTGCACCTGTTCGCCGGTAGTGACGCGCTGGTACCGGTGGAGGCTGCCAAGGCCCTGAGCGACCTGTTGCCTGACGTGGAAGTCGGCCTGGTCGAAGACAGTTCCCACGCCTTCCTGCTGGAGTACCCGCAGGAGCTGGCGGCGGGCATCAAGAGTTTCCTGCATGAGAGTGGTGATGACTGATCTTTCCCAGCCCACCTTGCCCGGTGCCCTGCCGGACAAGCGCCAGGTGGCGGCTTCGTTTTCCCGCGCCGCGGCCAGCTACGACAGTGTCGCGGCCCTGCAGCGCGCCGTAGGCATGGCGCTGCTGGATAAACTGCCCGCAGGGCTAGCCCCAGCGCGCTGGCTGGACATGGGCAGTGGCACCGGCCATTTCAGCCGGGTCCTGGCCGAGTGCTTCAACGATGCCGATGGTGTGGCGGTGGACATCGCCGAGGGCATGTTGCGCCATGCCCGTGAGCACGGCGGCGCCCGGCACCATGTGGCAGGTGACGCCGAGCGTCTGCCGTTGCTCGATGGCAGTGTAGATCTGCTGTTCAGCAGCCTGGCGGTGCAGTGGTGCGGCCAGTTCGCCAGCGTGCTGGGTGAGGCACGGCGGGTGCTGCGCCCAGGCGGGGTGTTGGCATTCAGCAGCTTGTGCGTGGGCACCCTCGATGAGTTGCGTGCCAGCTGGCAAGCCGTCGATGGCATGGTGCATGTCAATCGCTTCCGGCGTTTCGAGGATTACCAGCGTCTATGCGGGGACAGCGGCCTGGAGCTGATCGACCTGGAGCGACGTCCCCATGTACTGCATTACCTCGACGTGCGCAGCCTGACCCACGAGCTCAAGGCACTGGGTGCGCACAACCTCAATCCGGGGCGCCCATCGGGGTTGACCGGACGCGCGCGGATGCAGGGCCTGTTGCAGGCCTATGAACAGTTCCGCCAGCCTCAGGGGCTGCCTGCCACCTATCAGGTGGTGTATGGCGTCTTGCGCAAACCGCTGGCCGGGGAGCAGTGACATGAGCCAGGCCTATTTTGTTGCCGGCACCGACACCGATGTCGGCAAGACCACCATCGCCGCGGGTCTGCTGCATGCGGCGATGCAGTCGGGGCTGAGCACGCTGGCGGCCAAGCCGGTGGCATCCGGGTGCATGGTGACGCCCAGAGGGTTGCGCAACAGCGATGCCTTGGCGTTGATCGATGAAAGCTCGGTCAAAATGCCGTATGAAGCGGTCAATCCTTTCGCTTTTGAGCCGGCCATCGCTCCACACGTGGCGGCGCACGAGGCGGGGGTGGTGTTGAGCGTACCGGTGCTGCGTGATGCGATGCAGCAGGTGCTGGCGCAGCACGCCGACTTCACCTTGATCGAAGGGGCCGGCGGCTGGCGGGTGCCGTTGTCCGACCATGCCAACCTGTCAGACCTGGCCATTGCCCTGAAACTGCCGGTAATCCTGGTGGTAGGGGTGCGGTTGGGATGTATCAACCACGCCTTGCTCAGCGCCGAAGCCATCGCCCGCGACGGCCTGCAACTGGCCGGTTGGGTGGCGAACATCGTCGAACCGCGGACATCGCGCCTGGAGGAGAACCTGTCGAGCCTGGCTGAGCGGCTGCCCGCGCCATGCCTGGGGCGCATACCCTGGTTGAAACAAGCGAGCGCCGCTGCGGTGGCGGAGCATTTGCACCTGGACCTGCTGGATTAGGCCTTTGCCTATCAGCTGGCACTAGGCTATTAGGGATTTAAACGGGCCTTTTTCCCGGTCTGCTGCTTTAATAAGGCCTGTTCATCATCCAGCGTCATGGAGTCCTGACATGGAAATCAATGCGAGTTCCGCCTTCTACGCGGGCCTGGGTGCCATCCAGAACGGGCAGAACCGGGTCGATCAGGCCGCCCAGCAGATCGCCAGCGGCGCCGTCGAGCGTGGCACCAGCGGGCAGTCCAGCGACTACCAGGCAGAGCGTCTGCGCAGCGTTGACCGCAGCCAACAGATGGATCTGGCCACCAGCACCGTGCAACTGGCCCTGGGCAAGCAAGAAGTCGAACTGGGTGCCAAAGTCGCCAAGGCTTCCGATGAAATGCTCGGCCGATTCATCGACACCTACGCCTGACTCGCTGAACCACATTCGCTTACTTCGCGGGGCAAGCCCGCTTCCATTCGTGGGAGCGGGCTTGCCCCGCGATACGTTTGAGGGTGTTTGGCCGAATTGTCATATTCCGCGGCATAAATGCCATTGTTAGCCCACCTTGACAGCGAGGCGTCCTAAACGTAAGTTTCAAACAACTGTTTGACCGAAAGCCGCCAAGAGCTGGTCGGTACCCGCGGTCTCCCTACCGAACTCATCACAGAGGTTCATCGCAATGCCTGATTACAAAGCCCCCTTGCGTGATATCCGCTTCGTCCGCGACGAACTGCTCGGCTATGAGGCGCATTATCAGAGCCTGCCGGGCTGCCAGGACGCCACGCCCGACATGGTCGACGCGATCCTGCAGGAAGGCGCGAAGTTCTGTGAAGAGGTACTGGCCCCGCTGAACCGCGTCGGCGACCTGGAAGGCTGCACCTGGAGCGAGGCGGGCGTGAAGACCCCGACCGGCTTCAAGGAAGCCTACCAACAGTTCGTCGAAGGCGGCTGGCCGAGCCTGGCCCATGACGTCGAGCACGGCGGTCAGGGCCTGCCAGAATCGTTGGGCTTGGCCCTGAGCGAAATGGTCGGTGAAGCGAACTGGTCGTGGGGCATGTATCCAGGCCTCTCCCACGGTGCAATGAACACCATCTCCGAGCACGGAACCCCAGAGCAGCAGGAAACCTATCTGACCAAGCTGGTGTCCGGCGAATGGACCGGCACCATGTGCCTGACCGAACCGCACTGCGGCACCGACTTGGGCATGCTGCGCACCAAGGCCGAACCTCAGGCCGACGGTAGCTACAAAGTGTCCGGCACCAAGATCTTCATCTCGGCCGGTGAACACGACATGGCCGACAACATCGTGCACATCGTCCTGGCCCGCCTGCCCGATGCGCCGGCCGGCACCAAGGGTATCTCGCTGTTCATCGTGCCGAAGTTCCTGCCCAACGCCGAAGGAGGCGTGGGCGAGCGCAACGGCGTGAGCTGCGGCTCGCTTGAGCACAAGATGGGCATCCACGGCAACGCCACCTGCGTGATGAACTTCGACAGCGCCACCGGCTATCTGATCGGCCCCGCCAACAAGGGCCTGAACTGCATGTTCACTTTCATGAACACCGCTCGCCTGGGCACCGCGCTGCAAGGCCTGGCCCACGCCGAGGTGGCGTTCCAGGGTGGTCTGAAATATGCCCGTGACCGCCTGCAGATGCGCTCGCTGACCGGCCCTAAAGCCCCGGATAAAGCCGCTGACCCGATCATTGTCCACCCGGACGTGCGCCGCATGTTGCTGACCATGAAGGCGTTCGCCGAAGGCAACCGCGCCATGGTCTACTTCACCGCCAAGCAGGTGGACATCGTCAAGTACAGCCAGGATGAGGAAGAGCGCAAGAAGGCCGACGCGCTGTTGGCTTTCCTGACCCCTATCGCCAAGGCGTTCATGACCGAAGTTGGTTTCGAGTCGGCCAACCACGGTGTGCAGATCTACGGCGGTCATGGCTTCATCGCCGAATGGGGCATGGAGCAAAACGTACGCGACAGCCGCATTTCCATGCTGTACGAAGGCACCACAGGCATCCAGGCGCTTGACCTGCTCGGCCGCAAGGTGCTGATGACCCAGGGCGAGGCGCTCAAAGGCTTCACCAAGATCGTTCACAAGTTCTGCCAATCCCAGGAAGGCAACGCCGCCACCAAGGAGTTCGTCGAGCCGCTGGCCGCGATCAACAAGGAATGGGGCGAGCTGACCATGAAGATCGGCATGGCCGCGATGAAGGACCGCGAGGAAGTGGGTGCCGCTTCGGTGGACTACCTGATGTACTCCGGCTATGCGTGCCTGGCCTACTTCTGGGCCGACATCGCCCGCCTGGCAGCCGAGAAACTGGCAGCCGGCACCAGCGAAGAGGCGTTCTACACCGCCAAACTGCAGACTGCGCGCTTCTACTTCCAGCGCATCCTGCCGCGTACCCGCACCCACGTGGCGGCCATTCTGTCCGGCGCCGACAACCTGATGGCCATGAGGGAAGAAGACTTCGGTCTGTCCATCTAAGCCCAGACGGTTGGATGAAGCCGCCTGCCCTCACCGGCAGGCGGTTTTTTTTGCCTTTGATTTTGGCTCCAGGAGCCTATCGCGGAGCAAACCCGTTTTCACACATTACGCACCGGCCCCGATGGACCTCGCCGATACGGCTATGTCGCATTCAGTTACGAGAAAGTCTCAAGCTGATCCCGGTCCGTGCCGTTAAACCTTCCGTTTATTCATCTATTCATGTGCGCTGCCGATGAAGTAGGGGCACAATGCCATTATTGATCTGCCGGGTCGGAGATTACCCTTGTTTCGTCTATCCGCTGTACGTGCGAGCCACTTCTTGCCATCACTGTTCCTTCTAATGGCGGGGCTCGCTGCAGCGTATGTGAGGGACCTCAGCGTCTTCTTCACATCGCTGTTCAATGTTTTGCCCACCTTGGTTCTGTTACTGGGTGGCGCCTACTGCGCCGTTTACCGCCGTCAGCGTGAGCTGTTTCTGATGGTCACGGTGTACATCGCCTATTTCCTGCTCGACACTCAGACCGACTTCTACCGCGACAACGGCCGGGTCCGTGACGATGCCGCGGTGATCTTCCACTTGGTTTGTCTGTTGTTGCCGGCGCTGTTTGGCCTGTATGGCGCCTGGCAGGAACGTACGCACCTGGCCCAGGACCTTCTGGCCCGTTTCGCCGTGCTGTTCGCGGTTAGCAGCGTGGCCGTGGCGCTGGAGCAAAGTTTCCCCGAGGCGCTACTTGGCTGGCTGGCCGAGATTCGCTGGCCCTCGTTGCATGGCCAGTGGATGAGCCTAATCCAGTTGGCCTATCCGCTGTTCCTGGCGGTGTTCATCCTGTTGGTGGCGCAGTACCTGCGTGAGCCCAGGCCGTTGCATGCCGCACAGATCATCGGCCTGGTGGGTATCTTCTGGATGCTGCCCAAGACTTTCATCCTCCCCTTCACCCTGAACATCATGTGCAGCCAGGTGATGCTGATGATTGCCGCGGCGGTGTCCCACGAGGCCTACCAGATGGCCTTCCGCGATGAGTTGACCGGCCTGCCGGGACGACGGGCCTTGAACGAGCGTATGCAACGCCTGGGGCGCAACTATGTAATCGCCATGACCGACGTTGACCACTTCAAGAAATTCAACGATACCCATGGTCATGATGTCGGCGACCAGGTATTGCGCCTGGTTGCAAGCCGCTTGTCCAAGGTGACCGGCGGCGGTCGCGCCTACCGTTATGGTGGCGAAGAGTTCGCCTTGGTGTTTGCCGGCAAGACTGCCGAAGAATGCTTGCCCCACCTGGAGGCGGTACGCGAGATGATCGCCAACTATGCGATCCAACTGCGTGACCAGAACAGCCGGCCGCAGGATGACTCAACCGGTCGCCAGCGTCGCGGGGGCGGCGCAAACACCACGGTGTCGGTGACTATCAGCATCGGCGTGGCCGAGCGCCAGGCCGAGCACCGCAACCCCGATGAAGTGCTCAAGTCGGCCGACCAGGCGCTGTATAGCGCCAAAGGCGCGGGACGTAACTGCGTCATGACCTTCGGCCAGCAGTCGCGTCGTGGTGCTGTGCGCATGGCAGGTTAGTGAGTGACTATGGTAGACCATTCGGTCGCATGATGACCCTATGTCTCGTAAAAGTTGTTCGGTTACACTGCGGTCATCCCAGTGCTGCGGCCCTCATCGGCCGCCCCGACCCCGATAGCGAGAGGTTGTCATGGCTGAATATAAAGCGCCCCTGCGCGATATGCGCTTCGTCCTCAATGAAGTCTTCGACGTGGCCACGCTCTGGTCGCAACTGCCCGGCCTTGCCGAGGCAGTCGATGCCGATACGGCCATGGCGGTGCTGGAGGAGGCCGGCAAGGTCACCGGCAAGACCATCGCGCCGCTGAGCCGTGCCGCCGACGAAGAGGGTTGCCATTGGGACAACGGCTCGGTGCGCACCCCGGCGGGCTTCATCGAGGCATACAACACTTATGCCGAAGGTGGCTGGGTCGGCGTTGGCGGCGATCCGCTCTTCGGTGGCATGGGCATGCCCAAGGTCGTTTCGGCCCAGGTCGAGGAAATGGTCAATGCCTCGAGCCTGGCCTTCGGCCTGTACCCGATGCTGACCGCCGGCGCCTGCCTGTCGATCAACGCCCACGCCAGTGAAGCGCTCAAGGAAAAGTACCTGCCGAACATGTACTCGGGTGTCTGGGCCGGCTCCATGTGCCTCACCGAGCCCCACGCCGGTACCGACCTGGGCATCATCCGCACCAAGGCCGAGCCCCAGGCTGATGGCAGCTACAAGGTCAGCGGCACCAAGATCTTCATCACCGGTGGCGAGCACGATCTCACCGAGAACATCATCCATCTGGTACTGGCCAAGCTGCCGGATGCACCGGCAGGCCCGAAAGGCATCTCGCTGTTCCTGGTGCCCAAGTTCCTGGTCAACGAAGATGGCAGTCTCGGCGCGCGCAACCCGGCCACTTGCGGCTCGATCGAGCACAAGATGGGCATCCAGGGCTCGGCCACCTGCGTGATGAACTTCGACGAAGCGGTCGGCTATATCGTCGGCGAGCCGAACAAAGGCCTGGCAGCCATGTTCACCATGATGAACTACGAGCGCCTGGGGGTTGGCATCCAGGGCCTGGCCTCGGCCGAGCGCTCCTACCAGAACGCCGTGGAGTATGCCCGCGACCGTCTGCAGAGCCGCGCCCCGACCGGCCCGCAGGCCAAGGACAAGGTGGCCGACCCGATCATCGTCCACCCGGACGTGCGCCGCATGCTGCTGACCATGAAGGCGCTGACCGAAGGCGGCCGGGCGTTCTCCACCTATGTGGCGATGCAGCTCGACAGCGCCAAGTACAGCGAAGACGCCGCGACCCGCAAGCGCAGTGAGGAACTGGTGGCGCTGCTTACCCCGGTGGCCAAGGCCTTCCTCACTGACCTGGGTCTGGAGTGCACGGTGCATGGCCAGCAGGTCTTCGGCGGCCATGGCTACATCCGTGAGTGGGGCCAGGAGCAGCTGGTGCGCGATGTGCGCATCACCCAGATCTACGAAGGCACCAATGGTATCCAGGCACTGGACCTGGTCGGTCGCAAGGTGGTGGCCAGTGGTGGCGCTTACTACAAGCTGTTCGCCGACGAGATTCGCGAGTTCATCGCCGTCAGCGCTGCTGACCTTGGCGAGTTCACCAAGCCCCTGGCAGCCTCCCTCGACCAGCTCGACGAGCTGACCAACTGGGTGCTGGATCAGGCCAAGGGCAACCCCAACGAGATCGGCGCGGCTTCGGTCGAATACCTGCACGCATTCGGTTATGTCGCCTACGCCTACATGTGGGCACTGATGGCGCGGGCTGCCAAGGCCGGCGAAGGCGATGCGGACTTCTATGGCGCCAAGTTGGGCACGGCACGTTTCTACTTTGCACGCCTGTTGCCGCGAGTCCATTCGCTGGCGGCGTCGGTGAAAGCTGGTAGCGAATCGCTGTACCTGCTGGACGCTGCGCAGTTCTGACCCCGAGCGGACTGCTTGATAACCTGATTGCGGCATGAGGCCGCCCCGCACCGGATACATCCGGTGCCGGGCGGCTTTTTGTTTTGCCGGCGGCACATGTTTGTGAACAAACCTCTTTTGTAAGCTTTGGCTTACACGACGTGGTGACGTTTCGCCTCTTTCCTGAGATTGGATCCACGGTTACTCTTTCTTACATGGACGTAGCGCAGGACGCGCAATGGACAGAGCAGGACGCCTTACAAGGAAGTTGCGCAGGAAGCGCGAAAAGATAGAACAGGGACAAGAAGGATTTCCTGCCAGGATGGCGGGGTGATAGGGATGTCGAAGGGAAACAGTCTGGAAAACCCCGCTTAGGCGGGGTTTTCTTTATGGGCGCGTTTCAGCCAAGCACGTCCAACGGTGAAATCCCCAGCTGGCGTGGGTCGGCTTCTTCCTCCAACAAGCTGCGCAGCAGCTCGACCGAGGCCTGTTGACGTTGTGCGTCACGAAACACCAGGCCTACCTTCAACGGAATACGTGGCTCGCTGAGAGGTTTCCACAGCAGCTCCTGGTCGTCCTGGGTGGCTTCCTTGGCCCGACCCGGCAGGATGGTCGCCAGCGCAGTGTGCGCCAGGCTGTCGAGGATACCCGCCATGTTGTTCATCTCGGCCTGCACCTGCGGCCTGCGCCCTTGGCTGGCCAGCTGCGCCTTCCAGATCTGGCGGATCTGGAATTCTTCGCCAAGCATCAGCATCGGTAACTCGGCAGCCTGACGCATCGAGACTTTCTTGAAGTCCTTCAACGGGTGGGCACGGGGAATGACCAACTGCAGTTCATCTTCGTACAGCAGCAAGCCATGCAGGCCAGGCTGGCGTGGCGGCAGGTAGCTGATGCCGATGTCCAGGCTGCCGTTGAGCAGGCGCCGCTCGATCTCTGACCCCGACAGTTCATAGATCTGTACCACCAGGTGCGGCTGGGCTTTGCGCACCCGCTCCAGAAGTTGCGGCACCAGGCTTGGCCGCACGGTCTGCAGTACCCCGATAGCCAGGGTGCGCAGTGATTGGCCCTTGAAGTTGCCCATGGCCTCGTGGGCCCGTTGAAGGCCTTCGAGCAAGGGCACGGCGTGGTTGTACAGGGTATGCGCGGCGAGCGTGGGCAGCAGGCGTTTGTTGCTGCGTTCAAACAGGCTCAGGTCGAGGCTGTGCTCCAGCTGGCGAATCTGTTGGGACAGCGCTGGCTGGGACAGCGAAAGGCGTTCGGCGGCGCGGCCCACATGGCCTTCTTCATAGACCGCGACGAAGTAACGCAGTTGGCGAAAATCCATAGGTGATACTTATCGAAAAAGCTGAGAAATCGAAATGGCCGGGAAACGACTAGAGCCCTAGTCTATCGCCGTATTCCAACGGGTTACAGCGCTCAACCCGGCGATTGTTACCGCAGCTGAGAAACACTTTTGATAGGCAAGGCAGAATATTCAATTCCGGCGTCAGACCGGAGCCTTGACCGCCCACCACCGTGATTGGCCGGAGTCCCGATGAACCTGTTCAACCTGCGCCGTTCGGCACCCGCCGTCGCCGAGCCCAAGGGTGCCTCGGTGAGCGTGCCGGCCGCCGCGCAGTGCTCCCGCGAGCGGCTGATGCCCAGCATCGAACGTGCGCCGCACGTGTTCGTGCGAGGCCAGGGATCGTGGTTGTGGGACGACGAGGGTCACGCCTACCTGGACTTCACCCAGGGTTGCGCGGTGAACAGTCTGGGCCACAGCCCGAGCGTGCTGGTCAAGGCCCTGGGCGACCAGGCCCAGGCCTTGATCAATCCAGGCGCGGGCTACCACAGCCGCGGCCTGCTGAACCTGGCCGAGTTGCTGTGCCAGCGCACCGACAGTGATCAGGCCTACCTGCTCAACAGTGGCGCCGAAGCCTGCGAGGGGGCGATCAAGCTGGCGCGCAAATGGGGCCAGCTGCACCGCAACGGCGCCTATCACATCATTACCGCCAGCCAAGGTTGCCATGGGCGCACGCTCGGGGCGTTGTCGGCGTCCGACCCGCTGCCATGCAACCGTTGCGAGCCCGGCTTGCCGGGCTTCAGCAAGGTGCCTTTCAACGACCTGGCGGCGCTGCATGCGGCGGTCGACTCGCGCACCGTGGCGATCATGCTCGAGCCGATACAGGGTGAGGCCGGCGTGATTCCGGCCACCCGTGAGTACCTCCAGGGTGTCGAGCGGTTGTGCCGTGAGCTGGGCATTCTGCTGATCCTCGATGAGGTGCAGACCGGTGTAGGACGTTGCGGCGCCCTGTTGGCAGAAGAAACCTACGGCGTGCGGGCCGACATCATCACTCTCGGCAAAGGCCTGGGCGGCGGTGTGCCGTTGGCCGCGCTGCTGGCCCGCGGACGCGCCTGCTGCGCCGAACCGGGCGAGCTGGAAGGCAGCCACCATGGCAACGCACTGATGAGCGCTGCCGGGATGGCTGTGCTGCAGACCGTGCTGGAGAAGGGGTTCTTCGAGCAGGTGATGGACAGTGGTCGCCACCTGCGCGATGGCCTCAGCCGCCTGGCTGGCCGCTATGGCCAGGGCGAAGTGCGTGGCCAGGGGCTGCTGTGGGGGCTGCAACTGCGTGAGGGGACCGCAGTGCCGCTGGTCGAGGCGGCATTGCAGGAAGGCTTGCTGCTCAATGCCCCGCAGGCCGATGTTGTGCGCTTCTCGCCGGCGCTGACCGTGAGCAAAGGCAACATCGACGAAATGCTTCAGCGCCTGGCCCGGGCGTTCACCCGGCTGCATGCCCACCAGCACAATCGCCGCGAAGTTCCGGCCTGACTTGGCACCGGCATAAAGAATTTCAACGAACCGTCTCGCGTTCCTGCGCATCGCCTCTGGTCTGAAATACATGGCCAGGGGCGTTTTTTTGCCCGGTGGAACCTCCGGGCGGTGCGACTAGTCTGTGTTGATACACTTTCAAGGAGCGCACCGCATGGACTTCATTCGCATCATCATCGCTATCCTCCTGCCACCGCTGGGCGTATTTCTCCAGGTGGGATTCGGTGGAGCGTTCTGGCTGAACATCCTGCTGACCCTGCTGGGTTATATCCCCGGGATCGTGCACGCGGTGTACATCATTGCCAAGCGCTGAGAGCAAAGACCGCTCTGCAAGCATGAACTGCGTGGGAGCGGCGCACCGCCGCTCCCACGCAGTTGCAGTTGAAGCCTGAAACTCTGTTTTGCCCTACCGGCCTAGCAACCGGCAGTAGAACTTCCACTCTTCGTCGAGCGCATGCGCCAGGTTCGCCGCCTGACGAAACCCATGCCGCTCGCCCGCATAAAAATGCCCCTCGGCTTGGATGCCATTGGCCTGTAGGGCCTCGAGCATCAAGCGTGTCTGCCCCGGTACCACCACCGCATCCAGCTCACCTTGGAAGAAAATCACCGGTACCTTGATCCGTCCGGCGTGCAGCAATGGTGTGCGCTGGCGATATCGATCGGCATCGCGTTGCGGGTCGCCGATCAGCCAGTCCAGGTAGTCGCTTTCGAACTTGTGGGTGGCCCTGCCCAGCGCTTCGGGGTCGCTGACGCCGTACAGGCTGGCGCCGCCACGGAACACATCCTGGAAGGCCAAGGCGCATAGGGTAGTGTAGCCCCCCGCGCTGCCACCGCGGATGAAGGCCTGGGCCGGGTCGATCAGGCCCAGCTCGGCAAGATGCCTGACTGCCCCGCAGGCGTCCTCGACGTCGCATTCGCCCCAGCGCAGGTACAGCGCCTGGCGATAAGCGCGACCGTAGCCGCTGCTGCCTCGGTAGTTGAGGTCGGCGACGGCGAAGCCGCGTTGGGTCCAATACTGGATACGCGAGTCGAGCACCGGGTAGCAGGCCGAGGTCGGGCCGCCATGGATGAACACCACCAGTGGGGGTAGGCCGGCCGTACCTTGCATGGCTGGGTAGAAGAAGCCGTGGGCCGAACCATCGCCACTGGCATAGTGGATCGGCTGGGGGCGGCTGATGTGTTCCACCGGTAGCACCTCGGCGCCGCCTGCCAGTACTTCGACTGCGTGGCTGCGCTGGTCGATGGCGATCACCGCCGCTGGGCTGATCGGCGAGGCGGCCACTGCATAGATGCGCTCGTTATCCAAGGCCAGGCCACGGAACCGCGTGTATGCACTGGCATAGCGTTCCACTTCGCCGCTGTCGCGGCGCAACCCCAGTTCTCCGAAGCCGTCCTCGAACCAGCTGGCCAGATAGCTGGCGGGGCCGAGGGCCAGCCAAGTGCTGGCGCCCAGCTGCCAAGGAGCGGCGGCGTGGTCTGCGGATGCGGCGGGCAGACGTTGCCAGTGTCCGTCGAGCTCGCCCCAGGGTTGCCAGAAACCGTCGCGATCGGAAAGGCAGTACAAGCGGCCTTGCTCATCGAAGCGGGGCTGCTGCAAGGATTCGTCCTGCGCGGCGACGCAGCGTACCGCGCCCCAGGCGCCAGAAGGTTCGCGTTCCCGGCACATCAGGCGGGTGACGGTCCAGGGTTGCGCCGGCCGGTCCCACTCGATCCAGGCCAGGCGGCATCCATCGTGGCTCAGTGTGGGGGAGGCATAGAAGTCGGCGCCTTCTGCCAGGATCTGTCGATGCTCTGCGGTGAGACCCACAAGGCGATGCTCGACCTGCTCCCCGTGGTGTTCCTCGACGGCCAGAACCAGGCCCGCATGCCACTGCACATCACCGTAGCGGCGGTCGTCAGCATGGGTGAGCCGGCGCGGCAAGCTGCCGTCCAGTGCCTGCAGATAGACCTGCTGGTCCTGTTCGTTGACGAACACCAGCCCTTCGTCGCTCAGGCAAAAACTGCCGCCGCCGTACTCGTAGACCCGGCTGCGCACACTGAACCCGTCCGGGGTCAGGCAACGTGCCTGGTGGTCGCGCCAATGCCAGATCCGACAAGCGCCATCGGCCGGCCGGAACTCGTTCCAGAACACACCTTGTTCACCGACCTTCAGTTCAGCGAAATCGGTACCGGCGGCCACCGCCTGGGTGGCGCTGAACTCAGCCGCGGGCAATGACATGGGAGTTGCGCTCGTTGCGGAAGGTCATCTGTTCAATCTCCAGCGTAGCGTGCTCGGCTTCTTCGCGGGCCTTGAGGATGATGCCGTGGTCCGGTGACTTGGCGCACACCGGGTCGGCCTTGCTGGCATCGCCGGTGAGCATGAAGGCCTGGCAGCGGCAGCCGCCGAAGTCCTTTTCCTTCTCGTCGCACGAGCGGCACGGCTCGGGCATCCAGTCATAGCCCCGGAAGCGGTTGAAGCCGAACGAGTCGTACCAGATGTGGCGCAGGTCATGGTCGCGCACATTGGGGAACTGCACCGGCAGCTGGCGCGCGCCATGGCAGGGCAGGGCGGTGCCGTCCGGGGTGATGGTCAGGAACAGGCTGCCCCAGCCATTCATGCAGGCCTTGGGGCGCTCTTCGTAGTAGTCGGGGGTAACGAAGATCAGCTTGCACGGGCTGCCTTCGGCCTTGAGCTTGTCGCGGTACTCATTGGTGATGCGCTCGGCCCGTTCCAGCTGGGCGCGGGTCGGCAGCAGGCCAAGGCGGTTGAGGTGCGCCCAGCCGTAGAACTGGCAGGTGGCCAGCTCCACGAAGTCGGCCTCAAGGGCGATGCACAGCTCGATGATGCGGTCGATCCGGTCGATGTTGTGCCGATGGGTGACGAAGTTGAGCACCATCGGGTAGCCGTGGGCCTTCACCGCCCGGGCCATCTCCAGTTTCTGCGCGAAGGCCTTCTTCGAGCCGGCCAGCAGGTTGTTCACCTGCTCGTCGCTGGCCTGGAAGCTGATCTGGATATGATCCAGCCCGGCCTGCTTGAACGCGGCGATCTTCTGCTCGGTCAGGCCGATGCCGGAGGTGATCAGGTTGGTGTAGTAGCCCAGGCGCCGGGCCTCGCCGATCAGCTCGGCGAGGTCCTGGCGCACCAGCGGTTCGCCGCCGGAAAAACCGATTTGCGCGGCGCCCATCTCGCGGGCTTCGGCCATCACCTTGAACCACTGCTCGGTGCTCAGCTCTTTGCCCTGCTCGGCGAAATCCAGCGGGTTCGAGCAGTACGGGCACTGCAGCGGGCAGCGGTAGGTGAGTTCGGCCAGGAGCCACAACGGCAGGCCGACCGGCACCTCAGGCGAGGGTGATCCAGTGTTCGGCACGGGCCACCTCCATGAACTGCTCGATGTCGTCGGCGACTTCGGGCACACCGGGGAACTGCTGTTGCAGCTCGCTAATGATCGCGGCGACGCTGCGCTGGCCATCGATCAGTCCGCCAATCAGGCCCGCGCTGTCGTTGAGCTTGATCATCCCCTCGGGGTACAGCAGCACATGGCCCTTTTGCGCGGGCTCGTACTGGAAACGATAGCCGGGGCGCCAGGCGGGCACTTGTTGACGGTCGAAACTCATAGGGCAATCCCCTTGTGCCAGACCCGCTCGGCGGTGACGCTGTGATACGGCGGGCGGTTCAGTTCATAGGCCATGCTCATGGCATCGAGCATGCTCCACAGGATATCCAGCTTGAACTGCAGGATCTCCAGCATGCGCTCCTGCCCTTCGCGGGTGGTGTAGTGCTGCAGGGTGATCGCCAGACCGTGTTCTACATCACGCCGGGCCTGGCCCAGGCGGGTGCGGAAGTATTCGTAGCCGGCCGGGTCGATCCACGGGTAGTGCTGCGGCCAGCTGTCCAGGCGCGACTGGTGGATCTGTGGGGCGAACAGTTCGGTCAGCGAGCTGCTGGCGGCCTCCTGCCAGCTGGCGCGGCGGGCGAAGTTGACGTAGGCGTCGACGGCGAAGCGCACGCCGGGCAACACCAGCTCCTGGCTACGCAATTGGTCCGGGTCCAGGCCCACGGCCTGGCCCAGGCGCAACCAGGCCTCGATGCCGCCGTCCTCGCCGGGTGCGCCATCGTGGTCGAGCAGGCGCTGGATCCACTCGCGGCGGATTTCGCGGTCCGGGCAGTTGGCCAGGATCGCCGCATCCTTCATCGGGATGTTGACCTGGTAGTAGAAGCGGTTGGCCACCCAGCCCTGGATCTGCTCGCGGCTGGCGCGGCCTTCATACATCGCCACGTGGTAGGGGTGATGGATGTGGTAATAGGCACCCTTGGCGCGCAGGGCCTGCTCGAACTCGGCAGGGGACATCGGCGTTGCGTCGCTCACAGGGCCTCCTTACAGCTCGATACTCATGCCATCGAAGGCGACTTCCACGCCCCGGCGCTGTACTTCGGCGCGTTCCGGCGAGTCTTCGTCGAGGATCGGGTTGGTGTTGTTGATGTGGATAAGCACCTTGCGCTGACGTGGGAAACCGTCCAGCACCTCGAGCATGCCGCCCGCGCCATTCTGCGCCAGGTGGCCCATCTCGCGGCCGGTGCGGGTGCCGACGCCGCGGCGCTGCATCTCATCATCCTCCCACAGGGTGCCGTCGACCAGCAGGCAGTCGGCGCCATGCATCATCTCCAGCAGCTTGGCGTCGACCTGGCCCAGGCCCGGCGCGTAGAACAGCTTGCCGCCGGTGCGGGTGTCCTCCACCAGCAGCCCGAGGTTGTCGCCCGGGTGCGGGTCGAAACGGTGCGGCGAGTAGGGCGGTGCGGCGCTGCGCAGTGGGAAGGGGGTGAAGCGAAGTTTAGGGCAGGCATTGATGACGAAGCTGCCAGCCAGCTCAATGCGGTTCCACACCAGCCCGCCGTTCCAGTGGCTGAGCATGTTGAACAGCGGGAAGCCGGTGGACAGGTCCTGGTGGACCATGTCGGTGCACCACACTTGGTGCGGGCAGCCTTCGCGCAGGCTGAGCAGGCCGGTGGTGTGGTCGATCTGGCTGTCGAGCAGGACGATGGCATCGATACCGGTGTCACGCAGGGCACGGGCCGGCTGCATCGGCGCGAAGGCCTGGAGCTGGGCGCGGATGTCCGGTGAGGCATTGCACAGGATCCAGTGCTCGCCGTCGTCGGACAGGGCGATGGACGACTGGGTACGCGCCGTGGCGCGCAGGGTGCCGTCGCGGTAGCCCCTGCAGTTGACGCAGTTGCAGTTCCACTGGGGGAAGCCGCCACCGGCGGCGGAACCGAGAATCTGGATGTACATGCGCGCCCTCGTAAACGCTGATCCGAAAAACGACAACGCCCCGGCGGGCCGAGGCGTCGTAACGCACTGCCGCTCAGCGGTTGGCGAAGTACATGGTAACTTCGAAGCCGATACGCAGGTCAGTGTATGCAGGTTTGGTCCACATGGGTTTGCTCCTTCCGGATGGGATTTGAGGTGGTCGGTTCATTATTGGGTTCTCTCAGGCACGAGAGGTTCCATTGACCGAGATTGCGCTATCTTACAAGAAAAAATTGTACCGAAAGGTTAATTATTCGAAATGTGCCCTTGCACAAACGGTAACAATCATTTCGGCCCTCACCGCCATTTGGCGTCCGGCGCGACGACATTGGCCAGGCAAAGCCAACCGTGCCTGGCGTCGATGAGTTGCTGCAGTAGTTCGTCCAACTGAACTTGCTCGACATTGAGAATAGACCGGCGCATCCGCGACAGGTCCGGATTGTGGGTCGCCATATGTGCCTGCCAGGCCCATTGAGCGACATCGGCATTGCTCATTGCCGTTTCGTCGAACTGATTGGCCAGTTGCGTGCGGGCATCGGCGTCCAGCGCGACGCCTTGACCCAGCAGATCCAGCAGGTGGCCAAGGATCTGCGCGTGGCTGGCGTGCGGGGATTGCACGCCGAACAGGAGCCCACCGTAGCCTTCGATCTGACGAAAGGCGCTGAACACCGCATAACCCAATTGCAGCTCAACGCGCAGGCGTTGATAGACGGGGCCTTGCAACAGATGGGCGAGCAGGCGGCCGGTGGGCTGCAGGTGCGCAGGCAATGGACAGAACAGCAACAGTGCGGGCTCGCTGCCCTTGGTCGGGATCTGCCGCCAGTGGCGCTCGTGGAACGGATGAGGCTCTGAGGGCTCGGCAGGTTGACCCATGAGGCTTTGCAGTACCGTTCCCAGCGCCCCCTGTTGCGCCGCGTCGAATCCTTGCGCCAACCCCTGCCACCGGGCCTGCTGCCAGAGTGAATCGAGCTGCGGCTGGTCCGGCGTGCAGGCCGGTAGTGGTTGCATTGCGCCCATCAGCAAGGTGTTCGGCAGTGCCTTGAGCAACGCGCGGATCGGTATCAAGGGGGCTTCGGCTGCCGTTGGTGCCTGCCAATGCTGCCTGGCAGGCGCGCGCAGCAACGCAAGCGCCTCCTGTGTGGCATTGATCACGGCCAGGGGATGCCCCGCCAGGTGCAACTGCCAGTACTCGCCGCAGGCCTCGAAGCCCAGGTGCAATGCCGCCTGCGTGGCACGCTCGCGCAACGGTCGAAGGCTGTGCTCGAGAACGGTCCACAGGCGTTGGCGCAGAGGTGACGGAACCTGCCAGCGCAGGTCCAGGGCCGCGAACTGGCGTGCTGGCGGCAGGCAGTGGCCGATAGCGAGCGCGGTTGGCAATGCACTGCCGATCGTGGGCAGGGCGTCTGCCAGCAGTGCTTCCTCGGGTGGCAGTTGCCAGTCCCCTGCAGCCATGGATGGCAGGTCGGCCAACAGTGCATCGAAGGCGGCCAGTCCTTGGCCCGACAGACCGCTGAACGACCGGCCGGCGCTGTCGCGCTGGGCCAGTTCGAGCGCGCTTCCAGCTTGTTCCCGGCGCGGCTGTAGTTGAGTGAAGCGCAGGTTCAGCTGTCCAGGATCCTGCTGGCGTAGAAAGCCCAGCCAGCCATGCAGCAGCGCCCGGGCCTCGGCCAGGCAGGCCTCGCCCGACAGCTGCAACTGGACATGCCAGAGCAGCTGCCCGGCATGGGCGTGGAGTTGTTGCGCCTTGCAGTCCTGCAGCCAGCCCCGTTTGCGCAAGGCATCCAGCCAACCGCCAGGCCGGCTGTCGGTGAGCTGGGCCAGTAACAATTCAAGCGCCTGCTCCGCGCCTTCCGGCATGCGGTCATGGGCGAACAGCCAGTCCTGACGGGCACCCCATGCGGTTGGCTGGCGCAAAGGCGCTTCGAGCAAGGCGGGCGGCGGATTGCGGACGGCGCCCGGACCCTGGGCGAACAACTTGCCGTATCGTCTGCCCAGTTGTGCCAGCTCATCCAGTGACTGCGGGCCGACCAGGCTCAAGGTGAGCTGCGTGCCTTGATAGTGGTGTTGATGGAACAGTCTCAGCCCTTGCTGGAAGGCCGGGCTTTCCAGCGGCAGGCTGTAGCGGTTGCCCGCATGGAAAGCGCTCAGCGGATGGCGCGCCGACACCGATTGCAACAGAGTGAACTGGCGTTGGGCTTCGGGGTTGCGCGACCAGGCGATGAACTCGGCATGAATCACCTCGCGTTCGCGGCGCTGGCGCTCGATGGCAAAGTCCGGTTCGGCGAGCATCTGGCACAGACGCTCCAGCCCGCCGGCCAGCGCCATGGGCGGCACTTCGAAGAAGAAGTCGGTGGTGCGCTCGCGGGTGCTGGCGTTGACCTGGCCACCCAGGCCCTGGACATAGCGCATGAGGCCGTCGTCCAGCGGGAAGCGCGCGGTGCCGAGGAAGAACAGGTGTTCGAGAAAGTGCGCCAGGCCCGGCCAGCGCGCCGGGGCGTCGTGGCTGCCTGCATGCACCCGCAGCGCTGCCGCAGCGCGCTTGAGGCGTGGGGCATGGCGCAGGGTCAGGTGCAGGCCGTTGGCGAGGGTGAGGTGGCGAATGGCGTCGGACATGACGCCATGCTAGCGCGCAATGCTGAGGTTGTCTGGTCTGGCCCTGCCGCAGTTAATGCAGATCCCGACGCAGGTCCGCCAGGTAGGGAAATGCTTCCCGCCCTTTCAATACCCGCTCGCGCTGCAGATCTGCCAGCAACAGTCCTTCTTCGTGGCCGGCTATTGCCAGCACATCCCCGTCCGGCCCAATGATGCTGCTCTGCCCGCAATACTGGATCTCGCCCTCGCTGCCGCAGTAGTTGGCGTACACCAGGTAGCACTGGTTCTCTTGCGCCCGCGAGCGCACGGTCACCTGGCAGACGAAGTCGTAGGGCGCCATGTTCGCCGTCGGCACCAGGATCAGCTCAGCGCCGTTCAGCGCCAGGCGCCGGGCGTTCTCCGGGAACTCGATGTCGTAGCAGATCAACAGACCTACCTTCCAGCCGTCCAGCTCGACTACCGGGAAGTGATCGGCGCCTGGGCTGAACATCGAGCGGTCGAGCTCACCGAACAGGTGGGTCTTGCGGTAGTTGCACAGGCTGCTGCCATGGGCGTCGATCAGTTGCACGCTGTTGTAGATCGCCCCGTCCTCGGCCCGCTCCGGATAGCCATAGACGATGGCGATCCGGTGCGCTTGGGCAATCTCGACGACGCTCATCGCCGAGGGGCCGTCCTCGGCCTCGGCCAGGCGTTCCACCTGGTCCAGGCCGATGTTGTAGCCGCTGAGGAACATCTCCGGGCATACCAGCAACTGCGCGCCGCGGGCAGCGGCCAGCTGGGCCTGGTGCTGCAGGCGCTCGAGGTTGCCGGGCACGTCCAATGGCTTTGGCGTACCCTGGTACAGGGCGATGCGCATGGCGCTACTCCTTCGCTCAGTCGGCCAGGGCGATCGGACCGATCTCGTGGAACACATCGCCTGGGCCGGGATTGTCCGGGTGGGTCTGGCCACCGAAGTGGTTGATGATACCCCACACGGCATTGAGCGACGTCTGCACCGCGCCTTCGACCCAGGCCGGGGTCCACGACACGTCGTCACCGGCGATGAAGATGCCGCGCTGCTCGGCGGGCATGTCGGCCTGCATGAAGTGTGCGTACATGCGCTGGTTGTAGCGGTAGTGGCCCGGCAGCGCGCCCTTGAAGGCGCCGAGGAAGTGCGGGTCGGCCTCCCACGAGATGGTGATCGGATCGCCGATGATATGCCCGGCGATATCGGTCTTGGGGTAGATCTTCTTCAGCGCGTCGAGGGCCAGTTGCACGCGCTTTTCGGTCGGGTGCGGCAGCATCTTCAGGGCGTCGCTCATCCAGGCGTAGGACAGGCAGATCACTCCCGGTTTGTCGTCGCCGTTGTCGAACAGGTAGGTGCCGCGGGTCAGACGGTCGGTGAGGGTCATGCTCATCAGGTCGCGGCCGGTCTGCGGATCCTTGTCCTTCCAGAACGGGCGATCGACCATGACGAAGGTCTTCGACGACTGCATGTAGCGGGTGCGGTCCAGGGCCATCCACATTTTCTGTGAGAACAGCGACTCCTCGCAGTCGATCTGGGTGGTCAGCAGCCAGCTTTGGCAGGTGGTGAGTACAGCAGCGTAGTGGCGCACGTCACCATAGTTGTCGGTGACCGCCAGGCGACCATCGCTGGCGCGGGCAATGCGCTTGACCCCGGTGCGCGGCGCGCCGCCATGCAGCGTACTGAGGCTGGTGCCGGCCGGCCAGTGGGCGCAGCGCTCCGGTACATGGCGCCAGATGCCCTGCGGCACCTGCTCGACGCCGCCGACCACCAAATGCTGATGGTCGTCGCAGTTGGTCATCACCACGCGGAAGATTTCCAGCATCGAATTGGGGAAGTCTGAGTCCCAGCCGCCGGTGCCGAAGCCCACCTGGCCGAACACCTCGCGGTGCTGGAAGCTCAGTTTGGCGAACGAGCGCGAAGTGGCGACGAAGTCATAGAAAGTGCGGTCGTCCCACAGAGGCACCAGCTTGTTCCACAGGTCTTTCAGGCGCGGCACGTCGCGGTCACGAATGGCCTGCTGAATGTCGGCGAACTGCGCGCCGCTCTCCAGGGCGTCCGCCCAGGCGTCGGCCACTTCGTGGAACAGGTGTGGCAGGTCGGCGTACTTCTCGGCGTAGTAGGTCTGGCCTTCCAAGTCGATCACCGTACTCCCCGAGGCCGGCGTCAGCGGGTTAGGGAAGGGCTTGGTCTCCAGGCCCAGCTTGTCGACGTAGTGGTAGAAGGCCGTGGACGACACCGGGAAGCGCATGCCGCCCAGTTCGGCGACGATGCCGTCGGTGCCGTTGAACACCTGCGAACGCAGCCTGCCACCCAGCTTGGAAGCTTCGTACACCACGGGCTTGAGGCCCAGCTTCATCAACTCGTAGGCCGCCACCAGCCCGGCAATACCGCCACCGACGATCGCCACCTCTTCGCCATGGCGCGCCTCGGGAATGCTGCCCAGGCCGGCCGGGTGCTCCAGCCAGTCGTCGAAGGCGAAGGGGAAGTCCGGGCCGAAGATGGTGATGGGTTTCTTGCCGTCGGCGGGGTGGCGGTTTTTCTTGTTCATGTAATGACCTTGCCAGGGGCTGCGCAGGGGGCGGAGCCTGAGTATAGAGAATGCCTGGTGGCCATTTTATGAAGCGGGGTGTTCGTTATTAAGGTGAAAACTGACGTCGTTATGTGATTTGTTTCGTCTTGATGATTGATGTTCATTAAAAAATGACGAATCAGCTCAATGATGCCAAGTGCTCGACGGTTTCAGGGTACTTCTGCACCAGCCGGATCAGTGCCACGGCCTGGGCGTTGGGCTTGGAGCGGCCTTGCTCCCAGCTCTCCAGGGTGCGGGCGTTGGTGCGCAGGTACGCGGCAAACACCGCCCGGGACATGTTCAGGCGCTGGCGCAGCTCGGTCAGTTCATTGGGGGCCAGCGGGGCCAGTTCCTCGAAGGTTACCTTGTGCGAACGCAGGGTCAGTTTGCCGGAGCGCTCATCGGCAAGGGCATCGAAACCTTCGGTGAGTTCAGTGAAGATGTTGCGTGGCATTGGTCGTCCTCATCAGGTATTCGCGTTCAAGCAGGTTCTTCAGGGCCTGGCGTTGCTGCGGTGTCAGGTCATCCTGGACTTCCTTTCCGTAAAGCGTGAAAAGCCAGAACTGCAGCCCAGCCTGCCACCAGTAGTAGATGATCCGGGTGCCGCCTCGCTTGCCTTTATGGCGTAGTGCATCGGCGAAACGCACCTTCCTGAGGCCGCCCGTTCCCTTGATGACGTCACCCGCATGGGGATGCAGAAGCAGTACGCGTTGCAGAGACCGGAAATCTTCATCGTCCAGATACTGGCTGCGAAAGCGCTCGAAAGCGGGCAGCTCGATAAATAGGGCATCCATTTTTTGTACGTGATCCGCGTATAGTTTGTGATGAGGTTTGTGCTACGTCAATAGGGCAGATGTCATCAGCCTAAACGTGGATCGAGGGAGTGCTGGCGGGGGAGAGTTGCCGGATATGTCATTGGGAGGATGCTAGGTTTTTGTTTGTCAGACCATTTCCTACAGACGTGAAATTTAACGAGACCTATCCTACAAGCCCTGTCGCTCCGGTCTGGCTGTGCGGGTAAACCTTCGCGGTTAACTTCAGCCGGTCACCGCATATTCGGTGATCGGGCGTGAGAACCCGGCGATCAAACTGGAGGCATGCTGTCATGGCAGCTGTGCGCGGGCAGGTTCTGCCTGGCCGGAATGTAGCCTCCAACTTCGCCGGTTCTCACCCCGCCCATGGCTGCCACCCATTCCCGTGAGAAGGTTGCGTGGTGGCCTGCTTGAGCCGGTAATGGAGGCAACACCATGAAAAAGGTCGTCCCCGACCCACCCCTCACTTTGAACCCAACCACCGAGCAGTCCTTCTGCTCCTGCCAGTCCAGCCATCCCCCTATCTTCACCGTACGCCCCGGCGTCGATGCCGCCGACGCCCTGGTCCACGCGAGCATGCTGGCCCAGGCCATCCAGGAAATCGCCGACGACTATGCCCAGCATCATGCCCCCGAGGCGGGGCGGGCGATGATCTGGTCGATCCTGCATTCGGCGGAAACGGTACGGGCGCTGCTGGAGGGGTTGCTCGACGCGATGGAGGCCTGAGGACCTCAGCCTGGCTGCCCGCGGTCCACCTTGCTGCTGAGGATGATCGACGTGGTGGTCTTCTCCACCCCGTCGAGGCTGCCGATCAGGTCGAGCAACTGGTCCAGTTGCTCCGGTGAGTCGCTGAGCAGCCAGGCCACATAGTCGAATTCGCCACTGACCGCGCACAACTGCTGGACCTGCCCCATGGCGCTCAGGTGGCGTACGATGTCCTTGCCTGAGCGCGGCTGCGCCTTGATCCCCACGTACGCCTGCAGACCGCCGCCGATCAGGCGCTGCCCCAGGCGCACGCCATAGCCGGTGATCACCTTGTTGCGCTCCAGGCGTTCGAGGCGCGAGTTCACCGTGGTACGGGCGATCCCCAGTTGGCGGGCGAGCGTGGCGACGCTTTCGCGGGCGTTGATCTGCAACAGGGAGATCAACTGGCGATCGATGGCGTCGAGGGTGATGGAGGAGGTGGCCGGCATGGTAGGTCTCTTTTGTCGAGCTGCTAGCCTATGCAAGCGCGACCGATTCGCGCAAGGCGCCCAAGGCTGGCATTACGTTGGCAAGGCGGTACGATAGCGGGCCGCTGCCGCTCGGCAGCCTGGACCATGGCAGGAGTGATTGACCCATGAAGTTCAAGGACTGGTACTGGCGGCGATGGATTCGCCAACACGGTTGCAAGGTGAGCACGGGCATTTCCAAGTTCGGCAAGCGCGCCAGGCTGGCGCTCGAGGCCGAGGTGCGCATCGGCGATGTGGCGGTCAGCGCCGCCACCCTGGATGTCTCGATCGGGGCTCACACCTATATCCGCAGTGGCGGCTCGCTGCAGGTGGTCGAGTCGATCGGGCGCTATTGCTCGATCGGCAGCGCGGTGGTCATCGGCCAGGAAAAATACGCTCATCCCACCGACTGGCTGAGTTCCCACCCTTTCCAGTTCACCGGCACCCAGTGGCAATACGAGCCGCCGAGCACGCCGGCACGCATTGGCCATGACGTGTGGATCGGCGAAGGTGCGATGATCATGGAGGGCGTCGAAGTGGGCACGGGCGCGATTGTCGCCACTCGCGCCCTGGTGACTCGGGACGTGCCGCCCTATGCCGTGGTGGCGGGCTTTCCAGCCAAGGTGGTGCGTTATCGATACCCGGAAGCGATGATCGAGCGTCTGCTCGCATCGCGCTGGTGGGAGCGCGATACCCGGCAGTTGCTGGAGCTGCCGCTGCACGACCCTGCCGCCTGTCTTGACCGGATCAGCGGGCTCGGTGAGGCAAGTTACACGAGGATCGAAATTTCGCGGCGGGGCTGCAAGGTGCTGGCGTCGGTTTGAATCGCCGAGAGACGTTTACGACCGGGGCTGCTGCGCAGCCCTGATCGGATTTGATCAACGTGACGCGCTGGTCTGCGCCGTGGCGCAAGGCGACTTCAGGCCAGCAGTCATGCTCTCGACATTGTCGAGCATCTGGTTGCCTTTGTTGACCTTCTGCGCGTTCTCCGCAAGCTGCATGCGTTGATCATAGGTGGCTGAAGTGCCATTCATGCTGTTCTTGGTTTCGAGCACGGAGTTGGCGATGCTGAGCAGGCTGCGGCCTGTGGAGATCAGGTTGTCGGTTGCGCTGGGCGTGCACGGGGCATTGCCGCCGGCCATCTGGCTGGGCTGCTGGCCCTGGTTATAGGAGCCCGGTGCCACGCAACCTGCGAGCGTGGCCAGCATCGGTACAACGAGCAGGGTTCCAAGCGTTCCTTGGATGTTCATGTGACGTTCCCTCGATCACTGGGCTCCGACCCGGTGCCGAAGCGATGGAGGGATTCTAGAAACGCGGCCGTGATGGCGAAATAGAACGGGTGTGCTAAAGGCACTTTGCCGCTGCGTTAAGCATTGTGCCGACGATGGCTTGACGCTGTACTATCAGGTGGTCACGTTTTTTCGAGAGTCGATGATGCTTGTCAACTGTTTTCCGAACAACTTTGATCCCAGCTCCTTACGTTGGAGTGGTCCGCGAGCGCAGGAGTTCGATGAACGCAGTGATGCGTTTCAACAACTGGTGGGTGATCTGCTTAGGGAAATGTTTGGAGACGGGGTCAGTGTAGCGCCTACATCGGGGCGTGATGGTTCGATCGATAGCTTCATTGAGTTCATCGCAGGGCCTGCTCTCGTAGGTCTTGATTGGCCACAGATCATCGAGTGCAAAGATCATGACGATCAGAAACCACGTGTTCAGCAGAATATAGAACAAGGCTGGTCGAAAGTTGAGGAAAAGCTACGCAGGCAGGCTGCTGCCGGCTGGCCAGGTCACTTTCAGCCTTGGCAGCGCGCAGTAAGTTATGTCTATTGTGTGAGCAGTGTCCTACCAAATCAGCAATCCCGTGACGACCTGCGGGGCAAGATAAAAGCCTTTTTTGATGGTTTACCGGCGGCCCAACGACCGCCATTGCAACAGGTGCGTGTACTTGACTGGAGTGATATACGGCATCTGCTGGACAAATCTACGCGCCTCGCAGGTCGGTGGCTGGCGCCGGAGTCGCTTTCGCTACTCACTCATGCGCAGTATTGTTCCTCTCTGCATGACTTTCGTCGTTACTTATTGAGTGCGAACCTGCCGTTTGTGCCACCACCCGTGGATGATCCGGCACATCCGGTGCAGCTCTTCAAAGTGCTGCAGCAGAGCATTGGTACTAAGGGTTTACTGCTTCAGGGGGTCGGTGGTGTTGGTAAAACCCGCACTTGTTTGGAGGTTGCAAATTTAGCGGATACGGCCGGTTGGCAGGTTGTGCATATATTACCGGCCGATCCACTTGTAAGCGTTGAGCAGCTCTGTCAGTTGCTCCAGGCTGGTGCGCCTCCATTGCTAATCTCGTTTGATTATCTGGATCAGATGCCGCAACTGGACTTGGCTGCGGTGCGCCGGCAATTGCTGGGGCGCGCGCAGGAGTTGGGTGTAAAAGTAGCTTTGCTGGCGAACGTGCGTCCTGCCGCATTAGTTCAGCGCAGTGTTGAGCGGGATCAGCTGTTTCAGCCCGTAAACCTCAGCCCTTCCACTCAGCACCGCCGTAGCATTACTCGCAGTGTATTGCGTCAACTATGTCCAGGTGCCCTGAAGCAACTGGGCAATGAGAAGGTTAGCGAGCTTTGTGGTCCGCGTCCGATCGTGGCGTTGCTGATTGCCACGGAGCTGGAGTCGATGGCTAAGGCTGGCCCTCTGTCGTTGGACTTCTCACGTTTGCGCCCAGGCGACCTCGTGAGTTGGCTGAAGCGAAGGCTGGAAGCGGACCAGTTGTTGGCAGTTATTCCAGCTCCAGACCCCTTTAGCTTTACCCAGACCTCACCTCAGTTGCTGGCTTCTGCATTGACCGTAGGGCTAGCGCCGTTGGAGGCGTCAGTGATGCTAGAGGCGATGAGTGCTATCGCTATTCAACACAAGTTACCACCTCCTGATCGGGTCCAAAAGGTACTCCTGGATATGGGCTGGCTAGAGCCTATTGGGTCGAATCTAGTCACACCGCATGATGTGGTAGCAGACGAGCTGCTGTTCCACGCTTTGTGGCCAGCCCCCGGCTGTTGGTCGGATATCGCTTTCACTGCTCTCATGTCCCTAGTCATGTTACGACCCAGATTGTTGGCGCGTTGTGTCTTGGCACTGGAGCGCCTTGCCGGGATACCCGATGTACAGGGTGTGCAGCAACTAAAAGATTCCATTGCCAATTGGCTAAACCACCACGCTTCGGCGTTGGGAGATGTACTTCAGCAAGCTGATCCAGATGAGGCCGCCTACGCCTTGGGGGCATTATTGGGTGCTTCCGACTGGCAGGTCCCCTCTCAGCAGGCTTGGCCGCAACTGATCGCCCCTTGGTTGAATATGCATGCGGACAAACTGGCGGCTAGGCACTTCTTGTATCGAGGCTTACGGGCACAGTCGGTGGAGATCTCATTGGATTTGCTGGACGCTTGCCGACGTTGGTTAAAGTGCCATGGCGCTTCAAAAGATGCTTGTTTTGTTCTTGGGCCTTTACTTTCCCACAACGAGCTGGTTGGAACACAAGCGTTAGAGGTGGTTGGAGTCGCGCGCGCATGGTTGGCTGTTTATGGTCAGGATCGCGATGCTCAATTCGTACTGGGGCCTTTGTTGTCATATAGGGAACTTTGTGGCAGGGATGCATTGGGTGTGATCGCCCATGCGCGTACATGGTTGGTGGCGCAGGGTAGAGAGCGTGATGCTCAATTTGTTTTGGGGCCGTTGCTGTCGCACGAAGGATTAAATGGCGAGAATGCTTCGGTGGTGTTTGAAATCGCATGCCTCTGGTTGAGGGAATATGCAAAGGAGCGCGATGCCGGATTTGTGCTTCATCCCCTATTGGCGCACGACGAGTTGGATGGTCTGATTGCATCAGAGGTGATTGGCAAGGCGTACGCATGGTTGGCTGAACATGGTCGAACCCTTGATGCTCGTTTTGTGTTGCGATCTCTGCTGACTGGAAACAAGGTTCGCGGTGCGGATTCGTTGCAGGTGCTCGCAACGACGCGCTCATGGCTTTTGGAACATGGGATGGCGCGTGAGGCGGGTCTTGTAATAGAGACGCTGTTGTCGTGCGATGAGTTGAGTGGCGCAGAGGCTTCAGAGGTGGTCACTCATGCATGTTGGTGGCTTTTGGAGCATGGTAAAGAACGTGAGGCCGGTTTTGTAATGGCACCGCTGTTGTCGCGCGATGTGTTGAGTGGTGCAGAGGCTTCAGAGGTGATCACTCACGCATGCCAGTGGCTTCTGGAGCACGGCAAGGAGCGTGGGGCCAGTTTTGTGCTAGCCGCTTTGTTGTCGCGCTGTGAATCGAACGCATCTCAGTTGCCCGAGGTGCTTGCCGGTACGCAAGTATGGCTGGCCAAGTATGGGCTGGAGCGCCAGGCCAACTGGTTGTTGGAGCACCTGCTGGAATGTGATGAGCTGATGAATCGAGAGGCGGCATCTGTAATCACCACGGCCCTGGGGTGGTTGGAGGCGCATGGGTCTGAGGTTGGAGCCGACTTCCTAACCAAGCGCCTTATGAAGTGCGTAATGTCAGATGAGCAGCGAGCAGCCTTGATAAAAATCGTAATCACTCGACTAGAACTTCAAATAAGCACTGCTGATGCTTCATATTTGTTGCGATCATTGTTGGATACTCAAGAGTTGACGGGGAACGATGCTGCGCGAGTATTTACTCTGGCAGAGAGCTGGCTGAGGTTGTTTGGGCTCAACGAAAAAGCTGATTTTGTGTTGAATCGTCTGTTGTACAGGCATGATGCGACCGACAAATTCTGGTGCGGTATAGCACTACTGGCTCGGCAGTGGCTGGAGCATCATGAAAATAGTGAAGGGAATGACAATACATTTGCTGGCATGTTGCAACGTTTGCATGTGCTGGCGCCCCCTGATCAACAGTGGCTTCGCTCGCAGGTTGAAATACGAATACCAAAGTTGTATAGAGAGCTGCCTAGTTCTAAACGGCTGCTCAGAGCTATGAATGATGTAGGGTGGAGTCAGGAGTTACAGCTGCCATACAAGGATGAAGGGATTATTGAACCGGCATTGGTCGATAGACTCTATCGTGCAGTCAACAAAGGTGAGCCGGCCTTGTCTGCAGAAGAACTGGAGCAGCTATTGTTCGCGATGGAGTGTTGTTGCCGTACTAATCGTCCTGCTCCCGCGTCGCGACCATTGGCTGGATTGTTGGTCCTTTGGCACGAGACAAAAGGAGTGCAGTGGGAGCGGTTGCTCGCCGTGGCTGTAGGTATTAGTCGGCACGAACGGCTGAAGTCTAATCAGCGGATGGGACTTATAAATGCTGTATGGGGAATGGTAGACCGCGGCCATTGGCCGCAGGAGAAGGCCGCTCCAGTGCTTGAGGAGTTAGGTTGGCAGCGCAACACCTCTGGAGATACCTGACCCGTGATCGCCGCCCGGCTGCTTTTCGTAGAAACCCTAAGTCATGGATCATCCGTCATGTTCGGAAGGGGCGATGTATAGAGTTTGTGAGCGCTTCGAGCTTACCAGTATGCAAAAAGGGTCATAAAGACAAAGCCGCACAATGCGCGGCTTCGAAGATGGTGGGCCCACACGGACTCGAACCGTGGACCAAAGGATTATGAGTTGTGACTTAATGCCGCAAGCCTAGGAAAGTTTAGGATAGGGGAGGCGAGGTTACAATAGGTCTAAGTACATGATTACAGGTAGTTTTTAATAGTTCTCGTCAGGTCCGCATAGCTGAGTACTGTACCTCTGCTGTACCTCGCCACCGAAGATTCAGATAGCAAGAAAGCCGCATGGATTCCCGCAGATGCCGCCCCCGACGCACTCGGAACGGAGGCGACTTGGATCGCATTACTGGCGGACTTCTTGTGGGTTCCCGGCGAGCGCGCGGGTGTAACTCAGATCGTTAACCTTGATGGGATCAGCTTTGAGCCAATAATTCTCCTCAGAACCGCAATTAGTGCATATTAGCTTTTTACCGTCTTCGCTGAGTGCGTACTTTGTCGACGAGTCAGTTGAGAGAAGTGCGAGTTCATCACCATCGACTTCAAATTTACGGTCTACTGCGATCAGCTTGGCTGCACTGCTGTAGTTGAATGCCCAGTGCTTTACACCTTTCTCAGGGCTTATCGACATGATGAGGAGCGAGTCATCTTTATAGTTACGTTTAGCCACCCAATCACCATTGAACTTAACCAGTTTTGCAGCCTCGGCTCTACGTTTCTCTTCTTCCCTTGCAGCCGCTTGACGCTTTTCTTCTTGCTCTTTCAGCATTGAGTCCACATCGTAAGGCTCAGGGCTAACCTGTGCCCACTTGGTGGGTAGCCGAATTGAGCGCTCATCGCAATTCAGACATTCCAGCCCACGTTCGTCTTCGGCACGTTTAAAGGTCAAATGGACATCCTCTTTGGAGGAGTCCAGCAGGAGCTTCTCGTTCTTAGAATCCACTGCGAAGTTGGTTACTCCGCTAATCTCTGCTGTGGATTTATTAACAAGGAAAATTTTGGCGTCGTCGCCAGCGATGTTCAGTACTACGTGTTTTCCATAGGGGCCATCTGTTCTGTAGGCGCCGCTGAAATCCTCTCCCCCGCATCCTGCCAGAGTTCCAAAGGCTACGAGTGCGGCTGCAAATTTCATCATGTGGTTCACAGATTAAGTCCTTTCATTGAGAGCTAAACGAATTAGAGCCCGGCCTGAATGAGCGGCCAGATTGGTAACCCTAATTCCGCACTTCGTGTGCCAGAAGCCGACCAGCACACAGGGCGAGGCAGCTCTTGTAGAGCTTGCGATGGCATTTTGACATCAAAAAATTGACTAGTGCTAGTCGGTAGAACGAACGACTAGGGATAGGAAGGAAAAGTAGGGGACTGAAGCGAAAAGAGGAGCCTGGGGGGCTCCTCATTCTTTACTCCCTATGGATAGGGAGAGCGGGGCTCTGAGGCCCCTTGCTAAAGGGAGGAGATCGTCTGTATTCAGATCGAACCGCCTCTCAGTACCTGCCACACGCAGCGACTACGCTGGATTTACCCCTCCGCCTCGTACGCTGGACCGGCCAAGCGAATAGAATCATAACGGCTACTTCTCAGGTTTCCAACCCAAATTGTGCAGCCAACTGCCGGCGTTGAATTTCCTGGTCGGTATGCAGGTCTTCTCCCCAGCAGGATTCAGTCAGATGCTGGCGCGCCTCGTCGAGGGTCTCTCCCAGGATGGCCAAAAGGGCAGCCCTAGCGATTTCGTCGGTGCTGAGAAGGGCGATCGCACGCAGTTGGTAACGTTCGGGATCTGTCATTTAGGGATTCTCCGAGAGACGTTCCAGGCGTCTCGCTTCTTGCTGTAGGAATGTCAGCTCCGCTATCTCCGGATCGTTTGTCAGTGGAGGGTAGTGACGTTCGCCGAATAGCCCCTTCTTCGTGTAGGCCTTCATGTGTCCAGCCCAGTCCTCTCTATTTATAGGGGGAATTCCCAAAGAATCCCTTTTCACTGCAACGTAGTAGCGGAGTTCTTTCAGGGCAAAACGGATTTCGTAATGATTAGGGGATGAGAAAAATCCAGACAGCCCATAGAACCGCTCTAGTCGGTCTAGGTAGCTCTCCTTTTTGATCCAGCAGTACCAGACGCAAACGCTACCTAGTTTGATGCGAGGATCTGACTTGTAGGTGCCATTTGGCTCTGCTCCTGGTGGGCTACAAGCACAGAGTGCTGCAGCTAAGCAGGTTGCTGATGCTAACTGAATAGCTTTCCTCATAATTATTTCTGTTTCCTTCTTACTCATGTCTTTATCAAAGAGATCGTAACTCCAATCGGTAGGCCGATTATCACGCATATAAATACCTTTGCTGCCTCACGTTGCCCGATAAGCCAGCAAAACAATGCGAGACATGCTGTATGTACCCAGGATATTGCCGCCCAGAACAAAACTGGTGGATATGGTAGAGGAATGTATGAGTTTGCCATGTTGATCAAAACAATTGTCGGAATGACCAAGCAAAGCCAAGCGGCTACTATCAAGAGCCGAATCTTCATCCTAGGCCCTCCCCAGATAGTCAACTGTTGGAGCAGGTAGTGAACTCATGCGTCGTTCCAGCTCGCGCTCATGCAACCGCTGAACTTCAATTCCGATTCCTAGGCGCGAATTCACCTCGCCTAGCAGCAACTCAAGTTCCAAGTCGTCCAGATCCGGAGCTGCAGGGCGAACGCCGGATAGACCTTGGCAGAAATACAGGGAGTAGCCGATTAACTGCGGGCGGAGGTATCTAGGGTCATCGTCCAGGGTCCAGTAGCGATGGCTGAGTCTCAACATGGCATCAAGTAGCCAACGCAAATCTCGCGGCGGGCTGTCTGCCAAGTCATGCTGTTGCTCTAGGAAATCGCTGTAAGTGGTACTCATGGTCAGGCTCCATTGGTTGGGAAGCCTGACCATCCCCCTGTTTGCGTTGTGCCAGAAGCTATCAGTCGTCATTTTTTTTCGGACGTTTTTTCTGGCTACGTGGAGTTCTCCCGGTGCTGAAACGCCCCTCGTTTGCTGCCACTCCTGGAACCAAAGGGGGGATAGACGAACGTGCTGAAGTGTTGCCTGTCGAGGTCCATCCTCCGCCGGAACTGACCTCCTGCGCGGTTCGTACTTTCTGTTGTGTCCCCTGGTCAGCCACGGAATTCTCTCCGCCGTCGCCTCCTCCCGAAGGGCCGCCAGGCTGTTTATTGTCGCTCTCCATTGCTGCGGACCAGCCTCGGGAAATGACGCGCATCGCGATCCCTGCCACTACGGAAGCCGCTTCGGGAATTGTGGTTGCTGCATTCTGGGCGGCAGCGCCCAGAGGCCCAACGACAACGCCTGTGATCTTCATCGCCATGAAGGCGCTCACAGGAAGGATTAGCGCGAATACCAGCAGCAAAGATCCTCGTACTAGATCTTGATCTGCACTGGCCCCTTGCCAACCGGCAACAGCAGCAGCCTGAGTTACAGCTACGCTGCCTATAGAGATCGACGCGGCGACGGTTACCAACTGGGCCATGATCACAAGTAAGACAGGGAACACCAGGAGGGACAGCCAATTGGTTAGGCTGGTAATGCCTCGGATGAGGGCCATCATTAGATAGATCGGCATTGTGGTGAGCACAAGCCAGAGGAGGGCGGCACAACCGGCGACGTACAGAGGTATGAGCGTATACAGGTCGATGTAGCTGGACATCGATTTGATCAGTTGCATGCCTGCAACTGAGCCAGAGACCAAATTCGACCACCAACTACCCTCTGCTTTTCCGCCATTGAGGCTACGGTCTATGGTCCTTTGCAGAGCTCGCGCAGCACCTACTACGCCGCTATTGGTATTTGCTAGCTGTCCGCCGGACGCCTTGCTTCCAGTCTCTACGAGGGCGTAATACGCCTGCTCGGCACCGAGTTGCGCAACCTGATACGCCTCATAGCAGTTGCTGGGCGAAAATCCCTGCGAGGCTGCTTTTCCCTCGGACTCTTTCCATGCCTGAGCTTGCTTCTCCATGGCCGATGCTAACGCACCTGGCGCATCGCCAATCGAGAGATAGCTGGGTGTGCTCCCTTCTTCGCCACGATACGTACCGAGCCAATATGCCTTTGTTGGCAGTTGGTATGGAGACTGACTTACGAATGGATCATTTTTTTCCTTTAGAGCTGCAACGCCTGCGGCTCGACGTCTCTGGATCGTGTTCAGATCGAGAACGCCCAGCCACTGAGAGGGGGTAAATCGGATCTGCCAGGCTTTGGATAACTGTGCCAGTAGGCCGATGTCGGCGTCTGGAATTCCTAGGCCGCCACCCCCCATGAGGCCGATAGCGTGGTAGGCCTCAATAGGCACCGCGTCCTCTGCTTTTTTGAACATTTCCGGTGACGGGTTGCACTGCGCATTGTAGTCCCGGATGAGTCTCGCCAGATCAGTATTCGCGAACTGCGATGCGGTCCGCTCAACAGCCGAGTCAGTGACACTTTGCGCCGGCAGAAACTGCCCCGCGTCGCTAAATCGTTCGTCCAGGGCGCGCTGCATGGCAGTGCTGAAAATTTTTTGTATGGAGAATGCCAGCGTTGCGCCGTGGGCGGTTAGGTTGACTGAGTCGACAACTGTTCCTGAGGGTAGTGTCAGCTTCTGAGGCTGCAGCCCCCAGCCAACGGCTAACAGCACTAGAGCACCAGACAGAACGCCTTGTCGCATTGTGTTCTGACCGAGCACTCCAATCAGCACCATGATGAGCATGATTGCGGCGCCACTGACAAACAGAGAGCCAGTGGCATGACCTATGGCGATCATCAGCGGGCTAGTGGCAACGATTAGCTGTTCTACGACGCCGCTGAATGTGGAGAAGATCCAGTCGAAATTTCGGAGTGACTCAGCGTCCATCATAGGGCCCTCCACTGCTCGGGTAGCAGCCAGCAGATCAGCGCCACGCCGAGCACGAAGGGGGCTACGACGCCTACAGTGCCCCAGGCCTCATATCCGAGCAGGGTTCCGGGCGCGAGGCCAAATGTGATCAGGTGTGCGATGCGCGTGCGGTTACGCCGCGAGAGCAGGCGGTCGGCATGGATACCAGGCTTGGTGCTAACACGATAAAGGCCCAGAGCGATCAGGGGCACCAGGATCAGTATTTGGAAATTGTCCATTGAGAATTCCTGCGAGGTTTGCGCGACCAGCAAAACGCAGGTGTTAGACGGATTCCAGCCAAAATGGGGGGCTGAATTTCGCCTATGGTAGGAGGGGTAGAGCTTGTAGGATTCTGACTTGGTGCACGGGCTTCCACGTTGCGAGAGCCCGTGCTGAGCGGATCAAACGAGCACCCTACCTACTAAAATGTCGATCAGATCAGGATCGAGGGGGCCCACGATAGGTATGGGAGTGGTGTCGAGCATCACCAACCAATATGGCGCCTGCTCGACGTTTACCTGATGGTGCTCCTCCCACGATTTCTGGGTTTCCTGCATGCCTACCTGGTTGACCAACCAGGCATCATTCAGATCGACCTCACCTTGCTTGTCCGCGATGGCGCAGAGCTTACTCGCCTCCGAAAGGAGACGACCTGCATCGGGTTGGTTGACCCCATATTGTGTGGCGATTTTCTCAACCTGAGTTTCATTCATTGGATGCTCCTATTGGCCCGTTGATACCCATGCCTAAAGAGCACGCTGGGGGATTGGACTCCAGTCAAACCCTAGGGCTGGAATTCCGACTTATCCGCGGGTAGATCCCAGATAAGAATTCGTGATTGAAATGCGGCCATGGCCGAGTTCCTCCGTGATGATTTGGCGGGCATCTCGATCATCAAGCCCTGCGGAAGTAAGCCCTTCTGGAAGCTGGGGTATTGGCCGTATCACTTGGCCAAACCACCCATTTTCTCCGCCAACAAGATGAGCCTGGGTCGATAGGGTTCGTTGTACGGCTGGGCACTGTCTCCCTGTCAATTGAAGGTATCGAGTCTGTGCGTAGAGGTGGCGCAATCCGTGGTTTTTATGGAGCCCGGCTGCATTGGTTTGGTATTCGTACCGTTTGAGCTGCTGCGCGTACGAGAGGTGAGCAGGGATTAGGCTCGAGGCTCCACAGAAGTCGTGCAACTCGCGGAGCAGTGCTTTCTGCTCTGGAGTCCGAATCAGGATTTCTCGAGCCCTGCCCCCTTTGCACCAGGAAGCCGCCAGAGCAATGCGATCGGTCCCTCTGTCTGCTTCCGCGACCCGAAATTTAATCGACTCCTCGCGACGCAGACCGAACTCGGCCTGTAGACGGAGGCTGAACTGGATATGGCGGTCATGTACCTGCTGTAGTGCCCCTACAGTCAACGAGGTAGCACGGGATTCGCGAGCAATGTACTGGCGACGTTCGATACCGAGGTCATCATTTCTCAAACCGGCAACGCCGGGTCGGCCGGCCTTCTCACAGGCCCAGCGCAGATGCGCCATCCGATTTTTTATCGTGGCGGGGCTTAGGCCGTCACCTTTCCATTTACCTACTAAGGCTCGTAGGTGCTTTTGGGCGACACGATCAGCACGTAGGTTCCGATAGCCAAGTTCACGGAGCTGTCGTGCCGATAGGCTGAGGGTGGCCCGTCGTGCTGACTGCGTGGAGAAAGAACCGTCGCGATTGTGTTTTTGTGTCTGCACCCAATCCCATTCGAGTTTGTCCATAACCATCGCTCAGTGAATATCTGAGGCAAGGTCATCACAATGCTCCGGTTCATTCCATTCAAAACCGGGGGCTGAAATTCCTCCCTGCTCTAGAGGGAGGCCGAGGTAGAAACTCATCTCTGATGTGCGTAGATGGCCGAGCTCCTCGGTGAGGATTTGGAGGGCTTCTCGGTCGCTGAGTCCTGCTTGTGGCGCGTTCTCCAAGCGCCATGAATATGAGCGAAGCAATTGGGCAAACCATTTATTCTCGCCATTGCAAGAGAGGGCATGGGATGACAGGGTGTGCTGTGCTGCAGGGGGTTGCTTACCGGTCAGTTGGTAATACCTAGTTTGCACGTAAAGCTGTCGTAACCCATGAATTGTATGGAGTCCGGCCGCCCTAATTTGATTTTTATAGTGTTTGAGCTGCTGCGAATACGAGAGGTGACTGGGGATTAGGCTCGACGTACTACAGAAGTCGTGAAGCTTCCTCAACAACGCTCGTTGCTCAAGCGTTCGAATTGGGATAGTCCTACTACGTCCTCCCAGTACCCAGGATGCATGTAGCACGATGAATCCGTTCCCTTTATCTGCCTCGGCAACGCGGAATTTAATCGACTCCTGACGCTTTAGGCCGAACTCAGCCTGTAAGCAGAGGCTGAACTGGGTATAGCGGTCATGCACCCGCTCCAAAGCTTCCACCGTCACATACGACGCTTGGCGGGGAGAGCGTTGCTCAATACCGAGGTCAGTCGCCGTCACTCCAGCAATGGCAGAGTGGCCGATCTTCATACACGCCCAGCGCAGAAGTGCTACACGGCTTCGAATTGTGGCCGAATGTATGCCATCGTTTTTCCATTTGGTCACCAAGGCGTGTAGATGTTCCTGAGCGATATGATCAGCGCGCAGGTTTCGGTAGCCGAGCTCTCGTAGCTGTCGCGCTGAAAGGCCGAGAGTGACTCGTCGCATCGCCTGGGTAGCAGAAGAACAGTCGCGATTGTGTTTTTGAGTCTCTAGCCAATCCTTCTCGAGTTTGTCCATAAAGCCTTCTCTCAGTGGATGTCTGAGGAAAGGTCAACACACCGGCCCTATCCGTTCCATTCAAAGGCGAGGGCTGAAATTCCGTCCAGATATCCGGAGCGGTCGCAACGTCGAGGATGAGCGGTAAGTGTTAGTTCCTGTCCCAATCACTGAGTGAAGGGAGCTGGCCAAGGCCAGGATCGGAACGACGTTGCTTATGACCTAAGGAGGTCGCCGTAACGAGCGGACTCGGAGAGTCGCGGTTACGGAAATGGTGCGCTCAATCCCAGGGGACGAGCTGCAGCCAACTGCACGCTGAGCCGGTGCAATGTCGTGTCCACGACGACGGCCTGACCGAGGTCAGTTGGAGGGGCACCCTACGGTGGACCACGTAGAGGCGGCTCGTCTGAGCCGATGTAGTTTTCGCGCCTACAACGACTCAGTTTTACGTCCAGAGCTGGACGACCCTCAATTTCACGAGCAACAGCCGAGGGCTCTGTTGATCGCCTGGCGTGACGCCGCCAGGAGTCGGGCGATGAATCATCGCTACCAGGTCGCCAACCCCGGAGCGTTTGCCGCCTCTGACGAGTGAATTCACAGATCAGAGGTGGCGACGATGCAGCACCAGAACTGCTGGCTGGCTGCATCATCTCCCGCAAGCGAAATCGAGAATTTCCGATCCTGCTTACGGTGAGAATTAGGGCCATCACTTGGCCGTCACCAGAAAAACATATCCAATAAGTCGAAGCAAGCCAAAAGACTGCTCTGGAAATAAAATTGGCTGTAAGCCCCGTGTAGCGGGGCTTACAGCCTGAAAGGCAAGCCTCAGCGGGTGCATTTATGCACCCGCGTTTGGGCCCGCTTTGCGGGCCTACGCTCTGCGTCACTACCTAATGGTAGTGACGCAGAGCTATCCCACCTCACTGCCAGACCCATGCAAAAAGCACCCAAAGCGCCCCAGGAATGCCCAAGAGATCCCCTTTCCTACCCTTTTGCGCCGTTGATCGTCTCAAAAAGGCTCGGTGAAAAATCCCCTTCTACGCCTTTTCCCGCCATTTGTTGCCTTAGAAAACACCCAAATATCCCTTTTCCCGCCCTAAGCCGCCCTGAGCCAAATCGGCGCTCTTAGGCTCTTCAAGGGATTTCAGCTGCCGGTTTTGGCTTGGATGTTGACCCATTCCCTTGCAGATTCCCTTTTCGGGTTAACTACTGGGAAGTCAGATTCATGAAACCGCTATGGCTGATGGCCGCATGCATTGTGCTAACCCTCGCAGGATGCATTGACACTCGACCGACAAAAGGCGTGTTCGCGAGTACCGCTGTATGGCGAGCAGGGTACGTTTTACTCGAGCTAGCTAATGATCATGCCGTTATGCGGTGGTTCGATGACCAAGGACGGGAGAACCGCCGCCAGGAGTTCACCGTTGAGTTGTGGAGTGGGAGAGGAGGGCTCCAATTGACTGGAGCAGATCAATTTGTGCTGAGATGGGATGGTACTGGAGGTTTTGGTTGTCTGGGATGCGCAAGGCATATCCCTTCAGAATGGGACCCTGTCAGTCAGTGATTGCATGATGGCGAATTGATGCTATTTTCTGGCGCCGTATTTTCGACGTACAGGAGAATAGATCGATGGAACATGTTGGATACACCCTGGCCCTCTGTGCCCTTGTCACTGGCGTAATGTCGGGCCTCTACCGGCAGTACGCTCTCATGCTGGTCAATGCCTGCGCACTTGCGTTCTTGGCCGAACGCGGAGAGGCCGCCCACCACTGGGTGTATAGTTTCGGCAGTGGGTTGATTGGACTCCTCATCTGTAGCCTGGTTGCTGCCCATGTTGGGTTCCTCGCGTCACGTTGGATTCCGTGGGCGCTGAAAGCTATGGGCGCAAAGAAAGCTGAGAGCCAAGAGACCTGACTCGCTTCGTTTTTCAGACTGGCTGCGCTACGGTGGCTAAGGCCTCTTTCGCTAAGCGCGCCTCGTGTCGTGATAGGTTGCTTGTCTCACCTGGAAATGGACGACGTTACCGCGCTCATCGGGACTACGTTTGCGAATAGGGGCCGTCCGGCATTTCAGTTGGATGGCGATCGAGTTGCCTGTCAACTTATCGAAGAAGAGCACATGTAGCCCGCCATCATCGGCAAGAGGTTGGAAGGGCGACAGGCGCCCTTTACTAGCCTTCATTACAGCATTAACTAGCAGATTCTCGCCGATTGTGCCGATTTGTGTTGAGGATAACGGCATCTTCGGCGCTCACTGCTCGGTGGATTGAATAAACGCACCAAGCTTGTCGAGATCATGTGACCAGAACAGGGAAAGCCCCCGAGTTTGGGCCTGTTCAAGGTTCAAGACTTTGAACACACCTGCCAGCGCTGCTGCAGGTACAACTTGTGCTGTTCCGAATTGCTTGATCCAGTACTCGGCCTTAACTGCAGCATCGTTGTTCAGGCGTTTCACGCTGTTGGTTGCGCTGTTTGACACCTTGCATTCGATAGCCATGAGCCGGGTGTCATGCAGGCGCACCACAACGTCGGCCTTGCGTTCGCCGAGCAGGCATTCTGCACAAAACTGCATGGCCTGTGGCCCTTTGACGATAGTATTGATCGCAACGGCTGGAACTTCGGTGAACCCTAAGCTACGAAGGTACTCTTTCACCTTTGTTTCTTGGTTTTCTTTGCCTTCGTTTCGTCTCTCAGTTGCGATGCGCTGAGCAGCCAATAGTACTGACGACGCAAGCAAAGCTGCCTCGCGCTGCTGATCAGTTGGAGAGCTACCGGCCTCCATCCACGGAAAACGATGCGGATCGATGACGCGCTCAATAACTGCAAACACCTTGCGGAGCGCTTCGGGATTCTTTTTGAGAATCCCCGGTGCAATGGAGTCGACATCGGCGATGACTTGGAGGTCATCATCGGAAATCGGAGGCCCGGCTAGATATCGCAGAGCTTCACCTAAGCCAAGGCCATACGCTTCAGCCAGATTTGCGTCGGTTATTGCCCCGGGGTTGAGGTCGCTCAGCTTCCCAAAAAGAAGCTCGAATTTACCCCTGGCTTGGTTGTAATGCGTTTCCCAAGAGCCAGAAACAGCGAGGCGTTCAGCCCGAAACTGCGCAGCAGAAGTTGATGCGTCTTCGGCAAGTTCATCTGCTGTCCATCGTGGTGGTGCGCTTGTCATGCAAGAAGTGCTTCCAGGCTTGGGATGCGCAGGCGCTCAATTTCCTTGGGCTCGAATTTGGTCAAGCCTCCGGCATAGGTTCTGCCGCTCCCTGTGTTGATATTTGTATTGAGCCACGTCACGAGGCGAGCCATAACTCCGTCATCCAATTGCTGGCGCGGATAGAGACCGTGTGCAATGTTGATGTGCCGAGCATCGCATGCATTAAGTGTGAACTGCGGTGGGCGACGTGCCATGTATGTGCACAGAATCGGGGCGGGGGCTTTGAGGCCGACTGACCACCAGGCTTTGCGATGTTGTGCGATGTAACTTTGATCCGCCCCGTTGAGTTTTGCCCAAGTCAGGAAGGCATTGATGCGCTGGCGCTCATCCTTAGTGAAGTCGTCGAGTTCGGCAGGTAGGTCGATAACGCGACGCAAGTCCTTAGCCGAGTGTAGATGCGCGCCTGCCTGGATTAAGTCCTTGGCTTTGGTAACAGCCGGCAGTTTGACTCGATCGGGCAGAGTCTTTGCGTGCTCGCCGGCAATCCATATGTCGTTTGCGCCCGTTACCTGACCCCGATGTACACGAAATAGTTCGCCAAGCTCAATGTCCCCGCTTGTGATCGGCTCTGATGGCCGGACAATAATGGACCATCGTGGCGTGGCATGCAGGTGCTCTCGGGGGATGTCGACTCCCTTGCTCAAGCCGTTAAGGCGTTGAAGTTTGTCGACTGCTCGCACCCGCACTGGGCCGGTTGTTTCTCCGACACGGAAGCATGTGATTGCGGCTGTGGTTGCTGTGCCGGGGAAAGCTTCAATTGTCGGCTCAAGCACATGTACGGCGGTTCCTCCCAGTTCATCAAGCAAGAGCCGGCGAAGCGCTGAACCGTAGTTCACATCCATCCACTCGGCCGATGTGATGAATGCACCTATGTCGCCCGCTTTGGCGAGCAAGCGCGTTTTTAGGAAAAAATGCAGGTGCAGGCCGGCAAGAGCGCTTGCCTTAATACCTAGGTCGGCGAAGTTAGAGGCGTACCATGATTTCCAGTCCTCGCCGATGTCGTGGTGTCGCACGTAGGGGGGGTTGCCGATGAAGGCGGTCATGCCAGAGCAACGTGGCAGTTTGACCTCCCGATAGTCCTTGACTAGCACTGTCACCCGATCGGTCCAGCCACGAGCACTCAAATTGGCTCTCAACATCAGTGCGGCAAGTGGGTCCATCTCTACGGCCACAAGTTGGGCGTTAGGAAAGGCGTCTCCTGCAGCCATGATGAAGCGGCCTGAGCCTGCGCCTGGATCGACTATGCGAGCCGGCGTACCTTGGCTGGACAACCAAGTCATCATTGAGCGAACGATTGGCGCAGGTGTATAGACCGCCCCGGCTGCACGACGATCAGTTGCAGAGCGGATCGATGAGAACGCTTCGCCAAGGGGGTCGCGCCCGCGCAAGATTGCCTTACGAGTGGCCTCGATATCCCGAGAATTGAACGCCAACGTCGGAGCGGTCTTCACAAGCTTACGTTCAGCCACAGACATGCGCCCCTGCTCCTCAATGAGGGCAAGGCACAAGGCCACGAGCTCCAATTCCGTCTGCACTTTCATTTTCGTTTTCTCTTGGGCCTTGCGAACAGGTCGGCCTGGCCTTGTAGCTGCTTTTCCGTAAAGGCGCGCATGAAGTCACGCAGCACATCAGAGGCGTGTCGGTCTTGGGCGCGGCAAGCCTGCACGAATGCTTCGCGCAACGCTTTTTCCACCCTGATGCGCATTCCGGAGTCTTTGAGAGTCATCTTGGTATGCTAGCAAGCGGATACACATTTGTGTATCCAAATCGACCTATCGCTCAGCCTAGCTCCTGTGAAGCTAGGGCATCGTTATCCACACATATCAAAAGCTATTTCTAGAATTTATCTCTAACGGGGTGACACCTATGGCACTTGTCAAGGGGCCTCATGGGACATGGGTGGCACCTATCACATCTTGAGATGCGTCAGCTATGACATGTGTCACTGATGTCAGGTGTCATGAGTGTCATCTGTTCTGTAGATACGCTCAACCCGCCGTGCGAGAGATCCAAACTGGGGCGGGAGTTTTGCTGCTTCCTTCAACGCAGCAGTGGAGGGCATTGGAGCCGGCTCAAAAGTAAGGTTCTCGCTGTTAACCTCATAGGTAATTTCCACCCGCTCTGTGCGCTCCACCGTAACGCTCAAGCGTCTCAGGCCGCCCTCTTGCTTAAATAGATCCATCAATTGGCGTACGCCGCTGGGGACGTACGGCCATTTCGCGATCATTTCCCCGGCGTCGTCGATTCGGAACTGCTCCTGCACCTGGTAGTGGTTTTTCCGTCCTGTGCGCCCCCGAGTTATCCATCCTTGCCTCTCTAGGGCGTCCAGGTCACGCATCACCTGTCGAGGGCTTCGACCAGAGAGTTGAGATAGTCGATCAATTCCTACATTGCATAGCCCGGTGTGGTGATGAGAGTGCGCTTTTACGCATAGAAGCGTGGCGACTGCTCCACTGGGAAGTTTTGCAAGCTCCCCCCTGTGGATACGTGATTTGAATACATGGAACCACCCTGGCGAGTCCCCGGTGGGCGAGATATTAGCGCTCAATTGTTCAGGACGATCATCAGCCATCATGACGGCTCCCGGCCATGATCGTGGCCATATCGCAGGTACGAAAGTAGACCCGACGCCCGAGCCGGATCTTGGTGGCATTGATCTGACGAGCGAATTCCGACTGGGTTGTCAGCGCGAATCTCAGTCCACCAGGGCTACGATGGAGCAGTTGTGCCAACTGCTCCAGAGTCAGCAGGGGACCAAAGGTTTCGAGGAGGTGTTGTTCGAGGGAGTCAGGTGTCATGGGACATATCCAGTTGATGGGTATGCCCTAACAGTGGAAAGTGAGTGCCCTCTTTTTCGTGGTCCACCAGTCCCGCAATGCAGTTGAAGCTAGTTTCGCATGCGAAACTGGCAGGCAACGGTAGTTACTGTTTGTTTATGCTATCCAGCCTGCCAACCAGATCCTCGGCGCGTAGATGCGTATAGCGCCGGAGCATCTGCATCGATTTGTGGCCGCTGATGGCTGAGACCTCCTGGTCGGATAGTCCGCCCTCAACCAGGCGACTAACAGCCTCGTGCCGCAAATCATGAAAGCGCAGATCGGCTAGGCCTAATCGCTTCTTGATCAAGCTCCAGGTTTTGGTGAACGCATAAGGACGGCGCTTTTGGTCCCTGCCAGGTTCACCGAAGAACACCAGGTTGCAGTCCTTTGGCCGGAGTGGATTGTCCAGAGCCAGGCTGAAAGCGGCTGTGGCGAGCCTGGTCAGTGGAACAGTGCGGGCGCTGTTGTTTTTGGTGTCGGAAAGGCGCGCTACGCGCTTTCTCAGATCAACTTGATGGCAAAGCAGGCCGGTGATTTCTGAGGAGCGCATACCGGTTTCCAGTGCGATGCACACGATCCAGCCCAGCATGGGATTGCTGTGATTGTTCACTGCAGTCAGAAGGCGTCGCTCTTCATCCTGGGAGAGACGCCGATCCCTACCTTCTCCCGGACTCGGTTTGCGGATGTTTAGGACTGGGTTGAAAGTGAGTCCGAGTCCCCATTCCTGGATCGCTACTGTGAATAGATGGCTAAGCAGGGCCAGTTCGAGCCTTACGGTATTGTTGCTGGTTGGGCGGCCGCGCTTGGTGATGGATGAAAGGCGAGTATCGCGGTAGTCGGCAATGATGTCGGCAGAGAGAGCTGCCAGAGAGTATTTGCCCAGATGCTGGATCAATTGCTGAGCCTTGGTGGTCTCGGCCTTCTGTGTGGATGCCTTCTTCGTTGGGGTGATCTCACGAAGGTAGCGTCCCAAGGCTTTCTCAAGTGTCATGCGCTCGGAGCCACTGCGCTGGATGTAGACACCGCGCACCATTTCATCCTCGGTGCGGCGCGCCCAGTCCTCGGCGTCGCGCTTGGTTCGGAAATTCTTTGCAGTGGTGGGCCAGCCGGTTTTGCGGATAACCGCTTTCCACGTGCCGGCATTAGTTTTGACGATGGTGGCCATCAGAATACGGTTCCAAAGTTAGGTTGGGGTAGCGGCTGCGCTGAGTAGCGGTATCGACGTTTCCGCTAAACGAGGTTCAGTGCTGCGTACGTCCTAACAGTGGAAAACGAGTGCCCCATACAGAGGCTCTGCGGGTTCTGTGAGGCCAGCTGACGAGGGGGAAAGGAACACTTCGACCCAATCTCGAAGCAAGACGAGTCGGTGCTGCTGTACTGGGCCGCACCATTCGTCTTTGAAGTGATGCGTCCGGGCAATGGGTTCGGAAGGCTTTGAAGGAGGTTGGATGGCCTTCTTTGGAGAGGAAGGCTTTCCGGATACAGGGGAGGGTTTTGACGATCGTGGCCATCTGAGAAGGACTCCAAAGGTAGGCTGGCGTGCCAGCGCTGTACCGTTTTCGTACCTTTGGACCAAAGGACTGATCCGGGTGCCACGACCGTAGAAAGCGCAAAGCCGCGCAGTGCGCGGCTTTGAAGGTGGTGGGCCCACACGGACTCGAACCGTGGACCAAAGGATTATGAGTCCTCTGCTCTAACCGACTGAGCTATAGGCCCTCAGCAGGAGCGCTGGATTATAACGAGGGTTTCGATAGCGTGCCATCCGAAAGATCCGTTTGTGCTATGCGAAGAAAGGTCGCCGCGAATTCGTCCGGCGGCAGGGGCAGGCTGACGATATAGCCCTGAATCTGCTCGCAGCCTTCGGCGGCGAGGAAGCGCTGCTGCGCCTGGTTCTCCACGCCTTCGGCAATGATCGTCAATTGCATGCTGCGGCCCAGGGCGATGATCGCGCGGGCGATGGCGGCGTCGTGGGGATCGTCGGGCAGGCCGCGGATGAACGACTGGTCGATCTTGAGGATGTCCAGCGGCAGGCGCTTGAGGTAGCTGAGCGAGGAGTAGCCGGTGCCGAAGTCGTCGATGGCCAGCTGCACGCCCAGCTGCTTGAGCTGATGGAGCACGCTCAGGGCTTCCTCGGCCTGGCTCATGATGAAGTTTTCGGTGATCTCCAGCTGCAGATCGCCCGCCTTGAGCTGGTAGTTGCGCAGCAGTTGCTCGATGCGCCGGGCCAGGTTGGGCTGGCGCAGCTGGGCTCCGGCGAGGTTGATCGAGAGCGGGCCGAAGGCGTGGTAGGTCTTCTTCCAGCTGTGCATCTGCCGGCAGGCCTGTTCAAGTACCCAGTCGCCAAGCTGGAGAATGGTGCCGTTCTCCTCGGCCAGGTGAATGAACTGCTCGGGGGGCACGTCGCCGAAGGTTGGATGGGTCCAGCGAATCAGGGCCTCGGCGCCCACCAGGCTCTGGGTCTTGAGGCTGAACTTGGGCTGGTAGCACAGGCTCAGCTCGTTGCGCTCGATGGCGCGGCGCAGTTCGTGCTCCAAGGCAATGCGCTCGCTGGCCTGGGTGGTCAGTTCGCGAGTGTAGGCCTCGACCCGGTTGCGGCCCTTGGCTTTGGAGCGGTACATGGCGGCGTCGGCGTTGCGGATTAGGTTGGCGACATCGGTGCCGTCTTGTGGGTATAGGCTGATGCCGATGCTGGCACTGGTGAAGAACTCGTGCTCGCCGGCCTGGAACGGTGCGTGGAAGCCGGCCAGCAACTTGTTGGCGATGGCGCTGGCATCGCTGGGCTTGTGCAGGCCGGGCAGCAGGATGATGAATTCGTCGCCGCCCAGGCGGGCCACGGTGTCGACATCACGCACCTGCTCCTTGAGGCGCTGGGCGATACCCTTGAGCAACAGGTCGCCCACCGGGTGCCCGAGGCTGTCGTTGATGTGCTTGAAGCGGTCGAGGTCGAGGAACAGCACCGCGCCCTGGCGGTTGGAGACCTGGGCGCAACTGAGTGCGGCCTGCAGGCGGCTTTCGAACAGGGCGCGATTGGGCAGGCCGGTCAGCGGGTCGTGGTGGGCCTGGTAGTCGAGCTTGGCCTGGGCGTGCTTCAGACTGGAAATGTCGGCGAACACGGCGACGAAGTGGGTGATCTCGCGTTCGTGGTTGCGCACGGCGCTGATGGTCAGCCAGCCGGGGTAGAGTTCGCCGTTCTTGCGCTTGTTGTAGATTTCCCCCTGCCAGTGACCTTCGGCGGTCAACTGGTGCCACATGGCGACGTAGAAGGCGCTGTCATGTTGGCCGGAGGCGAGCAGGCGCGGGGTCTGGCCGAGGGCTTCGATTTCGCTGTAGCCGGTGATTTCGCTGAACGCGCGGTTGACTGCGCTAATGCGCTGGTCGGTGTCGGTGATCAGCACGCCTTCGGCGGTGTTCTCGAACACCGTGGCGGCGAGTTGCAGTTTCTCCTGCATCAGGTGGCGTTCGGTGATATCGCGGGCGATGGTCAGCATGCAGTCGACGCCGCCAATGGGCAGTGGTCGGGCGGACAGTTCGCAGAGGCGGATCTGGCCGTCGCTGCGGCGGATGTGGCAACTGAAATCGCGCACGAAACCGTCACGCTGCAGTTGATCGACCAGGCGCTGGCGCTCGTTGAGGTCGACCCAGATACCCAGGTCCAGCGAGGTCTGGTCAACCGTTGGGCTGATGTCGTAGCCGGTGAGGCGGCAGAAGCCTTCGTTGACCTCCAGCAGCAGGCCATCGCTCTGGCGTGACAGCAACAGGCCATCGGGTGAGGCATGGAAGGCCTTGGCGAACTTCTCCTCGGAGGTCTGCAGTTGCTGCTGGGTTTCCTTTAACTGACTGATATCGCGGATCGCCACCACCAGCGCCGGCATGCCGTCGAGGTCGAAGGTCTCGGCCGAGGTCAGCCCGGTGAACAACTCGCCGTTGTTGCGGCGGAAGGTCATTTCCAGGTTGCGGATGCCGCCGCGATGCAGGCGTTCGAGCAGGGCCGGGCCGGTACCGGCCACGCCCCACAGGCCGAGCTCGGTGGCGGTGCGGCCGATCACTTGCGCCGGGCTCAGGCCGATCAGTTCCTCGAAGGCTTCGTTGACCTCCAGCAGGCAGCCGTCGCTGTGTCGGGCGATGATCAGGATGTCCGGGCACTGCTGGAACACCGAGGCGAACTTCTGCTCCGACAGGCGCAGGGCATCTTCGGTGTGCTTGGTTTCGCTGATGTCGATCATCAACCCACGCATCAGCGACTTGTGGCCGTGTTCGATCATGCTGACGATGTTGCGTACCCATAGCGTATGGCCGTCGGCGCGGATCACTCGGTAATCGAGGCTGTGGTCGCGCCCGGCGGCTGTTTCGCTGTCGCAGTAGGCCTGCGCCCACAGGGCATCTTCCGGGTGCAGGATGCTGCGCCAGAAGCCCGGCTTGAGCCATTCTCCCGTCGGGTAGCCGAGCAGGTCCTCGGCGTGCGGCGATACATAGCTGTAGCTGAAGTCGTTGGCATCGGCTTCCCAGGCCACCGCTGACAGGCTCTCGATCAGGCCGCGGTAGTGGTACTCGCTGCTGCGCAGTTCCTGTTCCAGGGCGATGCGCCGGGAAATCTCCGAGCTCAGCCGGCGGTTGATACGGATCACCACTGCCAGAATCGCCATGAGCACCAGCATGGCCGGCAGGCCGTAGAGCAGCACGTCGTGCCAGAAAGTCCTTTGGTCGACGACGTTGCCTACCCAGCGCTGCTGTATGTGGCTGACTTCGCTACTGCTCATGTCGGCGATGACCTTGTCGAGGATGCCAACGAGCATCTTCTGTTCCCGCGGCACGGCCATGGCCAGCTGGTAGCGGTATGGCGTTTCACCGCTTACATACAAACCATCCAGCTTGAGTTGGCGAAGGCTCCAGATGCTCGAAGCGAGGTCGCCGACCACGGCGTCTACCTCATCAGTAGCCAGGGCCTGCAAGGCGGAGCTGACATTGGGCATGGCCACCAGGTTGAGGTCCGGGTGGTGGGTGCGCAGCAGCTCATGAGGGGCATAGTTCTCCACTACGGCGATCTTCAGGCCATAGAGGTCCTTGAGGTTGCGCGGTTGCGCGCCGCCGGAGTGGGCGAGGATGACGATCGGGAAGTCCAGGTAAGGACGGGTGAAGGCCAGGTAGGCTTGCCGTTCCGGGGTGGACATGATTCCGGGGAGCAGGTCGAGCTGGTTGCTACGTGCCTGTGCCAGGACTTCGGTCCAACTGCTGGGCTCGATCGGCTTGAGGGTTATCCCCAGGCGTTCCTGGATCAAAGCGATGTAATCGGCGGCCAATCCCTGGTAGCGACCTTCCTGGTCGCGGAATTCGAACGGCGGCCATGAAGCATCGACGCCCAGGCGCAGCTGCTGGTGGGCGCTGAGCCAGGCTTGTTCCTCGTCGGTCAGGGTCAGGGCGCCGGCCGTTGTGTTCCAGGCGAGCAGGATCAGCAACAGGAAGGCCGGCATCAGGGGCATAGCGGCCTCTCGATCAGGGGGTCTGATTCGAGTGTAGACGGGCTTGCCGCCCGCTGGGTAGACAGGGGCCACGACCTTCTGTCACATAAGAAAAACCCCGGCCTGGGCCGGGGTTTTTCTTTACTCGTCGAGGAAGGAGCGCAAGTGCTCGCTTCGCGTCGGGTGGCGCAGCTTGCGCAGCGCCTTGGCTTCGATCTGACGGATCCGCTCACGGGTCACGTCGAACTGCTTGCCGACTTCTTCGAGGGTGTGGTCGGTGTTCATGTCGATGCCGAAACGCATGCGCAGCACCTTGGCTTCGCGTGCGGTCAGGCCCGAGAGCACGTCACGGGTCGCTTCCTTGAGGCTTTCGACCGTGGCCACGTCGATCGGGGACTGCATGGTGGAGTCCTCGATGAAGTCGCCCAGGTGCGAATCTTCGTCGTCACCGATCGGGGTTTCCATGGAGATCGGCTCTTTGGCGATCTTCAGGACCTTGCGGATCTTGTCCTCAGGCATCTCCATGCGCTCGCCCAGCTCTTCCGGGGTCGGTTCGCGACCCATTTCCTGCAGCATCTGGCGGGAAATACGGTTGAGCTTGTTGATCGTCTCGATCATGTGCACCGGGATACGGATGGTGCGCGCCTGGTCGGCGATCGAGCGGGTGATCGCCTGGCGGATCCACCAGGTGGCGTAGGTCGAGAACTTGTAGCCGCGACGGTATTCGAACTTGTCCACCGCCTTCATCAGGCCGATGTTGCCTTCCTGGATCAGATCGAGGAACTGCAGGCCGCGGTTGGTGTACTTCTTGGCGATCGAGATCACCAGACGCAGGTTCGCCTCGACCATTTCCTTCTTGGCGCGGCGAGCCTTGGCTTCACCGATGGACATGCGGCGGTTGACGTCCTTGATCTCGGCGACGGTCAGGCCGGTCTCGCTCTCGAGGTCGATCAGTTTTTGCTGGCAAGCGACGATGGCGGCGTTTTTCTCACCCAGGGCGGCGGCCCATTTGGTGTTGCGTTTGGCCAGGTCACCGGACCAGGTCTGGTCGGTCTCGTTGCTCGGGAACAGGCGCAGGAAGTCGGCACGCGGCATGCGCGCGTCACGCACGCACAGTTGCATGATGGCACGTTCTTGCTGGCGCAAGCGATCCAGGGCACTGCGTACGCGCTCAACCAGAACGTCGAACTGCTTGGGCACCAGCTTGATCGGCATGAACAGGTCGGCCAGCGCCTGCATGGCGCTGATGCTGTCTTTATGGCCTCGACCGTGTTTCTTCAGCACTTTGAGGGTATCGACCAGCTGATCCTTGACTGCACCAAAACGCTGGGCGGCAACGACCGGATCCGGACCGCTTTCGGCCTCTTCCTCGTCGTCGCCATCGGCGTTTTCTTCGTCTTCTTCGTCGCTTTCTTCCTTCGCGGCAGCGGCCTTGGCACCCGGGATTGGTACTTCTTCGGTCGGTGCGGCGATGTTGTCGTCAGGGTCGATGTAACCGCTGAGGACGTCGGAAAGACGGCCGCCTTCGGAGGTGACACGGTCGTATTCGCCGAGGATGTAGTCGACAGTACCCGGGAAGTGAGCGATGGCGCCCATGACTTCACGGATGCCTTCCTCGATACGCTTGGCGATTTCGATCTCGCCTTCGCGGGTCAGCAGCTCGACGGTACCCATTTCGCGCATGTACATGCGCACCGGGTCGGTCGTGCGGCCGATATCGGTCTCGACAGCCGCCAATGCGGCGGCGGCCTCTTCGGCTGCGGCCTCGTCAGTGTCGGCTTCCGCCAACAACAGGGCATCCGCATCCGGAGCACTCTCGAATACGTTGATCCCCATGTCGTTGATCATGCGGATGATGTCTTCCACCTGCTCCGGATCTGAAATATCCTCTGGCAGGTGGTCGTTGACCTCCGCGTAAGTCAGGTAACCCTGCTCACGACCGCGGGTGATCAACTCTTTGATACGAGATTGCTGTTGCGCTTTTCCGGACATAACACCCTATCCACTGAAGGTCTTGGCGGGCAAAAAACAAGCCGAGGATTATACCCGAGCATGGACCTCACGCGCCAGATGAGGTCGGGTTTTGTGCGGGAACATTACGGCTCAGCAGGGTAAGCAGCTGAGATTTTTCCTCTGTACTCAGTTCACTTAGACGCGCTTTCCTGAGCAGATGTTCCAGGCTGCGCTCGCGCTGGCGAGCGGACAAGCTAGTTATAGTGTCGAAAAACTGTTGTTCAAGGTTGTCGGCATCGATCAACCATTCCTTTTCCGCCAGGGCGCGCAGCAGGCGACCCTGTTCGGTCCCGTGCCAGCGTGCGATCAGCTGCATTGAGCTTAGCTTAGGATTCTTCTGCGCGGCCTCGATGAGGGCTACCAGCAACTGGCTGTACAGTTGCTCTTCGTCGGCGAAGTGGCTGGCATCCTCGACCTTGCCGGCCAGCAGCGGGTGATGCAGCAAGGTGCGCAGGGCCGAGAGCGTCGGTGGTTCCACTGGCGCGGGCACCCGTGGCGGCGCTTCGCCGCGCTGGCCATCGCGCTGCCATGGCTTGCCACCTTTCTTATCCCAGGGTTTGGCGTCCCACTGCTTCTTGCCGCCACCTTTGTTCGGCGTCCAGGGGCGTTGCTCCTGTTGTGGCGCCGAGTAGTCGGGCTGGTAGTGCATGTCGCCATGGTCAGGCACGTAGCTTGCCATGGCGTCGTAGTCGTAACCGGGGTCGTAATCAGGCGCGCTGGGTGCTGGCGCGCTCTGGGCCAGTTGCTCCATCTGCTGCGGGTCGAGGCCGGTGATGTCTTTCAGGCGGTTGCGCATCAGTTGGCGCAGGTTGGCGCCCGGGACCTTTTCGATCAGCGGTGCGGCCAGCGTCACCATGTGCGCCTTGCCTTCCAGTGAGCGCGGGTCGGCCTCGTTGCTCAACTGCTCGAAGAAATAATCGGCCAGTGGCTGGGCATGCTGGTTGATGCGGGCCTGGAAGGCATCGGTGCCTTCGGCGCGCACCAGGCTGTCCGGGTCTTCGCCTTCGGGCAGGAACAGGAAGCGTGCGCGGCGACCGTCCTGCAGGCTCGACAGGGTCGCCTCCAGGGCACGCCAGGCGGCCTTCCGGCCGGCCTGATCGCCGTCGAAACAGAACAGCACGCTTGGTACCACGCGGAACAGGCGCTTGAGGTGTTCCTCGCTGGTGGACGTGCCGAGGGTGGCCACGGCGTTGCGCAAGCCCTGCTGGGCCAGGGCGATGACGTCCATGTAGCCTTCGACGACGATGATCTCGTCGAGGTTGCGGTTGTGCTTGCGTGCCTCATACAGGCCGTACAGCTCCTGGCCCTTGTGGAACACCGGGGTTTCCGGGGAGTTCAGGTATTTGGGCTTGTCGTCGCCCAGTACCCGGCCGCCGAAGGCGATGACCCGGCCGCGGCTGTCGCGGATCGGGAACATCACTCGGTCGCGGAAGCGGTCATAGCGCTTGCCGCTTTCGGCGTTCTCGATCAGCAGGCCGGCGTCGATCATCACTTTCTGTTGCAGCGAGTCGGCACCCAGGTGCTTGAGCAGGTTGTCCCAGCCCGGCGGCGCGAAGCCCAGGCCAAAGTCGCGGGCGATCTCGCCGGACAGGCCGCGCCCCTTGAGATACTCCACTGCCGCCTTGCGGGTGGCGTGGCTGCGCAGGGCCTGGCGATAGAACTCGCTGGCCGCCTCGAGCAAGGGGTACAGCGGCGAGTCTGTCGGCTGGCGCGGCTTCTGCCCGCGGCGGCCTTCCTCGCGGGGGACTTCCATGCCGGCCGCGCGGGCCAGCTCCTCGACTGCCTGGGGGAAGTCCAGGTTATCGTGGTCCATGACAAAGCCGAGGGCGTTACCCCCAGCGCCGCAACCGAAGCAATAGTAGAACTGCTTGTCGGGGCTGACAGTGAAGGAGGGGCTCTTTTCCTTGTGGAAGGGGCAGCAGGCGGAAAGATTCTTGCCGGTCTTTTTCAGCTGGATGCGCGAACTCACCACATCGACGATGTCGGTGCGGTTGAGAAGGTCATCGATAAAGCTCTGGGGAATCAGCCCGGCCATGGCAGCCTCGTCATCTGGCAACTGGCAAGTCTAAACGCTTGTGCGCGGGTTTGGCGTGGGGTGTCGCAGGAAGAGGTGTGTGCTCGTCGGTAGCCGGTGAAGGCTCGTCAGAAAAGACGTGCACGCCTGGCCAAAGACCAGTTCTGACGCGTTGAGGCAGGTTGCCCATGGCTTTTGCCGGGGCACCCCAGGCGCATGGCCAAGGGTTTCAAGCAACCGCTACCATAAGCCCGGCACGAGGCCGGGCATGGCAGAAGCTTTGCGTAGAACGGCTGTACTTAGTACAGACGAACGGCGCGGCGCTGTTCGCGCTGAACTTTCTTCGCGTGACGCTTAACAGCGGCAGCGGCTTTGCGCTTACGCTCGGCGGTCGGCTTCTCGTAAAACTCGCGGCTACGAACTTCAGCCAGTACACCGGCTTTTTCGCAGGAGCGCTTGAAACGACGCAGAGCTACGTCGAAGGGTTCGTTCTCTTTAACTTTGACGGCTGGCATCCAGGGCTACCTTAATTCATTACCGGGGTAGACGTGCTCCTGGCAAAACATAAGGTGTGCTGGAGAACGTCGGTTTTCAAGGGTTGCGGATGTTAACCCTTAGCTGGCCGGAATGCAAAGCCTCTGATCGAAAACCGCTGGTCGGCACCGGGCACGGAGACTATCATGCGCGCCTTCGAATTCAGCCTCCACAAGGCACGGACCCATGCTAGTACTGGGATTGGAAACATCCTGCGACGAAACTGGCGTCGCATTATATGACAGTGAACGCGGCCTGCTGGCCGACGCGCTGTTCAGCCAGATCGACCTGCACCGCGTCTATGGCGGCGTGGTGCCCGAGCTCGCCTCGCGCGATCACGTCAAACGCATGTTGCCCCTGATTCGCCAGGTGCTGCAGGAGGCCGACTGCGTCGCCACCGAGATCGACGCCATCGCCTATACTGCGGGCCCGGGCCTGGTCGGCGCGCTGCTGGTGGGCGCCTCTTGCGCCCAGGCACTGGCGTTCGCCTGGGATATTCCGGCGATCGGTGTGCACCATATGGAGGGCCATCTGCTGGCGCCGATGCTCGAAGAGCAACCGCCGCAGTTTCCGTTCGTCGCTTTGTTGGTTTCAGGTGGCCATACCCAGCTGGTGCGGGTCGATGGCATCGGCCAGTACGAACTGCTGGGCGAGAGCCTCGACGACGCCGCCGGCGAGGCGTTCGACAAGACCGCCAAGCTGATCGGCCTCAATTATCCGGGTGGCCCGGAGATCGCCCGCCTGGCCGAACAAGGCACGCCCGGGCGCTTCGTGTTCCCGCGGCCGATGTGCGACCGCCCCGGCCTGCAGTTCAGCTTCAGCGGCCTCAAGACCTTTGCCCTGAATACCTGGCAGCAATGCCGCGATGCCGGGGACGACAAAGAGCAAACCCGTTGCGACGTGTCGCTGGCGTTCCAGCAGGCGGTGGTGGAAACTCTGACCATCAAGTGCAAGCGCGCCCTCAAGCAGACCGGCCTCAAGCGCCTGGTCATCGCCGGCGGCGTGAGCGCCAACAAGGCCTTGCGTGTTTCGTTGGAAGAGATGCTGACCAGCATCAAGGGCAACGTCTACTACGCCCGCCCACGTTTCTGCACCGACAACGGTGCGATGATCGCCTATGCCGGTTGCCAGCGTCTGTTGGCCGGGCAGCAGCAGGACCTGGCGATCAGCGTGCAGGCGCGCTGGCCGATGGAGCAACTGCCGGCTGTATGAGGTGGGCTGGGCCTGTGGATGCTCAGAAGTGGCGTTCGCGCCCGGCGAACAGGTCACGCAGGTTGCTGCGGTGGCGCCAGACGATCAGCACCGTCAACACGGTCATCGGCAGCAGGGCTTCGGGCTCGCGCCAAGCCAGCAAAGGCAAGGTCAGTGGTGTGGCGATCAGCGCCGCGAGCGAACTGGTGCGGGTCAGGTAGAAGGTCAGCAGCCAGGCGCCAATGGCCAGCAGGGCCGCTGGAAAGTACAGCGCCATCAGCATGCCGGCGGCGGTGGCCACCCCTTTGCCGCCTTTAAAGCGGAAGTACACTGGGAACAGGTGACCGAGCACTGCGCAGATGCCCACCCAGGCCTGCTCTTGCTGGTCGAGTCCGGCCAGGCGAGCAAGCAGCACAGGCAACATGCCCTTGCACAGGTCGCCGAGCAGCGTCAGGATCGCCAGTTTGCGGCCCGCCAGGCGTAGCATGTTGGTGGCGCCGGCATTGCCGGAACCGCTGGAGCGCGGGTCGGGGCTGCCACTGAGGCGGCTCAGGACAATGGCGAAGGACAGAGAGCCGAGCAGGTAGGCAAGCAGCGCCAGTGACCAAAACATGCTAACTATTCCGGGCGAGGACGCCCTGATTCTAACGGCGCCCGTCGCCCTTGTCGTGCTGTGGAGAGAAGTGCTTGGACAGAGTGTTCATCGAAGGCCTGGAAGTCGATACCGTGATCGGCGCCTATGACTGGGAGCGGGATATTCGCCAGTGCCTGCGCCTGGACCTGAGCTTCGCCTGGGACAACCGTCCGGCGGCGGCCGGTGACGACCTGTCGCTGGCACTGGACTATGCCAGTGTCTCGGCACGTATCCAGGCGTTCGCCGAACAGGCCCGTTTCGAGCTGGTCGAGACCTTCGCCGAGCGCTTGGTCGCGGTGTTGATGGCGGAATTCAAAATTCCCTGGATGCGCCTGAAACTCACCAAGCCGGGCGCGGTACCGGCGGCCCGTGGTGGTGTTGGCGTGGAGATCGAGCGCGGATGTCTCTGAGCACGGTATACCTTGGGCTGGGCAGCAACATCGAGCGTGAGCGGCACTTGTGCGCCGGGCTCGATGCCCTCGCCGGCATCCTCAAAGACATGCAGTGTTCCGCGGTGTTCGAGAGCCAGGCCGTGGGGATCAAGAGTGGCCCGTTCTACAACCTGGTGGTGCGCGGGCGCACCGAACTGCCGCTGCTGGAACTCGATCGCCGGCTCAAGTTCATCGAGGCCGACAATGGCCGCTACGCGCCGGACCGCAAGGGGCTGCCACTGGATATCGACGTACTGATGTTCGATGACCTGTGCGGGACCTTCGATGGCCTGGTGCTGCCGCGCGCGGAGATCCTGAAGAACGCCTTCGTGCTCTGGCCGCTGTCCTTGCTGGCCCCGGAGTTGGTGCATCCGGGCGAGGGCAGGTCCATGGGGCAGTTGTGGCGGGAAGCGCGCATCGAGCAGGTACTGGCGCCGGTACCGTTCGAATGGCGCGGGTTGCAGTTGACCCCCGCTTAGCCTGCCCCGGCCTCTTCGCGGTTCTACCTGCGAAGAGGCCGGGCAGATCAAGCAGCCTTGTAGGCTTCGAGCGCCTTCAGTCGCTCACCTTTGAGCGCTTCACCCAGGCCCTGGCCGGCAAGCCCGGCTTCAAGCAACGGCTTGACATCCACGGCGCGTGCAGCTTCAGCGGCCCCGCGCAAATACTCGCCTTGTGGATACTCTGAACCCAGCGCCGCCATCTCGCAGGCGGCGATGAAGTCCTCGAAGCGCTGCGGCCGTCGGTACACATCAAACTTCTGCAGCATCTCCAGCAGGCTTGCAGGTTCCAGCTGCGGAGCCTGGTCCGCTCGCTCGGCAAACTCCCCCACCAGCATCGCCAGTTCCTGGCATTCACGCGGGGCCTTGAAGCGCTGGTTCAGCGCCTTGAGCGCGGCAGGCTGCAGCCCACGTAGCAGGCACGCCCAGCGCACCGCCAGCGGCTGCTGGTGCCTTGCCGCCTGGTGCAGCGCGGCCAGTGTACTGGCGCCCTCAAGCTCGGGCATCAGCTCGCTCAGCCCGCCGCAGCTGCGCAGCACCTCAATGAACACCTGCGGCTCGCTTTCCATCAATGCGCGCTCGATCTCCTTCCAGCTGCGCTCGGCGGTCAACGCCTGCAGTTCGCCTGATTCGGCGATCTGGCGCATCAACTGCAAAGTCTCATCGGCTACACGAAAGCCCAGGGGCGCGTAGCGCGCGGCAAAGCGGGCAACGCGCAGCACCCGCAGGGGATCTTCGGCGAATGCCGGAGAAACATGGCGCAGGAGGCGCTGCTCGAGATCTGCCTTGCCATGGTAGGGATCGTGCAGGTTGCCGTGCTCGTCCTCTGCCATGGCATTGATGGTCAGGTCGCGACGAACCAGATCCTCCTCGAGGGTGATTTCGGGGCTCGCGTGGAAGGTAAAACCACCATACCCGCGCCCGCTCTTGCGTTCGGTACGGGCCAGGGCATATTCCTCGCCCGTCCTGGGGTGAAGGAATACCGGAAAATCGGCACCGACCGGACGAAAGCCCTCGGCCTGCATTTGTTCGACCGTGGCGCCGACCACCAGCCAGTCGACGTCGCTGACCGGACGGCCGAGCAGACGGTCGCGCACGGCGCCGCCAACCTTGTAGATCTGCATGTGAAACCTCCATTACTGGCGACAGGATACCTTGTCGACGGCAATGGAGGTGGGCTGCCGCTAGAGGTGGTGCACCACGGCCAGGTCCATGCGCCCGTAGTCGCCGGCCTCGCTGTGCTCGCCCCGTGGCGGCATGTGGTGGGTCTTCATCACCTGGTCGCCCTGAACGGTTTCCAGGTGGATATCGAAGCCCCACAGGCGGTGCAGGTGCTTGAGCACCTCTTCGGTGGAATCACCCAGGGGTTTGCGGTTGTGCTGCTGGTGGCGCAGGGTGAGCGAGCGGTCGCCGCGGCGATCAATGCTCCAGATCTGCACGTTGGGTTCACGGTTGCCCAGGTTGTACTGGGCGGCCAGTTGCTCGCGGATGGTGCGGTAGCCGGCTTCGTCATGGATTGCCGGGACCAGCAGGTCGTCACGCTGGTCATCGTCGAGGATGCTGAACAGCTTGAGGTCGCGCATCACCTTGGGCGACAGGTACTGCAGGATGAAGCTTTCGTCCTTGAAGCTGCTCATGGCGAACTTGATGGTCGAAAGCCAGTCACTGCCGGCGATATCCGGGAACCAGCGGCGATCTTCCTCGGTGGGGGCCTCGCACATGCGACGGATGTCGGTGTACATCGCAAAGCCAAGGGCGTACGGGTTGATGCCGCTGTAGTAGGGGCTGTCGAAGCCAGGCTGGAACACCACGCTGGTATGAGACTGGAGGAACTCCATCATGAAGCCCTCGGTGATCAGGCCCTCGTCATAGAGGTCGTTCATCAGCGTGTAGTGCCAGAAGGTCGCCCAACCTTCGTTCATCACTTGGGTCTGGCGTTGTGGATAGAAGTACTGGGCGATCTTGCGCACGATGCGCACCACCTCGCGCTGCCAGGGTTCGAGCAGCGGGGCGTGCTTCTCGATGAAGTAGAGAATGTTCTCCTGGGGCTCGGCGGGGAATCGCGCATCGTCCCTGTCGCCGCCTTTTTCCACGCCTTTGGGAATGGTCCGCCAGAGGTCATTGATCTGTCGTTGCAGGTGCTCTTCACGCTCCTTCTGCCGGCGCCGTTCTTCTTCGGCGGAGATGGGGTAGGGGCGTTTGTAGCGATCCACGCCATAGTTCATCAGCGCATGACAGGAGTCGATCAGGTCCTCGACGGCGTCGATGCCATGACGCTCCTCGCACTGGGCAATGTACTGCTTGGCGAACACCAGGTAGTCGATGATCGAACTGGCGTCGGTCCAGGTGCGAAACAGGTAGTTGCCCTTGAAGAAACTGTTGTGGCCATAGCAGGCGTGGGCGATCACCAGTGCCTGCATGCACATGGTGTTTTCTTCCATCAGGTAGGCGATGCACGGATCGGAATTGATAACGATCTCGTACGCCAGGCCCATCTGGCCCCGACTATAGGACTTCTCGGTGCTGAGGAACTGTTTGCCGTAGGACCAGTGGTGATAGCCCAGTGGCATGCCCACCGAGGCGTAGGCGTCCATCATCTGTTCGGCGGTGATGACTTCGATCTGGTTGGGGTAGGTATCCAGGGCGTAGCGGGCGGCCAGGCGACTGATCTCGCGGTCGTACGTCTGGATCAGCTCGAACGTCCATTCGGAGCCGGTGGAAATGGGTTGGCGTCTCTGCTCTCTGGCGGTCATGTGGCTAACCTGCGCTGGAAGAGTTCACGGAAGACCGGGTAGATATCGCCGGCCGATACCAACTGCTGCTGGGCGAAGGTGTCGGGAAATGCTTCGCCGATGCGCTCGTACTCATACCACAGCGCCTGGTGTTCGCGTGGGGTGATCTCGACGTAAGTGTAGTACTGCACATGCGGCATGATCTGGTTGGCGAGGATGTCGCGGCAGATCGGCGAATCGTCGTTCCAGTTGTCACCGTCCGATGCCTGGGCGGCATAGATGTTCCAGTCGCTGGCCGGGTAGCGCTCGGCCATGACTTCCTGCATCAGCTTGAGCGCGCTGGAGACGATGGTGCCGCCGGTCTCGCGGGAGTAGAAGAACTCTTCCTCGTCCACTTCGCGGGCGCTGGTGTGGTGACGGATGAACACCACCTCGATGCGGTCGTAGTTACGCTTGAGGAACAGGTATAGCAGGATGAAAAAGCGCTTGGCGATGTCCTTGGTAGCCTGTGTCATGGAGCCTGAGACATCCATCAGGCAGAACATCACCGCCTTGGAGCTGGGGTTGGGTTGCCTGACCAGGAGGTTGTACTTGAGGTCAAAGGTGTCGAGGAAGGGCAGGCGATTGATGCGCGCCTTGAGGCGCTCGATCTCGGCCTCGGTATCCTGGATGTCGGTGAAGTTGTCCGGCTCCTCGACCTTGAGCCGTTCCAGTTCCTTTTGCGCCTCGCGCAACAGCGCGCGGCTGCTGCCGGTCAGGGCGATACGGCGGGCGTGGGCCGAGCGCAGCGTACGCACGATGTTGATGCGCGAAGGATTGCCCTCGTTGGCAATACCGGCGCGCACGGTCTTGAAGGTGTCGGCACCGGTAAGGTGGCGTTTGACCAGGTTGGGCAGTTCCAGGTCTTCGAACATGAATTCGAGGAATTCTTCCTGGGTGATCTGGAACACGAAATCGTCCATGCCCTCGCCGGAGTTGCCGGCCTTGCCGCGCCCGCCGCCACCGCCGCCACCTTGGGGCCGGGCAATGTGTTCGCCAGCGGTGAACTCCTTGTTACCTGGGTGAACGATGGTCTGCTTGCCGCCGCGGCCGTGGTGCAGCACCGGTTCGTCGATGTCACGCCCCGGGATACTGATCTGCTCGCCGTGTTCCATGTCCATGATGGAGCGGCGGCTCACGGCCTCTTCGACGGCTTTCTTGATGTGCTCACGGTAACGCCGCAAGAAGCGCTGGCGGTTGACCGTGCTCTTGTTCTTGCCGTTCAGGCGTCGGTCGATAACGTAGCTCATGGGCCCTCCGGTAGCTGGGTACAGCTGCAAGCTTCAAGCTACGAGCTGCAAGTAAAAGCAATCGCTGCCGCCACAGGCCAGCGGTGTGCCGGGGCACACCGCCAAGCGGCCGGTGCGTGCCGCTTTTACTGCGATTTCCTGACCCGCAGGTACCATTCCGACAGCAGGCGTACCTGTTTGTCGGTGTAGCCACGTTCCACCATCCGGGTGACGAAATCGTTGTGCTTCTGCTGGTCTTCCTTGCTGGCCTTGGCGTTGAAGCTGATGACCGGCAGCAGGTCTTCGGTGTTGGAGAACATTTTCTTCTCGATCACCACCCGCAGCTTCTCGTAGCTGAGCCAGCTGGGGTTCTTGCCATTGTTGTTGGCACGGGCGCGCAGCACGAAGTTGACGATCTCGTTGCGGAAGTCCTTCGGATTGCTGATACCGGCCGGCTTCTCGATCTTCTCCAGCTCCTCGTTGAGGGCGATACGGTTGAGGATTTCGCCAGTCTCCGGGTCGCGGTACTCCTGGTCCTGGATCCAGAAGTCGGCATACAGCACGTAGCGGTCGAAGATGTTCTGGCCGTACTCGCTGTAGGATTCCAGATAAGCGGTCTGGATTTCCTTGCCGATGAACTCGATGTAGCGCGGCGCCAGGTACTCCTTGAGGTAGCGCAGGTAGCGCTCGCGTACTTCGGCAGGGAACTGCTCCTGCTCGATCTGCTGTTCCAGCACGTACAGCAGGTGCACCGGGTTGGCGGCAATCTCATGCGGATCGAAGTTGAATACCTTGGAGAGGATCTTGAAGGCGAAGCGGGTCGACAGGCCGTTCATGCCCTCGTCGACGCCGGCGGAGTCGCGGTACTCCTGGATCGACTTGGCCTTGGGGTCGGTGTCCTTGAGGTTCTCGCCGTCGTAGACGCGCATCTTCGAGTAGATGTTGGAGTTCTCCGGCTCCTTGAGGCGTGAAAGCACTGTGAACTGGGCGAGCATCTTCAGTGTGTCGGGCGCGCAATGAGCCTTGGCCAGCGAGCTGTTGATCAGCAACTTGTCGTAGATCTTGATCTCGTCGCTGACGCGAAGGCAGTACGGCACCTTGACGATATAGATACGGTCGATGAACGCTTCGTTATTCTTGTTGTTGCGGAAGGTGTGCCATTCCGATTCGTTGGAGTGGGCCAACAAGATACCGGTGTAGGGGATCGCCCCCAGGCCTTCGGTACTGTTGTAGTTGCCCTCCTGGGTAGCGGTGAGCAGCGGGTGAAGCACCTTGATCGGCGCCTTGAACATCTCGACGAATTCCATCAGGCCTTGGTTGGCCCGGCACAACGCGCCCGAGTAGCTGTAGGCGTCGGCGTCGTTCTGCGGAAACTCCTCGAGCTTGCGGATATCCACCTTGCCGACCAGGGCAGAAATATCCTGGTTGTTCTCGTCACCCGGCTCTGTCTTGGCGATGGCGATCTGGTTGAGGATTGATGGATAGAGCTTTACCACCCGAAACTTGCTGATGTCGCCGCCGAACTCCTGCAGGCGCTTGGTGGCCCAGGGCGACATGATGGTGTTCAGATAGCGGCGTGAAATGCCGAATTCTTCCTCGAGGATCGCACCGTCCTCGGTGGCGTTGAACAGCCCGAGTGGCGACTCGAAGACCGGCGAGCCCTTGATGGCGTAGAACGGTACCTTTTCCATCAATTGCTTGAGTTTTTCGGCCAGCGACGACTTGCCGCCGCCCACCGGACCCAGCAGGTAGAGGATCTGCTTCTTCTCTTCCAGGCCCTGAGCGGCGTGGCGGAAGTAGGAGACGATCTGGTCGATGCACTCTTCCATGCCATGGAAATCGGCAAAGGCCGGATAGCGGCGGATTACCTTGTTGGAGAAGATCCGCGACAGCCGGGAGTTACTTGAGGTGTCGATCAGCTCTGGTTCACCGATGGCCAGCAACAGCCGCTCGGCCGCCGAGGCATAGGCGCTGCGATCCTCTTTGCACAGCTCAAGGTACTCCTGCAGCGAAAGTTCTTCCTGGCGGGTGGACTCGAAACGTTGTTGGAAGTGGCTAAAAATGCTCATGACGTCACCTCGCTCGATACGTGGAGACGACGCCGGATCAGTCAGCCGATGCTGGCATGCAACCGGTTTTGTCGGTTGCTGTATACCCCCCAGAACACCCTGTAACGCTACCGATGACCCGCACGCCGGTGTACCGGCTCTCCCCTTTTTTGGATGGCCTGGGCTTAAGGATAGTTGGTTATACGAGAGGTCAAGGGCGGGGAGCGGGGAAGACGCCTACGACCGTTCGTCAGGTCGGGCCCTAGCCCGCGCCAAGCGCGGGCTGCAGGAAAAATGAAAAAATTATTCGGCGCTGCCCTGGGCGGTTTCCCCCGGGTAGGTGTTACGCCACAGTTCGAAGCCACCATCGATGCTGTAGACGTTGGAGAAGCCCTGGCCGACCAGGTAAGCGGCGGCACTCTGGCTGGAATTGCCGTGGTAGCAGACTACCAGTGTAGGCGCGTCCAGGTCGGCGCTGCGGATGAAGTCGGCTACCGAGTGATTATCCAGATGAGTGGCGCCGGCGATATGGCCGGCGGCAAACGCCTGTGGGTCGCGGATATCGACAACGATCGCACCTTCGGCACGCAGGGCGAGGGCTTGTTCTGGGGAGATACGCTTGAATTCGCTCATGGGTGCGGTTCCTTCATGGCTGATCGTTGAGAGATGCCGGCGGGCGAGGTGTGCCTTCGCGGGTGCAGTCGCAGCGGTGGAATTCGCCGCTGTCGACATTGTACAGGGTCATCGCGCCCCCCCAGACACAGCCGGTGTCCAGGGCAATCACACCGGGGACGTCGACCCGGCCTTCGAGGGCTGCCCAGTGGCCGAAGATGATCTTCACATGGCGCGAGCGGCGGTCCGGGTGAGCGAACCATGGTTTATAGCCTTTGGGCGCGCTGTCGGCGCCTTCCTTGCTCTTGAGGTCGAGCTTGCCGGTGGCGGTGCAGAAGCGCATGCGGGTGAAGTAGTTAGTGATCACTCGCAGGCGTTCGACGCCGGCCAGATCCTTGCTCCACTTGTTCGGCTCGTTGCCGTACATACCGTCCAGATACAGTTTCAGGCGACTGTCGTCGCGCAGCACCTCCTCGACCTCCGCCGCCAGCTCCAGCGCCTTGCCCAGGGTCCACTGCGGCGGGATGCCGGCATGGGCCATGGCGATGCCGCGGGCTTCGTCGTAGTGCAGCAGTTTCTGCTGGCGGAGCCAGTCGAACAGCTGGTCGGCGTCCGGGGCTTCGATGACTTCGCGCAGGGTATCGCTTTTCTTCAGGCGCTCGACATTGTGCCAGGCGGCCAGCAGGTGCAGGTCATGGTTGCCCAGCACGCAGACCAGCGCATGGCGGATCGAGTAGAGATAACGCAACGTCTCGAGGGACTCTGGGCCACGGTTGACCAGGTCGCCCACCAGCCACAGGCGATCGACAGCCGGGTCGAAGCGCACGCGCTCGAGCAGGCACTTGAGTGGTTGCAGGCAGCCTTGCAGGTCCCCGACGGCATAGGTGGCCATCAGTGCAGCGCCCCGGGCACGGCCAGGCGGAACGGGGCGATCTGGGCATCGAAGCGTTTGCCGTCTTCGGCGAACATCTGATAGCTGCCCTGCATGGTGCCGACGCGGGTGCTGATCACCGCACCGCTGCTGTAGGTGTGGCTCTGGCCTGGCTCGATCAGCGGCTGTTGGCCGATCACACCGGCACCGCGCACCTCCTCGACTTCGCCGTCACCGTTGGTGATCAGCCAGTGGCGGGACATCAGCTTGGCCTTGAGCGTGCCGTTATTCTGCACGGTGATGGTGTAGGCGAAGGCGAAGCGGCTGCTTTCGGGGTCGGATTGTTCTTTGAGATAGCGGGTCACGACGCTGACGTCGATCTGGTAGCGGGGGTCGGACATGCAAGGGCCTTGGGCGAACTGACGCAATAACGCAGTCTAGGCCATTGGCGGGGGTGGAGGCCAGTCATGCCTGAGCGCGGGGCAAGCCCACCCCCAGGGTGGGACGGGCTTGTCCTGCGCAGGCTCGGTCAGGCCTGCTATTCGGCCAGCTTGTCGGCCAGGCGCACGAAGGCGGCGAGGTCGAGCTGCTCGGGGCGCAAGCTGCCGTCGACGCCAGCGGCCTCGATGGCCTGGCTGTCGAGCACGCCCTTGAGCGTGTTGCGCAGGGTCTTACGGCGCTGGTTGAAGGCTTCGCGCACCACGTGCTCCAGCAGCTTGGGGTTCTTGGCCGGGAAGGGCAGCACTTCGTGGGGCACCAGGCGCACGATCGCCGAATCCACCTTGGGTGGCGGGTTGAAGGCACCCGGGCCGACGTTGAACAGGTGCTCCACGCGGCAGTGGTACTGCACCATGATCGACAGGCGGCCCCAATCACCGCCGCCAGGACCTGCGGCCATGCGTTCGACCACTTCCTTCTGCAGCATGAAATGCATGTCGCGGATCAGGTTGGCATGGGCCAGGAGGTGGAAGATCAGTGGCGTGGAGATGTTGTAGGGCAGGTTGCCCACCACCTTGAGGCTGCGCTCGGGCACGCCCAGCTGATTGAAGTCGAACTTCAGGGCGTCACCCTGGTGCAGGCGGAAGTTGTCGCGCCCAGCGAACTTGTGTTGCAGGATCGGCACCAGGTCCTTGTCCAGTTCCACCACGTCCAGCTGTGCGCCGCTACCTAGCAGGCCCTCGGTCAGGGCGCCCTGGCCCGGGCCGATCTCCAGCAAGTGTTCGCCGGCCTTGGCGTTGATCGCCCGCAGGATACGGTCGATGATTCCGGCGTCATGCAGGAAGTTCTGGCCGAAGCGCTTGCGCGCCCGGTGTTGGTATTGCTCGGTCATGGTCGGTTCTCGGCCATCTGGTAGGCGGTTTGCAGGGCGACGCGCAGGCTGCCGGTGTCGATCCGGCCGGTGCCGGCCAGGTCCAGGGCTGTGCCGTGGTCGACCGATGTGCGGATGATCGGCAGGCCCAGCGTCACGTTGACCGCGGCGCCGAAGCCCTTGTACTTGAGCACGGGCAGGCCTTGGTCGTGGTACATCGCCAGCACCGCGTCGCAGTGCTCCAGATATTTGGGGGTAAACAGGGTATCGGCCGGCAGTGGGCCGCGCAGGTCCATGCCTTCGGCACGCAGGCGTTGCAGCGCCGGCTCGATGATGTCGATTTCTTCGCGGCCCAGGTGGCCGCCTTCTCCGGCATGCGGGTTGAGCCCGCAGACCAGGATGCGTGGGTTGGCGATGCCGAACTTGTCGCGCATGTCCGCATGCAGGATGCGGGTGACGCGCTCCAGGCGCTCGCCAGTAATGGCCTCGGCAATGTCCCGCAGTGGCAGGTGGGTGGTCACCAGTGCCACACGCAGCCCGTGGGTGGCCAGCATCATCACCACTTGCGTGGTGTGGGTGAGGTCGGCGAGGAACTCGGTATGCCCGGAAAAGGCGATACCGCTTTCGTTGATCACGCCCTTGTGCACCGGCGCGGTGATCATCCCGGCGAAGTGCCCGTCCAGGCAGCCTTGCCCGGCACGGGTCAGGGTTTCCAGGACGAATGCGGCGTTGGCCTTGTCCAGCTGCCCGGCTGTCACCGGGCGGGCCAGGGGGGTATCCCAGATATACAGGCTGCCGGCGGCAGCCGGTTGCTCCGGCCAGGCGGTCGGCACAACCGTGATCAGCTTGACGTCCAGGCCCAGCTGCGTGGCCCGCTCGGCGAGCAGGTCACGGCTGGTGATGGCGATCAGGGGGTAGGGCTGTACCTCGGTGGCGAGCAGCAGGCACAGGTCGGGACCGATGCCGGCAGGCTCGCCGGGGGTGACGGCGAAGCGCAGGGGTTTCACTGGGCGGCCTGGTCGGCGCCAGGCAGCTTGATTTCAACGTAGGCTTCGTCGCGGATCTGGCGCAGCCAGTTCTGCAGCTCTTCGTCATACTTGCGGTTGCGCAGGACGTTCATGGCCTGCTGCTCGCGAGCCTGTTCGGTGCTGTCGGTGGCGCGGCGGCCAAGCACTTCCAGCACATGCCAGCCGTACTGGGTCTTGAACGGCTTGGTCACCACGCCTTGCTCGGCATTGGCCATCTGCTCGCGGAACTCAGGTACCAGGCTGTTCGGGTCGACCCAGTTGAGATCGCCGCCGTTGAGTGCCGAGCCCGGGTCTTCCGAGAAGCTCTTCGCCAAATCGGCGAAGTTTTCACCGTTCTGGATGCGGTCGTACAGGCGCTCGGCCAGTTGCTCGGTGGCGGCTTCGCTGCGGATTTCGCTCGGTTTGATCAGGATGTGGCGAACATGCACTTCGTCGCGCAGCACGCTTTGGCTCCCGCCGCGCTTCTCTTCCAGCTTGAGGATGATGAAACCGGTGGGGATGCGGATTGGCTGGGTGATATCGCCGACCGCCATGCCGCTGAGCATCTTGGCGAAGTCTGGAGGCAGTTGGCCTGCCTGGCGCCAGCCCATTTCGCCGCCTTCCAGGGCATTTTCACTGCGCGAGCGGGCGATGGCCATCTGGCCGAAGTCCGCGCCTTGACGGAGTTGCTGGTAGACATCACCTACCTGACGCGCTGCAGCCTGGATTGCCTCCGAGTTGGCACCTTCCGGGGTCGGGATGAGAATGTTGGCCAGGCGGTATTCTTCTGACAATTGCATCTTGCCCAGGTCCGAGTTGAGGAAGTTCTTCACTTCTTGCTCGGACACCTGAATGCGCTCGGCCACGCGGCGCTGGCGCACACGGCTGATGATCATCTCGCGCTTGATCTGCTCGCGGGCGTCATCGTACGACAGGCCATCATGGGCCAGGGCTGCACGGAACTGTTCCAGCGACATGCCATTGCGCTGGGCAATGGTACCGACGGCCTGGTTCAGTTCTTCGTCGGTGATGCGGATGCCTGAGCGCTCGCCGATCTGCAGTTGCAGGTTCTCGACGATCAGGCGTTCCAGCACTTGCTGTTCCAGTGCGCTGGTGGGCGGCACGCCGCCGCCACGTTTGGCGATGGTCTGCTGCACTTCGCGAACGCGCTGGTCCAGTTGGCTCTGCATGACCACGTCGTTGTCGACGGTGGCCACGATGCGGTCGATGGGTTGTACCGCGGCATGCACCGCGCCACTCAACAATGCGGCGCCCAGCATCAGCGGGCGCAGACGATCAATAAGCTTGCTCTTCACGGGTACGGTAACCTTGAATGCCTTGGTCCAGGAACGATTCGACCTTGTTGCCGACTACACCACCGAGCCCTTTGAGCACGATCTGCAGGAAGATGCCGTGGTCGCCCTTTTCGTTGTTCGGGACGGCCTGGCTGAAATCGTCGTAATCCATCCAGTAGCGGTTGATCAGGCGCAGTTTCCAGCAGCAGTTGTCGTACTCGAAGCCGCCCATCGCTTCCAGGGTGCGGTTGCGGTTGTAGTCATGCTGCCAGCGAGCGATCACGCTCCATTGCGGCACGATTGGCCAGATGACCGAGAAGTCGTGCTGCTGGATCTTGTAGTAGTCCTTGATATAGCCCGGTGTGCCCGGTGTTCCGTAGTCGCCACCGCCGACTCTCCAGTTACCGGTCTGCGAGTCGTAGGTGATCAGGTCGTTACGATAGCGATAACCTAGGTTGACGACCTTGTTGGGGTTGTCCTCAGGCTGATAGTGGAACATTGCGCTGCCCGAACGCGGGCTATGAGTGTCCGGGTCCCAGTTGTATTCCGAGTTGAAGCGCCAGTCGCGGTTGAAGGCGTATTCGTATTCCAGGGCATATGGTGACACATCCGACTTGCTGTCCATCCGAGTGCGATAGTCGATACCTGGAAGCTGGACTTTGCGATCCTTGAAGTAGAACGCCTGGCCAATGCTGAAACGCTGGCGCTGGAAGCCGTTATCTTCGATCCAGCGGTTGGTCACGCCCAGCGACAACTTGTTCTCGTCGCCAATACGATCACTGCCATAGAAGCGGTTTTCGCGGAACAGCGTCGAGTAGTTGAACGTCCCCTCGCTGGTGTCGAAGAGAGGGATGTCGGTCTGATCCTTGTACGGCACATAGAGATAGAACAGGCGAGGTTCAAGCGTCTGGCGATAGTTGGTACCGAACAGTTGGGTGTTACGGTCGAAATACAAGCCGCTGTCAACGCTGAAAATCGGGATGTCGCGGTTCTGGTTGCTCTTGAAGTCGCCATACAACCTGGTCATATCCGGGTTGTCGATCAGGTCTCGCTTACCCTTGCCATCAAGGTCGAGGTCGTAATGTGTATAGACGTACTTCAACTTCGGCGTGATGTAACCGTAGCTGGCCTCGAGCGGCAGACTCATCGATGGTGCAAGGTTGAGGCGAGTACCATTGGAGCGAGCGACGCCAAAGATGTTTTCGTCCAGGCGACGACCTGCGGTGCCAGCCGAGGTATCAGGATTGCCATCCTTGCCGAGGACAAAGTCGTTCTTCAGGTCGCGATCGAAGCGTACCGCTTCGGTTTCGTACCCAAAGTCCAGGCCGCCTGGGTGGAATGGCAGCATGCCATTAAGGGTGAGTTGCGGCAAGCGATCATACGGGGTGATCTGCGAAATGGTTGCCATCTCATAGGCATGCAGGTTCAACGCGGCGGTATAGCCGTCGCCACGATACGTGAGCGTGCCACGTTGGTTGACCACATCTAGGCTTTCCACGCCAATCTGGTCCGACTCCAGATCCTGGAAGTAGAACGGATCACTGATATCGGTGTAGTCAACCTCGGCCATCAGGCGGTCGTCCAGGCCGCCCTTGTGCTGCCAGTTGACCATCCAGCGATCTTTCTTGTAGTCCGTCTGCAGCTCGCGGTCGTTGTCCTTGTCGTTCAGGAAACCACCACCGAACTGCCCTTCGCTGGACTTGGTCAGGTAGCGGAACTCGCCTTCCATCAACATGCCGCGCTTGGTCATGTAGCGCGGGTACAACGTGGCATCGTAGTTCGGTGCCAGGTTGAAGTAATACGGCGTGACCAGCATGAAGCCGGTGTCGCTGCTGGAGCTGAACGACGGCGGCAGGAAGCCGGACTGGCGACGGTCGTCGATCGGGAAGTAGATGTACGGTGTGTAGAACACCGGGAAATCCTTGACCCGCAGCGTCACGTTGGTCGCGGTGCCGAAGCCGGTGGCCGGGTTCAGGGTGATGTTGTTGCCCTTGAGTTGCCACGCGTTGCTGCCCGGCTCACAGGTGGTATAGGTACCGTCCTTGAGGCGGATGATGGCGTTTTCCGCACGCTTGGCGTACAGCGCGTTGCCGCGGATGTGCGACTTGTGCATCACGTATTCGGCGTTGTCGACCCGGGCCTCGCCGGTATCGAGCTGGATCTGCGCTTCGTCACCGACCACCAGCGAGCCGTTGTCGCGGATCTTGACGTTGCCCTTGAGCTCGCCGCGGTTTTCGGCCTGGTACAGGTTGGCTTCGTCGGCTTCGGCCTGCATGCTGCCCTGGCGCATGACCACGTCACCGGCGAGGGTGGCGATCTGCTGCTCCTGCTGGTACTTGGAGACCTTGGCGTTGATGTAGGTCGGCGACTCGTCCTTGGGCGTGGAGTCGTTCATGCCCGGGCGGGTCGGCTCGATGTAGGCGCCGCCGCAGTACGGGCCGGTCTCGGCCAGCTGCGCGGCAGTGAGCTTCTCGCGCGGGACCCAGTCCAGATGGCTGTAGTCTTCGCTGCGCGACTTCAGGCCGCGGCCCTTGGCCTCGGTGACCAGCATCGGCTTGTCGGCCTCGGTCGCGGCGACTTCGCCGGGTGCCTCGGCACCCGTGCTGGCCGCGGCAGCGCCCGGGTGTACCGGGCGCGGAGGCAAGTTGGCAGCGGTCTTGGGCTTGCAGTCCCAGCCACCGGAAGCGGACACTTGGCAGTCGAACTGCTCGGCCGCTACCACGTACGACGTGGCCAGGGGTTGCAGGGCCAGCAAACCGCCAGTCACGAGCAACGGAAACTTTCTACGAAACGCGGGGGATTTCAATGCCATCTTATTAGTCCGGGCTTCCTGCGTGCCATCTGCCCGCGTGTGGGGGCCGCACGCCTCTCGATGGTCTGAAAAAGATGCTGGATAATAAAGCATGACCCGCTTGACGGCTAGGGCCGTCGGAGAACCCTTGTAATGCCCGATCACGATGTACGCCTGCAACAACTGACCGCCTGGCTTGCCGGGCAACTGGAGAACCTCTTCCGTACCAATGCCTGGGGCGAAGTGCCCGCCGGCAGCCTGACCGCCGCCAGCAGCGATGCGAGTTTCCGCCGCTACTTCCGCTGGGAGGGCGCCGGGCACAGCTTCGTGATCATGGATGCGCCGCCGCCCCAGGAGAACTGCCGCCCGTTCGTCGACATCGACCATTTGCTGGCCACGGCCGGCGTGAACGTGCCGGTCATCCATGCCCAGGACTTGGAGCGCGGTTTCCTGCTGCTGGGGGATCTCGGCCGGCAGACATACCTGGACATCATTGATCAGGGCAATGCCGATGCCCTGTTCGCCGACGCCATCGATGCGCTGCTGGCGTTCCAGCGCTTGCCGATGGACGCGCCACTGCCCAGCTACGATGTCGCCCTGCTGCGCCGTGAGGTCGAGCTGTTCCCCGAGTGGTACGTGGGCCGCGCGCTTGGCCTGAGCTTCAGCGACGCGCAACAGGCCATTTGGCAGCGGGTCAGCCAGCTGCTGATCGACAGTGCCCTGGCCCAGCCCAAGGTACTGGTGCACCGCGACTACATGCCGCGCAACCTGATGCACAGTGCGCAAAATCCAGGCGTGCTGGATTTCCAGGATGCGGTCTATGGCCCGGTCACCTACGACATCACCTGCCTATTCAAGGACGCTTTCCTCAGCTGGCCCCAGGCCCGCATCGAGGGCTGGTTGCGTGATTACTGGCGCAAGGCGCAGGCCGCCGGGATTCCGGTACAGGCAGACTTCGAAGCCTTCCAGCGTGCCAGCGACCTGATGGGGGTGCAGCGCCACCTCAAGGTGATCGGTATCTTCGCGCGCATCTGCCACCGCGACGGCAAGCCACGCTACCTGGCCGACGTGCCGCGTTTCTTTGCCTATATAGATGAGGTGATCAGCCGCCGGCCTGAGCTGGCCGAGCTGGGCCAGCTGATTGCCGAACTCCAGGCCGGGGCGCGTTCATGAAGGCGATGATCCTGGCGGCAGGCAAGGGCGAGCGCATGCGCCCGCTGACCCTGCACACGCCCAAGCCGCTGGTGCGAGCCGCCGGCAAGCCGTTGATCGAGTATCACCTCGAGGCGCTGGCCCGTGCCGGTATTGGCGAGGTGATCATCAACCACGCCTGGCTTGGCCAGCAGATCGAGGATCACCTGGGCGATGGCAGCCGCTTCGGCCTGGTGATCAGCTATTCGCCGGAGGACGAACCGCTGGAGACCGGTGGCGGGATCTTCAAGGCGCTGCCGTTGCTGGGTGATGCGCCGTTCATCCTGGTCAATGGCGATGTCTGGACCGACTACGACTTCGCCGGCCTGAATGCGCCGTTGCACGGCCTGGCGCATCTGGTGCTGGTGGACAACCCCGGCCACCACGGCCGTGGCGACTTCCGCCTGGCGGACGGGCAGGTGAGCGATGGCGATGACGCCCCGGGAACGCTGACTTTCAGTGGTATCTCTGTACTGGACCCGGCGCTGTTCGCAGGTTGCCAGCCCGGCGCATTCAAACTGGCCCCGTTGTTGCGCAAGGCCATGGCCGACGGTCGAGTGAGTGGTGAGCACTACCGTGGCCACTGGATCGATGTCGGCACCCTCGAGCGTCTGGCCGATGTCGAGCGCCTGATCGGGGAGCGTGCCTGATATGTGGTGGCCGAGCACAGTGATTGGTGCCGGTGCCGGTTTCGCCGTGGCCAGCATCCCCGGCGCGTTGCTGGGGGCGCTGCTGGGCCAGGCCATGGATCGGCGCCTGCGGCTGCAGGGTTGGGAAGACGTGCGCGAGCGCCTGGGCGGGCGCCCGGCGCTGCGTGACGAAGAGTTGTTGTTTGTGTTGCTCGGCCGCTTGGCCAAGAGTGATGGCAGGGTTGTCGAGGGTCACATCCAGCAGGCGCGACAGGAGATGTCCCGTCTGGACCTGGCGGAACCTGCTCGGATGCGAGCGATTGCCGCGTTCAACCGCGGGAAGTCGGGCAAGGAGCGCCTGGGGCACTACCTGCGCCGTATCAGGGTGCAGCCCCACGGCGCCGAAGGTACCTTGCGCGCCTGCTGGCGCATGGTCTGGGCCGACGGCAAGGCCGGGCGGCAGGAACGCGACCTGTTGCTGGGCTGGGGCCAGCAACTGGGGCTCAGTCGCAACCAGGTGCAGGCCTTGTCGCTGGAGTATGAGCCTCGCCGGTCGTCGATAGAAGGTGGCGTCATGACCTATGCGGCGGCGCTGAGGTTGCTGGGGGTGGAGCCGGACACCGAGGCCGACCGGGTCAAGCAGGCCTATCGGCGATTGCTCAGCCGGCATCATCCGGACAAGCTGGTGGGCAGTGGCGCCAGCGAAGCGAAGGTGCGCGAGGCGACCGAGCTTACCCGCGAGCTGCATCAGGCCTATGCCATGATCCGCAAGCGGCGGGGCTTGTAACGCCATTGTGGGCAAGGTCGCGCCTGCCGGAGTAGGCAGGCGCGGTCACTCTTACTCTGCCTTCGGCGTCAGCCAGCCGCGTACCCGACGCAACAGTTGTTCCTGCTCCGCCGATTTGTTGCCAGGCACGGCCATCAGCGAAAGCTGTCGGTACAGGCTGCTCTTCTGCCGCTTGCTAGCTTGCAGGCGCTGCTGGGCCGCGAGCCGATCGGCTGTGCGGGTGGCGTAGTAGAGGTCGGCGGTCGGCACCTTGAGGGTCGGCGTCAGGCTCAGCAGGTCATGCTCGACCCGCGCCGGTGTCTGCGCGGCGACCATCACCAGTTTCTGCACTTGAGGCGGCTGCTTCTCGCTGAGATAGCGCGCGGCCCAGTATGCGCCACTGCCGCTGCCCAGCAGCACGATGCTGCGCGCCTTCTGCTGCTGGGCATAGGCCACGGCGGCGTCGAGGCGGGCGAAGATACGCTCGGCGTCCTCCTCGCTGGTGTGTTCGTCGGCTTCGACCGCGTCGGTGCTCTCGGCGGTATCCGCTTCCGGCGCGGTCGCCTGGGCGACGTTGGCGTTGGCATCGGCAGGCGTGTCCTTGGCCGGAGCCGACTCGCCGTCCTCTTTTTTCGGTTCGACTGCAGGCTTGGCCTCGACCCGCGCCTGCGGGCGCTCGGCCAGCAGGTCGGGCATGCTCAGGCTCAAGGTGCCCCAGCCGACATCGGGGAAACCACGGCGCAGCGGGCCAACGGTGGTCGGCCAGTCGGCGCTTTCGCCCGCGCCAGGGACAATGATCACCGCGCCTTGCGGGTCGCTGTCGTTGGCCGGCTTCCACAGCGCCAGGAAGTTTTCACCATTGGCCTGCAAGGTCTGTTGTTCTGCCTTGGGTACCTGGCGCTCGAGGGCCAGTGCATCGTCCTGGCTACGCTCGAGCAGCGGTGGGCGCGGAGCGGGGGCGGAGGCGGCCGCCTCGACGGGCGCTTCGGGTTTCTCGGCGTCGTCGGCCTGAGCCGCGAACGGCAGGGCCGAAGCCAGGCAGAACATTGCCAGCGTCGTGCGATAAAGTGTGAACATCGATCAATCCAAGGCCAGAATCATACCGGCAGCCTAATGGTATTTGCCCGCGACGGCCACGCCAGGTGGCCGTCATTGCCAAGACGAGCGTAGAGATGAAGCGAGTGCGTTGCCTGTGGGTTATCGGCTGGTTGTGTCTACCCTTGATCGCCCTGGCCAAGCCGCCGGCGCCGCCCGCAGTGGTACTGGATCCAGCCCAGCAGCAATGGTTGGACGAACACCGCGGCTTGCGCGTCGGCCTGGTACTGCAGGCGCCCTATGCCCAGTTCGACCGCCGCCTGCAGCAATTCTACGGGGCCAACGTCGAACTGGTCGGCGCCCTGTCCCAGGCGTTGGGCCTGGATTTGACCTGGCGCGGCTTTGCCGATCAGGCCGCCCTTGAGCATGCCTTGCAGGCGGGCGAGATCGATTTCGCCCCAGGCCTTATGCAAACGCCGACCAGCCTGCGGCTGTGGCTGTTCAGTGACCCTTACATGCGTGTGCCGCAGCTGGTGGTGGGGATGCGCAGCGGCGCGGTAGCCGTGGAACTGGAAAAACTGAACGCCAATGACCGCGTGGCGGTACGCATGCCCGGTACCTTGGCGGATTACCTGCGCGGCAACTACGGCAATCTGAACCTGCAGGGTGTACCCGACGAGCGCGAGGCCCTGCAGTTGGTGTTGGGCGGGCAGGCCAGCTTCGCCGTGCTGGACGAGGCGCAGCTCAGCCGGCTGTCGCGCGAAGGCGAGTTCGCCGACCTCGCGGTGGTGGGTGATATCGGTCTGCCGCAACTGCTGCGGGTCGGCTCACGGCGCGATTGGCCAATGCTGGCCGATATTCTTGAGCGTGCCTTGCAGGTCCTGCCGGCCAAGACTCTGGAGCAGATGCACCAGCGCTGGTTGCAGCCCAGGTATCCACGGTTCTCCGAATCCGCCGGGTTCTGGCAGAACCTGGCCTTGCTGTTCGGCCTGCTGCTGCTGTGCGCCTTGGCCACCCTGGCTTGGCAGCGTCGTCAGCAGCGCGGCCTGGAGCGTGGGTTGCTGGCGGCCCGGGAGAGCCTGGTCGAGCGCCAGGTGCGTGAGGAGGCTTTGCGTCTGAGTCAGTTTTCCATCGACCAGAGCACGGTGGGCATCCTCTGGGTCAACTGGGACAGCCATGTGCGCTACGCCAACCATGCCGCCGAGCGCATGCTGGGCTTTGCCGAGGGGGCGTTGCTGGAGCTGCCACTGGTCGTTATCGAGCCGAACCTGAAGATGGATCGCTGGCTGGAACTGTGGAAGCGTGCCCGTACCGGAGATGGCGGCGAACAGCAGTTCGAAAGCCAGTGTCGGCGCGCCGATGGCAGCCTGTTCCCGGTCGAGTTGTCGCTGTCGTTCCTGCGTTTTCGCGATGCCGAGTACCTGGTGGTGTTCCTCGCCGACGTCACCGAGCGCCGGCGCGACCTGGCCGCGTTGCGCGAAAGCGAGGCGCGGCTCAAGGGGATCGCTGGCAACGTGCCGGGGCTGGTGTTCCGCCTGGAGCGCGATCCGGCCGAAGGCGACCCGGAATTTCCCTACATCAGCGAAGGCAGCGAGGCGCTGGTCGGCTACACCCCGGCGGCGATCCAGCACCCGCAGATGGGGCTGCGCAACCTGGTCCACCCGGAGGATCGCGCCGACTACCATCGGGTCCAGGACCTGGCCTTGGCCAGCGACCGGGACTGGTCCTGGCAGGGGCGTATCCTCACCCGCCAGGGCGAGCAGCGCTGGGCCGACATCAAGGCGACCACTCGCCGCCTGGCCGATGGGCGCATGGTGTGGGATGGCGTGGTCTGGGACATCACCCAGGGCAAGCAGGCCGAGCTGGCGCTGGCCGGGTCCCAGGAGCAATTGCGCGAGTTGTCGGCGCACCTGGAAAGCGTGCGCGAAGAGGAGAAGGCGCGGATTGCCCGCGAAGTCCACGACGAACTGGGGCAGATGCTCACGGTGCTCAAGCTTGAGGTGTCGATGTGCGAGCTTGCCTTCGCCGAACTGGATCCCGCCCTCAACGAGCGCCTGGCCAGCATGAAGCGCCTGATCGCCCAGCTGTTCCAGCTGGTACGCGACGTGGCTACGGCCCTGCGCCCGCCTATCCTCGACGCCGGCATCGCCTCGGCCATCGAGTGGCAGGCGCGGCGTTTCGAGGCTCGCACGCAGATCCCCTGCCTGGTGCAGGTACCGGACAATCTGCCACCCTTGAGCGATGCCAAGGCCATCGGCCTGTTCCGTATCTTGCAGGAGGCGCTGACCAACGTCATGCGCCATGCCCAGGCGCACACGGTGCAGATCGAGCTGGTTCACGAGGCCGGGCAGTTGCGCATGACCGTGATCGACGACGGCGTGGGGTTTGCCATGGAGGCGGCGCGGCCGACTTCGTTCGGCCTGGTGGGTGTGCGTGAGCGGGTGCTGATGCACGGTGGCAGCATGAGCCTGGACAGCGAGCCGGGCGAGGGCACCAGCCTGAGCGTGGCGATTCCTTTGAAGCAGGAGAAACAATCGTGATTCGAGTGCTGGTGGCGGAAGACCACACCATCGTCCGGGAAGGCATCAAGCAATTGATCGGCCTGGCCAAGGACATGCAGGTGGCGGGCGAGGCGGGCAATGGCGAGCAGTTGCTGGAGACCCTGCGCCACACGCCCTGCGAGGTGGTGCTGCTGGATATCTCCATGCCTGGGGTGAATGGCCTGGAAGCGATCCCGCGGATCCGCGCGCTGAACAACCCGCCGGCGATCCTGATGCTGTCGATGCATGACGAGGCGCAGATGGCGGCGCGGGCGCTCAAGGCCGGAGCGGCGGGCTATGCGACCAAGGACAGCGATCCGGCGCTGTTGCTCACGGCCATCCGTCGAGTGGCGGGGGGAGGGCGCTACATCGACCCGGCCCTGGCCGACCGCATGGTATTCGAGGTGGGCCTGACCGAAACCCGGCCGCTGCACACCCTGCTGTCCGAGCGTGAGTTCTCGGTGTTCGAGCGCCTGGCCCAAGGCGCCAACGTCAACGACATCGCCCTGCAACTGGCGCTGTCGAGCAAGACCATCAGCACCCACAAGGCGCGGCTGATGCAGAAGCTCAAGGTCAACTCGCTGGCGGAGCTGGTGAAATACGCCATGGAGCACAAGTTAGTGTGAGTGTTCTGGTTACGACAATGGCTTTTACGCGATCTCACCGCAGGAGCGGCTAAAGCCGCTTCTGCAAAGCTCGAGTTACCTGAAAACGCCATCCTTGTAGGGCGATCCCTACAACAAGTCTTCCATCCGGATGATGGCATTCTCTCAGCGCCCCCGATTTCCGGGGCTTTACGCGTCTTCTACGCTTTTGCCTACGCAGTCATTCCAACAAGAAGGTGCAGGGCATGAGCGAGGCGAATTCGAACGAGACGCTGGTCAGCTTCCGAGGTGTGCAGAAGAGCTACGACGGCGAATCGCTGATCGTCAAGGACCTCAACCTGGACATCCGCAAGGGCGAGTTCCTGACCCTGCTCGGCCCTTCCGGTTCGGGCAAGACAACCAGCCTGATGATGCTGGCAGGTTTCGAGACCCCCACCGCCGGTGAGATCCAGCTGGCCGGGCGCTCGATCAACAATGTGCCGCCGCACAAGCGCGATATCGGCATGGTGTTCCAGAACTACGCACTGTTCCCGCACATGACCGTGGCCGAGAACCTGGCCTTCCCGCTGACGGTGCGCAACCTCAGCAAGACAGACGTCAGCGAGCGGGTCAAGCGCGTGCTCGGCATGGTTCAGCTTGATGCCTTCGCCAAACGCTATCCCGGCCAGCTTTCCGGTGGCCAGCAGCAGCGCGTGGCGCTGGCACGCGCCCTGGTGTTCGAGCCGCAACTGGTGCTGATGGACGAGCCGCTTGGCGCCCTCGACAAACAGCTGCGTGAACACATGCAGATGGAGATCAAGCACATCCACCAGCGCCTGGGCGTGACCGTGGTCTACGTGACCCACGACCAGGGCGAAGCGCTGACCATGTCCGACCGGGTGGCGGTGTTCCATCAGGGCGAGATCCAGCAGATCGCCGACCCGCGCACCCTTTACGAAGAGCCTTGCAACACCTTCGTCGCCAACTTCATCGGTGAGAACAACCGCATCAACGGCACCCTGCTGGCCAGTGACGGTAATCGTTGCCAGGTGCAACTGGCCCGTGGCGAGCGGGTCGATGCGCTGGCGGTGAATGTCGGCCAGGCCGGTGACCCGGTGACCCTGTCGATCCGCCCCGAGCGGGTACGCTTGAACGGCCACAGCGAGAACTGCGTCAACCGCTTCTCCGGTCGTGTCGCCGAGTTCATCTACCTAGGTGACCACGTGCGGGTACGCCTGGAGGTCTGTGGCAAGGCCGATTTCTTCGTCAAGCAGCCGATCGCCGAGCTCGACCCGGCCCTGGCTGTGGGCGACGTGGTACCGCTGGGCTGGGAGGTGGAGCACGCCCGCGCGCTCGATCCGATTGCCGAGGCCCATTGATGGTTTGCTTCACCAACCCTGAACTGTGGAGAGAATAATAATGCGCAAGCAGTTGAAACTGACCGCCCTGGCCCTTGGCCTGTTCGCCGCCGGCCAGGCCATGGCGGCCGACCTGACCGTGATTTCCTTCGGCGGCGCCAACAAGGCGGCCCAGACCAAGGCGTTCTACGAGCCTTGGGAAAAGGCGGGCAAGGGCAAGATTGTCGCCGGGGAGTACAACGGCGAGATGGCCAAGGTCAAAGCCATGGTCGACACCAAGAGCGTCAGCTGGAACCTGGTCGAGGTGGAGTCGCCGGAGTTGGCCCGGGGTTGCGATGAAGGCATGTTCGAAGAGCTTGACCCCGCACTGTTCGGTAATGAAGGCGACTTCGTGCCCGGGGCCATTCAGCCGTGCGGCGTGGGCTTCTTCGTCTGGTCCACGGTGCTGGCCTACAACGCCGACAAACTCAAGAGCGCGCCTGCCAGTTGGGCCGATTTCTGGGACACCAAGAAATTCCCGGGCAAGCGCGGCCTGCGCAAGGGCGCCAAGTACACCCTCGAATTCGCCCTGATGGCTGACGGCGTCGCACCCAAAGAGGTGTACAAGGTGCTGGCCACCAAGGAAGGCCAGGACCGCGCCTTCAAGAAGCTCGACGAACTCAAGCCGAGCATCCAGTGGTGGGAAGCCGGTGCCCAGCCGCCGCAGTACCTGGCCTCGGGTGACGTGGTCATGAGCTCGGCATACAACGGTCGTATCGCCGCGGTGCAGAAGGAAAGCAACCTCAAGGTGGTGTGGAACGGCGGCATCTACGACTTCGATGCCTGGGCCATCCCGAAAGGCGCCAAGGATGCGGAGGAGGCGAAGAAATTCATTGCCTACACCGTCCAGCCCGAGCAGCAGAAGACTTACTCCGAGAACATTGCCTACGGCCCGGCCAACTCCAAGGCCGTCCCGCTGCTGGCCGACGCGGTGAAGAAGGACATGCCGACCACCCCTGAGAACATCGCCAACCAGGTGCAGATCGACGTGGCCTTCTGGGCCGACAACAGCGAACAGCTGGAGCAACGCTTCAACGCCTGGGCGGCGAAGAAGTAAACCATCTGGAGCCTTCATCGCCGGTAAGCCGGCTCCCATAAAACCTGTGCAGTACTTGTGGGAGCCGGCTTGCCGGCGATGGGCTGCGCAGCAGCCCCAATTTCAGCCTGTATCGCGGAGTTCGCCATGGCCATTGCAGTGCCCCTCAACGAAGGCGCGGGTAAAAGCCTCAAGCAGCGCCTCAAGCATGCCGAGCGGGTCAACCGCTGGAAGGCCCAGGCGTTGATCGCGCCGCTGGCGCTGTTTCTCCTGCTGGTGTTCCTGGTGCCGATCGCGGCGCTGTTGTACAAGAGCGTCGGCAACCCCGAGGTCGTCGCCGGCCTGCCGCGCACCGTCGAGGCAGTGGCGCAGTGGGATGGCAAGAGCCTGCCGGGTGAGGAGGTCTACAAGGCCCTGAGCCAGGACCTGGCCGAGTCTCGCAAGAACCAGACCCTGGGCGACCTTTCCAAGCGCCTGAACATGGAGCTGGCCGGCTACCGCAGCCTGTTGGCCAAGACCGCGCGGGCGCTGCCGTTCAAGGCCGAGCCTGCCTCCTATAAAGAAGCCTTGCAGACGCTCGACGAGCGCTGGGGCGATCCTGCCTACTGGCAGGCGATCCGTCGCAACACCAGCAGTGTCACGCCGTTCTACCTGCTGGCCGCGCTGGACCACCGTATCGACGACCTGGGCGAATTGGCCAAGGCCACCCCCGATCAGGCCATCTACCTGGACATCTTCGCTCGCACCCTGTGGATGGGGGTGGTGATCACCGTGATCTGCCTGGTGCTGGCGTATCCCCTGGCTTACCTGCTGGCCAACCTGCCGACCCGGCAGAGCAACCTGCTGATGATCCTGGTGCTGCTGCCGTTCTGGACCTCCATCCTGGTGCGGGTGGCTGCATGGATCGTGCTGTTGCAGTCAGGCGGGCTGATCAACAGTGCGCTGATGGCCGTGGGCATCATCGACCAGCCGCTGGAACTGGTGTTCAACCGTACCGGCGTGTACATCTCCATGGTGCACATCCTGCTGCCGTTCATGATCCTGCCGCTGTACAGCGTGATGAAAGGCATCTCGCCCAGCTACATGCGGGCGGCGATCTCCCTCGGCTGCCATCCGTTCGCCAGTTTCTGGCGGGTGTACTTCCCGCAGACCTACGCCGGTGTCGGCGCCGGCTGCCTGCTGGTGTTCATCCTGGCCATCGGCTACTACATCACCCCGGCGCTGCTGGGCAGCCCGAACGACCAGATGGTCAGCTACTTCGTCGCCTTCTACACCAACACCAGCATCAACTGGGGCATGGCCACCGCCCTGGGCGGGTTGTTGCTGCTGGCCACCGTGCTGCTGTACCTGATCTATAGCTGGCTGGTCGGCGCCAGCCGCCTGCGCCTGAGCTGAGGAGCCTTGTCATGCTGAGCCCTTACATGTCGCCCGTGGAGCGGGTGTGGTTCTACAGCCTGCGCATCCTGTGCGGCCTGATCCTGCTGTTCCTGGTGTTGCCGGTGCTGGTGATCATCCCGCTGTCGTTCAACAGCGGAAGCTTCCTGGTCTATCCCCTGCAAGGCTTTTCGTTGCACTGGTACCAGGACTTCTTCGCCTCCGCCGAATGGATGCGCGCCCTGAAGAACAGCATCATCGTTGCCCCGGCAGCCACGCTGCTGGCCATGGTGTTCGGCACCCTGGCGGCCATCGGCCTGACCCGTGGCGACTTCCCCGGCAAGTCGCTGGTGATGGCGCTGGTGATCTCGCCGATGGTGGTGCCGGTGGTGATCATCGGTGTGGCCAGCTACCTGTTCTTCGCGCCGTTGGGCATGGGTAACAGCTTCACCTCGCTGATCCTGGTGCATGCGGTGCTGGGTGTGCCGTTCGTGATCATCACCGTGTCGGCCACGCTGCAGGGGTTCAACTACAACCTGGTGCGGGCGGCGGCGAGCCTTGGGGCCTCGCCTCTACTGGCCTTCCGTCGGGTGACCTTGCCGTTGATCGCCCCTGGGGTGATCTCCGGTGCGCTGTTCGCCTTCGCCACGTCGTTCGATGAGGTGGTGGTGACCCTGTTCCTTGCCGGGCCCGAGCAGGCGACCCTGCCACGGCAGATGTTCAGCGGCATCCGCGAGAACCTGAGCCCGACCATCGCGGCGGCGGCCACCTTGTTGATCGCCTTCTCGGTGATCCTGCTGCTGACCCTGGAGTGGCTGCGTGGGCGCAGTGAAAAACTGAGGACCCAGCAGCCAGGTTGAATCTTCGGCGCGGGTGACGTAGGAGCGGGCTTGCCCCGCGATGGCATACCGAATTCGCGATCGCAATCGCGGGGCAAACCCGCTCCCGCGCCATCCGTTCGACCATCTGCTGCGCCGGCGTTGATACCAATCAGCCCCGATTCGCTTCCCTGAGTTACAATGCGCGCCACCGTGATTCTGCCCAACAGGTGCGCCATGCAGCCCTACGCTATTGCCCCCTCCATTCTGTCCGCCGACTTCGCCCGCCTGGGCGAGGACGTCGACAAGGTCCTGGCCGCCGGGGCCGACATCGTCCACTTCGATGTCATGGACAACCACTACGTGCCCAACCTGACCATCGGTCCGATGGTCTGCAGCGCCCTGCGCAAGTACGGCGTGACCGCACCCATCGACGTGCACCTGATGGTTAGCCCGGTCGACCGCATCATCGGTGACTTCATCGAGGCCGGCGCCACCTACATCACCTTCCACCCGGAAGCCTCGCAGCACATCGACCGCTCGCTGCAACTGATCAAGGACGGCGGCTGCAAGGCTGGCCTGGTGTTCAATCCGGCCACCAGCCTGGATGCGTTGAAGTACGTGATGGACAAGATCGACATGGTCCTGCTGATGAGCGTCAACCCGGGTTTCGGCGGCCAGAAGTTCATCCCCGGCACCCTCGACAAGCTGCGCGAAGCCCGTGCCCTGATCGACGCCAGCGGTCGTGACATCCGCCTGGAGATCGACGGTGGCGTGAACGTCAACAACATCCGCGAGATCACCGCCGCCGGCGCTGACACCTTCGTCGCCGGCTCGGCGATCTTCAATGCCCCGGACTACAAGGAAGTCATCGACAAGATGCGTGCTGAAATGGCGCTGGCACGCGCATGAGCGGCTTCGAGCAGCTGTTCCCGGGGACACTGCCCAGGCTGGTGATGTTCGATCTGGATGGCACCCTGATCGATTCGGTACCCGACCTGGCCGCAGCCGTCGACCAAACGCTGCTCGAACTCGGGCGACCGCCTGCAGGCCTTGAGGCCGTGCGCCACTGGGTCGGTAACGGTGCCCAGGTGCTGGTGCGCCGGGCGCTGGCCGGTGGTATCGACCACGCCGCAGTGGACGACGAACTGGCCGAGCGCGCGCTGGCGCTGTTCATGGAGGCCTATGCCGACAATCATGAACTCACCGTGGTCTACCCCGGTGTGCGCGACACCCTGCGCTGGTTGCGCAAGCAGGGTGTGGAAATGGCGCTGATCACCAACAAGCCCGAGCGCTTCGTTGCCCCTTTGCTCGACCAGATGAAGATCGGGCGCTACTTCCGCTGGATCATCGGCGGCGACACCCTGCCACAGAAGAAGCCCGACCCTGCGGCGCTGCTGTTTGTCATGAAAATGGCCGGCGTCAGCGCCGAGCAGGCGCTGTTCGTCGGCGATTCACGCAGCGACGTGCTGGCCGCCAAGGCCGCGGGGGTGCAGTGCGTCGGCCTGAGCTATGGCTACAATCATGGCCGCCCCATCGACGAGGAGTCGCCCAGCCTGGTGCTCAGCGACCTGCGCCTGCTGCTGCCCGGTTGCTTAGTCACCGACACTGGGATAACGTTGGCGGACCTTCAAGCCCCGCAAAGCAGAGACAACGACGTGGTGGTTACTGGCAAATTCTGGATGAAAGTCATCAAGGCCCTGGCCCGCTGGCGCTGGCGCGCCTGACTCCCGCCCGCCGGCGCCTGCCGGTACATCCGTTTGCCCGACCCCATTGCTGCTTGCCCCGAGGCTACACATGACCCGCGAAGAATTCCTGCGCCTGGCCGCTGCCGGCTACAACCGCATCCCCCTGGCCTGCGAAACCCTGGCTGACTTCGACACGCCGCTGTCGATCTACCTGAAACTGGCTGACCAGCCCAACTCCTACCTGCTCGAGTCCGTGCAAGGTGGCGAGAAGTGGGGCCGCTACTCGATGATCGGCTTGCCGTCGCGCACCGTCATGCGTGTGCATGGCTACCATGTGAGCATCCTGCAGGATGGCGTCGAGGTCGAAAGCCACGACGTCGAAGACCCGCTGGCTTTCGTCGAGGCGTTCAAGGACCGTTACAAGGTCGCTGACATCCCAGGCTTGCCGCGCTTCAATGGTGGCCTGGTCGGTTACTTCGGCTACGACTGCGTGCGCTATGTGGAAAAACGCCTGGGTGCCAGCCCGAACCCCGATCCGCTTGGCGTGCCGGATATCCTGCTGATGGTCTCCGACGCGGTGGTGGTGTTCGACAACCTGGCCGGCAAGATGCACGCGATCGTGCTGGTCGATCCGGCCGAAGAACAAGCGTTCGAGCAGGGCCAGGCCCGCCTGCAAGGTTTGCTGGACACCCTCCGCCAGCCGATCACCCCGCGGCGCGGCCTGGACTTGAGCGGGCCGCAGGCGGCCGAGCCCGAGTTCCGCTCCAGCTACACCCGTGACGACTACGAAAGTGCGGTGGGCCGGATCAAGGAATACATCCTGGCCGGCGACTGCATGCAGGTGGTGCCGTCCCAGCGCATGTCCATCGACTTCAAGGCCGCGCCCATCGACCTTTACCGGGCGCTGCGTTGCTTCAACCCGACGCCGTACATGTACTTCTTCAATTTCGGCGACTTCCATGTGGTCGGCAGCTCGCCGGAAGTGCTGGTGCGGGTCGAAGACAACCTGGTGACCGTGCGCCCGATCGCCGGTACCCGCCCGCGTGGCGCCACCGAAGAAGCCGACCGGGCCCTGGAAGACGACCTGCTGTCGGACGACAAGGAAATCGCCGAGCACCTGATGCTGATCGACCTCGGGCGCAACGACGTGGGCCGTGTATCGTCCACCGGCAGTGTGCGCCTGACCGAGAAGATGGTGATCGAGCGTTACTCGAACGTCATGCATATCGTGTCCAACGTCACTGGTCAGCTGCGGGAAGGCCTGACCGCCATGGACGCACTGCGGGCGATCCTGCCGGCCGGCACCCTGTCGGGTGCGCCGAAGATCCGCGCGATGGAAATCATCGATGAGCTCGAACCGGTCAAGCGCGGTGTCTACGGTGGCGCGGTGGGCTATTTTGCCTGGAATGGCAACATGGATACCGCCATCGCCATCCGCACTGCGGTGATCAAGGACGGCGAACTGCATGTGCAGGCCGGTGGCGGCATTGTCGCCGACTCGGTGCCGGCGCTGGAGTGGGAAGAGACCATCAACAAGCGCCGGGCGATGTTCCGTGCGGTGGCGCTGGCCGAGCAGAGCTGCTCCAAGTAGATTGATCGGGGCCGCAACGCGGCCCCGACAAATCAGAAGTCCAGGCTCAATGCCACGCTCACTCCCTGCTGGCGCAACTCATCACTCTTGCGCCAGTTGTAGTTCCCCCGCAGGTTCAATCCCGGCACCAGTTCATGGCTCACCCCCAGGCTGGCCCGCGTCAGGTTGCTGTGTGGTGTATAGCCGGTGAGGGTGAAGTCGTTTGCCGGCAGGCTGGTCAGATGCATGCGCAGGTCCTGCTGGTCATCCTCGAACTCATGCTCGCGGGCCACCTCGGCGAACAGCTTTGTCGTCGGCAGCACTTGCACGCTACCCAGCAGGCCGGCTCCGAGCCGGCGTGACGTACGTTCCTGGTCGTCGAAACCGAGCGCTGTGGAGCGGCCGCTCTTCTCGTCGTAGCCATCGACCTTGACCCGCGCGTAGTCGGCACTGATGAACGGCGCCAGTTGCCAGTGGCTGCTCTCGGGCGCCAGGTTGTAGCCCACCCGGCCGGTGACGGCCCAGGCCTCGCCATCGGTGTCGCCTTTCTCGCTGCGGTCGTTCACACCCAGGGCGAAGGTGCGCTTGAGGTCGCGGTAATCCAGGTGACCGGCGGTCAATGCCGCATCGGCCCACCAGCGATCCTGGCGGTACTGGGCGAAGGCGCTGGCCAGGTAGCTGTCGAGCTTGTAGTCCGAGTCATCCTGGCCCGCCTCGAGTTTTTGCCGGTACACGCCGGCCGCCAGCCCCACGCGCCAGGCGTCGTCGAGCCGGTAGCTGCCGCCGAGGGTCAGGTTGTAACCGCGCCCGTCACCACTGGCGGCGCTGCGCTGGCTGCCGAAGTCCAGGTCCTGGCCGCCGGTGGCGACGAAGGCCTGCCATTGACCGACGGCCTGCCAGGGTGTTTGCCACTGGTTGCGCAGTTCATCCTGGTGGGCGCGGATACTGGCGTGGGCGATTTCCGGGAGCAGGGTCAGTTCCCACGGCGCGGCCAGGATCGAATAGGCATAGTCGGCGATCAGCTGCTGGCCGGCGATGGTCGGGTGTACCGAGTCGTTGAACAGCAGCCGGGTCGGGTCCGGGGTAGTACCGTTCAGCCCGTAGACCGGGTTGCCCACGCAGCCGTCGCCGCTGTAGCAGGTGCCGACCAGGTTCTGGTCGGCGGCCAGGCCGAACTGGGCGGGGCTGGTGAGGGCCTCTTGCAGCAGGGTTGGGATGTTGAGCGGAATGATCTCGGCGTTGATCTGCCCCAGCTGGCTGACCAATGACTGGTTGAACACGCCGGACAGCTGCGACAGCGGTCCTTGCTGGGGGGTGCCGCTGAAGTTCGGTGTCTGTCCCAGGTCTGGCAGCAGCCAGACCATGATGTAACGCGCGCCGCCCTGTTGCAGCGCCTGGGCGCTGGCCGCCAGGCGGGCACCTGCTGCGGCTGCGGTCGCGGGGCTGTTGACCAGGCCTTGGAGGAAGTCGTTGCCGCCACCGGTCAGGTAGTACAGGGCATTGGGGTCGGCGCGCAGGCCGTTGGCCAGGTAACCGTCACGCTCGCGCAGGACCACCCCCGCGCCAGGGCGCCCGGGCGGGATGACGGCTTTCGAGGTGTCGGTGATCGAGTCGAGGATCTGCTGGGTGGTGTAGCCGCCCACGGCCCAGTTGTTGCCGTCGGGCGTGCCTTGCAACTGGTTGGTGAGTGATGTCGATGGTCCCAGGGCAGTTCCCGAAAAGCCCAACCTGCCCCCCAGGATCATCGGCGAGACGGGCGCGTAGTTGCCATCGGCATCGCGGTTGGTGAAACGCATGCCTGGCGTGCCGCCGGTCAGGTCGGGAAACTGCCCGGCATCACTGAGGCTGTCGCCAAAGACGATGAGCGATGAATAAGGGGAGGGGCCGGCCATCGCCTGGCTGCAAGCCAGGGCGAGGATGCCGAGGGCGGAGTACAGGAAGGGAGTCTTGCGCATGCATGAATATCCTTTTCGTTGTTTTTATCGAAGCAAGCCGCATGACCTTAGCAAATCGCCGGTCTTCGCCCACCATCGCATTGGTTTCCCAGTGTTTACGGGCGTATTGCGCCCGTCGCCCCGGTAGGCTACTGTGCCCTGACGTATGAACGAGACCTACCCCGTGTTGATCGTCAGCAAACTCTTGATGCGCGTTATCAAGGCCGTCGCCCGTTGGCGTTGGCGCGCCTGACTTTATCTCTTGCCGGCATGCCCGGCCCGCTCCTGTTTGCCTTCCCTTCGCTTTAACCGCCGCCCACCGCGGAATTTTCCCGCGCCCACGGCAGCAGGGAAGGCTCGAATCAAAAGTCAGTATTCAAGAGGTTCGTTCCAGATGTTACTGATGATCGACAATTACGACTCCTTCACCTACAACGTCGTGCAGTACCTCGGCGAGCTCGGTGCCGAGGTCAAGGTCATTCGCAATGACGAAATGACCATCGCCCAGATCGAAGCCCTGAACCCCGAACGCATCGTCGTCTCCCCGGGCCCCTGCACGCCGAGCGAAGCGGGTGTGTCCATCGAGGCCATCCTGCATTTTGCCGGCAAGCTGCCGATCCTCGGCGTGTGCCTGGGTCACCAGTCCATCGGCCAGGCCTATGGCGGTGACGTGGTGCGTGCCCGCCAGGTGATGCACGGCAAGACCAGCCCGGTGTTCCACCGCGACCTGGGTGTGTTCTCGGGCCTGAACAACCCGCTCACCGTGACCCGCTACCACTCCTTGGTGGTCAAGCGCGACACGTTGCCCGACTGCCTGGAAGTGACCGCCTGGACCGCGCATGAAGACGGCTCCGTCGACGAGATCATGGGCCTGCGTCATAAAACCCTGAACGTGGAGGGGGTACAGTTCCACCCGGAATCCATCCTCACCGAGCAGGGACACGAGCTGTTCGCCAACTTCCTCAAGCAGACCGGCGGACGCCGTTAAGGACCGATCATGGAAATCAAGACCGCTTTGAGCCGCATTGTCGGCCACCTGGACCTGTCCACAGAGGAAATGCGCGACGTCATGCGCCAGATCATGACCGGCCAGTGCACCGAGGCGCAGATCGGCGCCTTCCTCATGGGCATGCGCATGAAGAGCGAGAGCATCGACGAGATCGTCGGCGCGGTGTCGGTGATGCGTGAGCTGGCCGACAAGGTCGAGCTCAAGACCCTCGACGGCGTGGTCGACATCGTCGGCACCGGCGGCGACGGCGCCAACATCTTCAACGTGTCCACCGCCTCGGCCTTCGTGCTGGCGGCTGCGGGCTGCACGGTGGCCAAGCACGGCAACCGCGCCGTTTCCGGCAAGAGCGGCAGCGCCGACCTGCTGGAAGCCGCCGGCATCTACCTGAACCTGACCCCGGTGCAGGTGGCCCGCTGCATAGACAGCCTCGGCATCGGCTTCATGTTCGCCCAGACCCACCATACCGCGATGAAGCACGCCGCCGGCCCGCGTCGCGAGCTGGGGCTGCGTACCTTGTTCAACATGCTCGGCCCGCTTACGAATCCGGCCGGTGTGAAGCACCAGGTGGTCGGCGTCTTCACCCAGGCCCTGTGCCGCCCATTGGCCGAAGTGCTGCAGCGCATGGGCAGCAAGCATGTGCTGGTGGTGCACTCCAAGGATGGCCTGGACGAGTTCAGCCTGGCTGCGCCAACCTTTGTCGCTGAACTGAAGAACGGCCAGATCACCGAGTATTGGGTCGAGCCGGAAGACCTCGGCATGAAAAGCCAGAGCCTCCATGGCCTGGCGGTCGAGGGCCCGCAGGCCTCGCTGGAACTGATCCGCGATGCCCTGGGCCGACGCAAGACCGAGAACGGCCAGAAGGCCGCCGAGATGATCGTGCTCAACGCTGGCGCGGCGCTGTATGCCGCTGATCACGCGATGACCCTGGCCCAGGGTGTCGAGCTGGCTCACGATGTCCTGCACACCGGCTTGGCCTGGGAAAAACTCCAGGAACTGGGCGCCTTTACCGCGGTATTCAAGGTGGAGAACGAAGCATGAGTGTACCGACGGTGCTGGAAAGGATCATCGCCCGCAAGTTCCAGGAAGTGGCCGAGCGCAGCGCGCGGGTCAGCCTGGGCGAGCTCGAGCGCCTGGCCAAGGTGGCCGATGCCCCGCGTGGCTTTGCCAATGCCCTGATCGAGCAGGCCAGGCGCAAGCAGCCGGCGGTCATCGCCGAAATCAAGAAGGCTTCGCCGAGCAAGGGCGTGATCCGCGAAAACTTCGTGCCGGCGGAAATTGCCGTCAGCTACGAGAAGGGTGGCGCGACCTGTCTGTCGGTGCTGACCGACGTGGACTACTTCCAGGGCGCTGACATCTACCTGCAGCAGGCGCGTGCCGCCGTTTCGCTGCCGGTGATCCGCAAGGACTTCATGGTCGATCCTTATCAGATCGTCGAGGCCCGCGCCCTGGGTGCCGACTGCGTGCTGTTGATTGTGTCGGCGCTGGACGACGTGAAGATGGCCGAGTTGGCGGCCACGGCCAAGGACGTCGGCCTCGACGTGCTGGTCGAAGTGCATGACGGCGATGAACTGGAGCGTGCGCTGAAGACCCTCGACACACCGCTGGTCGGGGTCAACAACCGTAACCTGCACACCTTCGAGGTCAGCCTGGAGACCACCCTCGACCTGCTGCCGCGCATCCCGCGTGACCGTCTGGCGATTACCGAAAGCGGCATCCTCAACCGGGCCGATGTCGAGCTGATGGAAATCAACGAGGTATATTCCTTCCTGGTCGGCGAGGCGTTCATGCGCGCGGAGCAGCCAGGGTTGGAGCTGCAGCGGTTGTTCTTCCCCGAACAGGTGAAGAAGACCGTTCAGCAACTGGACTGATCGAACAGAGAGCCGGCATCGTTTGCCGGCTTTTTTGTATTCGAGAGCTTTATCGCGGGGCACCGTCCCAACGTGGGAGCGGGCTTGCCCCGCGATGAGGGCGGTGAACATCACATCAAAGGTGGATCAATGACCGATCAACCCCTGGCCCTTACCGTCGAACAGGGTCTGCACGCCGAACAGGACCTGCTGGCCGCCGTCTGCCGCGGCGAACGCGAATCCGGCGTGCTGTTCTGGCGCCCGACCGACCATGCCCTGGTCATGCCCCGACGCATGAGCCGCCTGGACAACTTCGAGGCCGCCTGTGCGGAACTTGCGATTGCCGGTTGGCCGGTGCTGCTGCGCGAAACCGGCGGCGAGCCTGTGCCGCAATCCCATGCAGCCGTGAACGTGGCACTGGTCTATGCTGCGCCGCGCAGCGAAGGCGACCATGGCCGCATCGAGAACGCCTACGAGCGTCTGTGCCTGCCGCTGTGCGATGTCTTGCGCGAATGGGGCGGAGTCGCCTCGGTGGGCGAGATCGACGGCGCCTTCTGTGATGGCCGCTACAACGTCAATCTCAATGGCCGCAAGCTGGTCGGCACGGCCCAGCGCTGGCGCCAGGGCCTGGGCGGCAAGCGCCCGGTGGTGCTGGTACATGGAGCGTTGCTGCTGGACAACGAACGCGAATCGATGGTGGCGGCGGTCAATCGCTTCAATGAATGCTGCGAACTGGAGCAGCGCTGCCGCGCCGACAGCCATATCGCCCTGCACGAAGTGGCGCCCGCCGCGCCGTGGTTCGAGCGTCTGAACCAGGCCTATGCGCAAGTGCTCGCGGCGCTACCTACGGACTAGGGTCTGTACGAAATTTGTCTGCGCGAAGGCCAGACAAGGCGAAACGGGGGGAGGAAGCGGAATGTACTGGAGTACATGAGCATTCCGAGCCCCGTTTCAACGCAGTATGGGCGAGTGCAGATACATTACGTACAGAGCCTAGCGGGTGCCGTAGACCACCATGGTCTTACCCTTGACCTGCACCAGGCTGCGTTCCTCGAGGTCCTTGAGGACGCGGCCGACCATCTCCCGTGAACAACCGACGATACGACCGATCTCCTGGCGGGTGATCTTGATCTGCATGCCATCGGGGTGGGTCATGGCATCAGGCTGCTTGCACAGGTCGAGCAGGCAGCGGGCGACGCGGCCGGTGACGTCGAAGAACGCCAGGTCGCCAACCTTGCGCGTGGTGTTGCGCAGGCGCTGGGCCATCTGGCTACCCAGGGCATAGAGGATGTCCGGCTCCAGACGCGCCAGCTCCCGAAACTTATCGTAACTGATCTCGGCCACTTCGCACTCGGTCTTGGCGCGGACCCAGGCGCTGCGCTGATGTTCCTGGCCGACCGGTTCGAACAGCCCCAGCTCGCCGAAGAAGTCACCGCTGTTGAGGTAGGCGATGATCATCTCGTGGCCGTCGTCGTCCTCGATCAGGATGGTCACCGAACCCTTGATGATGAACGACAAGGTCTCGGCCCGGTCACCGGCGCAGATGATGTTGCTCTTGGCGGCGTAGCGGCGGCGTTGGCAGTGGGCCAGCAGCTTGTCGATGTTCTTGATCTTGGGTGGCAGGGCTGAGGAGACCATCACGAAATCCTGTTCGATGCGACGCATTGACTTTTTATAGAGGCTGCCTGGCAGTACGCGCCAGTCATTTGGCGCCAGCTTATCAGACGCTTCAACTTGAATCGGCACAAAAGCGACGCGGCTTGAGCTTTTCCGACAGCCTCGCAAGGTCTAAGCTGACACCCTTTTACGAGATCGGGAGTCCGGATAGATGAAGGCACGCATCCAGTGGGCCGGTGAAGCGATGTTCCTTGGCGAGTCGGGGAGTGGCCACGTCGTGGTCATGGACGGCCCGCCCGAAGCCGGAGGCCGCAACCTGGGCGTGCGCCCGATGGAAATGCTCCTGCTTGGCCTGGGTGGCTGCAGCAGCTTCGACGTGGTCAGCATCCTCAAGAAATCCCGCCAGGCCGTGGAAAGCTGCGAAGCCTTCCTCGAAGCCGAGCGCGCCGGTGAAGACCCCAAGGTGTTCACCAAGATCCACATGAACTTCGTGGTCAAAGGGCGAGGGCTGAAAGAGGCGCAGGTCAAGCGCGCAGTGGAACTGTCGGCCGAGAAGTACTGCTCGGCGTCGATCATGCTCGAGCGTGCCGGTGTGGAGATCACCCACGGTTACGAAATCGTCGAACTCGGTTGATCGAAGGCAGCGCCTGCCGGTCAGGCGCTTTGCTTGTGCAGGCGTTCGACACCTAGCAGCAACGCGAGCCCCGGGATCAGCGCAAGCACCAGCCAGGGCGTATTCACCCCGAGCAGGATGAGGATTTCGCTGCTGCTCCAGGTGGTGCCGAAGTGTTCGGCAAACACCTGGCACTGCAGCCACGCAGCCAGCGTGCCAGCGAGCACGAACGTGCCGCTCAGCAGTTGGCGGCTGGCTAAAAACACGCTGAGCAGCAGGAACAGCAATTGCGCGGGCAGTGTGCCGAGCATCAGCTCAGCGGTGCTGTTGCTGTCAGGGTCGGTAAGCGTCGGCAGTTCCAGGCTGAAAGTGCTGTGCCCGACACTGGCGACCATCAGACAAACGAACAGATAGGCGACCGGGATCAGGCCAAGGCCCTGCAGCAGCCGGGTGAGCGATCGTCCCATGTTCAGCGACGCAATGCCGGCAGCAGTTGCAACAGGCGTTCGGGTAGCTGTGCCCGAAGCTGCTCGCTCAATGCCTCACGTCGCTTCTGGTACAGCATGCCGAGACCGATCACGCCGAGGCCGATCAAGGTCAGTATGACCGGGAACAGCAGGGAGTCGGCGAACACCTCGTAGGACAGATAGCCCAGATAGGCCGCCACCCCCATCGCTCCGAACACCATGAACACGGGGCGGCGCAGCAGGACGGCCAGGCACATCAGTCCCAGGTTGATCAGGCAGTACAGCGCCTTGCCCCACTCGCTGCCGCTGTCCGTCAGCGTCAGCCCGCCCCAGAACGCCGCCAGGCCGGCGAGATAGCCCCAGAAGGCATAGTCCCGGCGGGTGCGTCCGTCGATCACCAGAAATACCAGCAGCAGGCCCAGGCCGAACCACAGAGAGACCGTGCGCCGTTGCTCCCAGCTGAACAGGTCGCCATGGAACCACTCGCTCAGGTCCATGGACATGAACCACAGGGCCACCGCGATCGGCATGACGATGAAAGGGAAGGGAATCAGGCGCAGCATCAGCAGTCCAGCCAGTACCGTCGCTGCCTCCATCGCCAACCAGCCACCCTGCACGTAGGTGTAGTACTGGTGGTAGTCGCCCTGGGCGTCGTCCAGCGGCCACCAGCCTGCCAGGCGCTCGATAGCGAACACCGCCAGCGGCACGATGCTGACCGCCACGGCGGCCAGCACGCCGGCGGCGACAGGCTGGTTGCGTCGTTGCAGCGACAGGGCGAACAGGGTGATTCCGGCGATGTAGAGCAGGGCGATGGCCAGCAGTGCACCGTCGCCTATACGCATCCAGGCCTCGGTGAGCAACCAGCCCATGGCACCCATGATCAACAGTGCGCCGAAGTAGAACGCCACATGGGCCAGCTGGAAGCTGGCGCGGCTTTCCGGCTGCTGGCGCAGGAAGGCCAGCAAGGCCTGGTCCTGCCCCGGGTGCAGCACGCCGGCGCTTACGGCGCGTGCCAGGTCCCTGGCGTCGAAACGTTCCATGGTGCACGTCTCAGATTCGGTAGGTGCTCTTGGTCATGACCTTGGCCAGCAGGCTCATGCCAAATCGCACGGGCGCGGGGAAGCGGTAGCCGCCGGCTTCCAGCGCGGACTCGGCATGGTGTTCCTCGTCTACGCGCATCTGTTCGAGGATGGCGCGGGACTTGCCGTCGTTCTCGGGGATCTGCTCAAGGTGCTCGTCCAGGTGCTTGCACACCTGATGCTCGGTGGCGGCGACGAAGCCCAGGCTGACCTTGTCGCTGACCAGCCCGGCGAGGGCGCCGATGCCGAACGACAGGCCGTAGAATACCGGGTTGAGCACGCTGGGGTGGCTGTTGAGCTGGCGAATACGCTGCTCGCACCAGGCCAGGTGGTCGATTTCTTCTTCGGCCGCATGCTCCATGGCCTTGCGTACCTGGGGCAGCTTGGCGGTCAGGGCTTGGCCCTGGTACAGCGCCTGGGCACAGACTTCGCCGGTGTGGTTGATGCGCATCAGGCCGGCGATATGGCGGGACTGCTGCTCATCGAGCTCGGCGTCCGGCTGGACGATGGCCGGCGAGGGGCGGGCGGGTTGGCCGCTGAAGGGCAGCAAGGTGCGCATGGCAGTATCGGCCTGCAGCAACAAGCGGTCGAGCGGCGAGTAGTGACGTTCGGTAGCCATCGGGCACCTCCGCTGAAGTGATGCCCGACAGTCTACCTCAATCCCCTTGGGCGGGCTTGCCTTGGATCAGCCAGGTGGCCAGTTCATCTGGCGCTGGCCAAGCACGTGCATGTGGATGTGGTAGACGGTCTGGCCGCCTTTCGGGTTGCAGTTCATGACCACGCGGAAGCCTTCCTCGCAGCCCTGCTCGACGGCCAGGCGCTGGGCGGTGAACAGGATATGGCCGGCCAGGGCCTTGTCCTCTTCGGTCAGGTCGTTGAGGGTGCGGATGTGTTTTTTCGGAATGACCAGAAAATGCACAGGTGCCGCTGGGGCAATGTCCTTGAAGGCCAGGATCTGGTCATCTTCGTAGATGATATCCGCCGGGATTTCCCGGTTGATGATTTTGAGGAATAGATCGTCCACAGCACGTGCTCCATGGTGAGTGTCGGGGCTGAGTGTACTGAGCCCGACGCTGCTCGCCCAGTGGCTATTCCATGCCGACCGGGCAGTAGCGCCGATGGATAACGCCGGCCAGCTTGCGCGCCAACCAGCGCGGTAGCAGGCGTGGGGCGAAGGCCAGCCAGCGGTTGCGCCTGCCGGGCAGGATCAGGGCGCGGTTCTTGTCCAGGGCGCGCACCGCATACAAGGCGATTTCCTCGGGGCTCAGGCAGCGGGTGTTGCCTTCCAGCCGGGGAATGCGACGTCTGGCTGAGCGCACCGGTCCCGGGCACAGCACCGACACCTTGATCCCGGTGCGTTTCAGCTCTTCGCGCAATGCCTCGGAAAAACTCAGCACATAGGCCTTGCTGGCCGCGTAGGCGGCCATCCACGGCCCGGGGGCGACGCCGGCAAGTCCCGCGACATTGAGGATCTGCCCGCCACCCTGGATCGCCATCAGGTTGCCGATGGCATGGCACAGGCGACTGAGCGCGAGGATGTTGACCTCGAGCAGGTCCTGCTCATCGGCCCATTCATGCGCCAGGAATGGCCCGTAGGTGCGCTGCCCCGCGCAGTTGACCAGAAGGTCGATACGCCGCTCGCCTTCCTCCAGCTCGAGCACGAAGCCCGAAAGGCGCAAGGGTTGGCTGAGGTCGCAGGCACGGAACAGCACTTCCACGCCAAAGCGTTGGGTGAGTTCGATGGCCACCGGCTCCAGCGTTTCACGCTGGCGTGCCACCAGGATCAGGTTGCGCCCGCGCCGCGCCAGAGCCTCCGCCAGGGCCAGGCCCAGGCCGCTGGAAGCACCAGTGATCATGGCGTAACGGGTCATGCAAGGCTCCTGGGGCGAAAGGGGCGCCTAGTGTACAGCGTGGCCGTTTTGCTACAAGGCGTTGCTGCGCAGCTGCTGGCTGCGTTCGAGGGCCGCTCGGTATTCGTCCTGCAAGCGCGCGATCAGGTCACCGGCAGTGGGCAGGTCATGGATTTCGCCGACACCCTGGCCGGCCGACCATACCGTCTTCCAGGCCTTGGCTTCCTCGTCCAGCGGCTTGAGCTTACCGGCCTCGTGGTTGCTCTTGAGCGCGGCCAGGTCGTAACCGGCCTGTTCGAGGCTCTGGCGCAGGAAGCTGGCGGGGATGCCGGACACCGCCGGGGTATGCACGATATCGGCCGCACCCGCGCCCAGGATCATCTGTTTGTAGGCGTCCTGGGCCTGGCTCTCGCGGGTGGCGATGAAGCGTGTGCCCATGTAGCCCAGGTCCGCCCCCAGCAATTGTGCGGCCAGCAGTTCGTGGCCATGGTTGAGGCAGCCCGCCAGCAGCAGGGTCTTGTCGAAGAACTGGCGGATCTCCGCAACCAGGGCGAACGGGCTCCAGGTGCCGGCATGGCCCCCGGCGCCGGCCGCCACGGCAATCAGCCCGTCGACACCTGCCTCTGCGGCCTTTTCGGCGTGGCGGCGGGTGGTCACGTCATGGAACACCAGGCCGCCATAGCCGTGCACCGCGTCGACCACCTCCTTCACCGCGCCAAGGCTGGTGATGACGATGGGGACCCGATGCTCGACGCACAGTGCGAGGTCGGCCTGTAGACGCGGGTTGCTCGGATGCACGATGAGATTGACCGCATAGGCAGCGGGTGCCTGCAGTTCGGCCAGCCCTGCTTCGATCTCCTCCAGCCAGGCCTTGAACCCTGCACTGTCACGCTGGTTCAGGGCCGGGAAGCTGCCCACCACGCCATTGGCGCAGCAGGCCAGCACAAGCCGGGGGTTGGAGATCAGGAACATCGGCGCCGCGACCAGAGGCAAGCGCAGGTGTTTTGCGAGCGAGGCGGGCAGGGACATGGCGAAACTCCTGTAGGCGGGTGGATATCGTCAGAACGGTTTGACCACCACGAGGATTACGACGCCCAGCAGCATCAGTACCGGTGCTTCGTTGAACCAGCGGTAGTAAACGTGGCTGCGGGTGTTGGTGCCGGCGGCGAAGCGTTTGCGCTGGGCGCCGCACATGTGATGGTAGACGGTGAGCAGCGCGACCAGGGTGAGCTTGGCGTGCAGCCAGCCCTGGCTCAGCCAGCCGGGGTTCAGGTACAGCATCCAGCCGCCGAACACATAGGTGGCGATCATCGCCGGGTTCATGATGCCCCGGTACAGCTTGCGCTCCATGGTGACGAAGCGCTCGAGGCTGATGCTGTCCTGGCTTTGGGCGTGATAGACGAACAGCCGTGGCAGGTAGAACAGGCCGGCGAACCAGCAGACCACGCTGACGATATGCAGCGCCTTGATCCATAGATAGAGCATGGGGAGTTCCTTCAGGTTTTCACGGTCGTCAGATAGTAGAGGCCAAGGGGCCGAAGGGTCATCCCAAGAGTTGTTACAGGCGCCTTGGCCCCCTATTATCGTGCGCTTTCCAGTGGTCTCGTTGATAAGGGGCAAGCGTCATGATCAAGGTCGGTATCGTCGGCGGCACGGGTTACACCGGTGTCGAACTGCTGCGTCTGCTGGCGCAGCATCCACAGGCCGAAGTGGCGGTCATCACTTCGCGCTCCGAGGCGGGCGTGGCGGTTGCCGACATGTATCCGAACCTGCGGGGCCACTACGACGGCCTGGCGTTCAGCGTTCCGGACAGCAAGACCCTGGCGGCCTGCGATGTGGTGTTCTTCGCCACGCCCCACGGTGTCGCCCACGCCTTGGCCGGTGAGCTGCTGGCCGCCGGGACCAAGGTCATCGACCTGTCCGCCGACTTCCGCCTGCAGGACGCTGTCGAGTGGGGCAAGTGGTACGGCCAGCCCCATGGTGCACCAGAACTGCTCAAGGATGCGGTCTACGGCTTGCCCGAGGTGAATCGCGAGAAGATCCGCCAGGCGCAGCTGATCGCAGTGCCGGGTTGCTACCCGACCGCCACCCAGCTCGGCTTCCTGCCCCTTCTGGAGGCTGGCCTGGCCGATCCGTCGCGCCTGATCGCCGACTGCAAGTCGGGCGTCAGTGGCGCCGGGCGTGGCGCTGCGGTAGGTTCGCTGTTCTGCGAGGCTGGGGAAAGCATGAAGGCCTACGCGGTCAAGGGGCATCGTCACCTGCCGGAGATCAGCCAGGGCCTGCGCCAGGCAGCCGGCAAGGACATCGGCCTGACCTTCGTGCCGCACCTGACGCCGATGATCCGCGGCATCCATGCCACGCTCTATGCGACGGTCGCCGACACTTCTGTCGACCTGCAGGCGCTGTTCGAGAAGCGCTATGCCAATGAACCGTTCGTCGACGTGATGCCCGCCGGCAGCCACCCGGAAACCCGCAGCGTGCGCGGTGCCAACGTCTGCCGCATCGCCGTGCACCGGCCGCAGGGCGGTGACCTGGTGGTGGTGCTGTCGGTGATCGATAACCTGGTCAAGGGCGCGTCAGGCCAGGCGGTGCAGAACCTCAACATCCTGTTCGGCCTGGATGAACGCATGGGCCTGTCCCACGCGGGCCTGCTGCCGTAAGCCAGCGTACGTTGCCAAGTCCCGCCGTGTGCGGGCCTTTTTCGTGGGGCCGACTAAAGCCGCACAATTCTTGACCGATTTTCTCGGACAAGCGGATAATACGCCCCATCGAGTTTTATGGCGGCACTGCGCCGGGAGAATCAACATGAGCGTCGAATCCTTCACCCCCACGGCTTTGGAGTTCACCCCCGGGGCTGCGCACAAGGTGAAGACCTTGGTCAGCGAAGAGGGCAACGACCGGCTGAAGCTGCGTGTGTTCGTGACCGGCGGCGGTTGCTCGGGCTTCCAGTACGGCTTCACCTTCGATGAGGACGTGGCCGATGACGACACCATCGTCGAGCGCGAAGGCGTCGCGCTGGTCGTCGACCCGATGAGCTACCAGTACCTGGCCGGCGCCGAGGTGGATTACCAGGAGGGCCTGGAAGGCTCGCGCTTCGTGATCAAGAATCCGAACGCCACCACCACCTGCGGTTGCGGTTCGTCGTTCTCGATCTGATCGGGTCGGGCATAAAAACGCCGCGCATTTGCGCGGCGTTTTGCATTCAGGCGGGGTAGATCGCGCCGAGGATGCGCAGGCCTATGGCGGCGGTCACACTCGGCCGATTGGCGGGAATGCCTTCCAGGCAACAGTGGGCCAGCCAGGCGAAGGCCATGGCCTCTACCCAGTCGGGGTCCACGCCATGCGCGGCGGTGCTGGCAACCTTTGCCCCAGGCAGCAGGGCGGCCAGGCGAGCCATCAGGACGCCGTTGCGGGCGCCACCACCGCAGACCAGCAGGGCTTCAGTCCCTGACTGAGCCTGGCGTAGCGAGTCGATGATGGTGTGGGCCGTCAGCTCCAGCAGCGTGGCTTGGACGTCTTCGTCGCGATAAGCGGGTAGCCGGGCCAGGTGGGCATCCAGCCACGGCAGGTTGAATACCTCGCGCCCGGTGCTCTTCGGGCCGCTGCCAGCGAAGAACGGATCGCTCAGCAGCGCCTTCAACAGATCGTTCTGCACGCAGCCGCTGGCCGCCCAGGCGCCGTTGGCATCAAAGGCCTGGCCTTGCTTGCGCTCGATCCAGGCATCCAGCAACACATTGCCCGGCCCGCAGTCGAAACCATGTACCGGTTGATCCCGCTCGATCAGGCTGAGGTTGCTGAAGCCGCCTACGTTGAGGATCGCCAGGTTGTGGCCAAGATGGCCGAACAAGGCTTCGTGAAATGCCGGTACCAGGGGGGCGCCCTGGCCGCCTGCCGCCACGTCGCGGCGGCGGAAGTCGCCCACTACGCAGATGCCGGTGAGCTCGGCCAGCAGGGCCGGGTTGCCGATCTGCACGGTGAAGCCGCGAGCCGGTTCATGGCGAACGGTCTGGCCGTGGCTGCCGATGGCGCGAATGGCCTCGGGTGCCAGCCCTTGAGCGTTCAGCAAGTTGTTGATGCCTTGGGCGGCCAGCGTGGCCCAGCGATTCTCTGCCAGGGCGGCACGCGCGATCTCATCGGGGCCGCTGGCGCAGAGGCCGAGCAGGTCCTGGCGCAGGTCGACGGGCATGGGGATGTAGTGGGTGGCGAGCAGCCGCAGCTGCTCGTCTTGCTCGATCAGGGCGATGTCCAGGCCATCGAGGCTGGTGCCGGACATCACCCCCAGGTAGAGCGCCATGGGCTCAGCGCTTGTTGGCTGCGAGCAGAGTGGCCTTTTCCTGATCCATGCGGGCGATCAGGGGCTGGCTCTGCTGGTTGAAGCGCTGGCGCTCGGCCTTGGCGATCGGATCGGCCATCGGCACCTTCTGGCTCAGTGGGTCGACGTGCACGCCATTGACCTGGAACTCGTAGTGCAGGTGCGGACCGGTCGAAAGGCCGGTGGTGCCGATGTACCCGATGATCTGCCCCTGCTTGACGCTGGAGCCGGTCTTGATGCCCTTGGCGAAGCCCTGCATGTGGCCATAGAGCGTCTTGTAAGAATTGCCGTGGGCGATGATCACGGTGTTACCGTAGCCGCCACGGCGGCCGGCGAGCTCGATGCGACCATCGCCTGCAGCCTTGATCGGCGTGCCGCGTGGCGCGGCGTAGTCCACGCCCTTGTGCGCGCGGATCTTGTTGAGGATCGGGTGCTTGCGGCCGGCGGAGAACCGCGAGCTGATGCGGGCGAAATCCACCGGGGTGCGGATGAACGCCTTGCGCAGGCTGTTGCCGTCGGCGGTGTAGTAGTTGGTGTTGCCCTGCTTGTTGCTGTAGCGCACGGCGGTGTAGGTCTTGCCGCGGTTGGTGAAGCGGGCGGAGAGGATGTTGCCGGTGCCGACCACCTTGCCGTCCATCATCTTCTGCTCGTAGACCACGTCGAATTCGTCGCCCGGGCGGATGTCCTGGGCGAAATCGATGTCGTAGCCGAGGATACGCGCCATGTCCATGGTCATGCTGTGGGACAGGCCGGCGCGCTGGGCGGAGGCGGACAGCGAGCTCTTGATCACGCCATGGGCGTAGGTAGTGCGCACCACCGGCTTGCTGACCTCGCGCTCGAAGGCGAAGCCCTTGTCGGTGCGGTTCAGGCGGATGGTCTCGAGGTTGCTGACCTTGCTGTGCAGGCTTGCCAGCTGACCGTCCTTGTCCAGCTCGAATTGCAGCACCTGGCCATGCTTGAGCTGGCTGAACTGCTTGGCCTGCTTGTTGCTGGCCAGCACGTCGTGAACGACGTTGGCAGGCAGGCCGACCTTGTTGAACAAGGTCGAGAGCGTATCGCCGCGGCTGACGACCACTTCGCGGTGACCCGGGGCCTTGTCCTCCGGTTTGGCCGCAGGGGCTGGAGCGGGTTCCGCCTTGGCCGTTTCGGGTTCTGCACCTTCGATCTGGGCGAAGGGCGAGTCGCTGTTCTGCTCGGCCTGTACCAGCGGGGCGCCGCGGGACTCGTCCTTGAGCTGTTCGGCCGGGCTTTCCAGCTCCAGGCTGAGGGTGGTTTTCTTGGCTTCCACTTCGCTGGACGGGAATACCAGCAAAGCCAGACTGAGAAGGGCGGCGATGCCGCTGGCGGCCAACAGATGGCTTTTCGGATAAAGCGGGGGCGCTTTAGGCGTTTCGTTGGTCATAGGTAAGGTGACTTTGAAAAAGGTGAAATGGAAAAGATGAATGACATGATGAAGATGAAATAACTGTATAAAATATAACCAAATCCATTCTCACGCAAGGGCGCATAGACGTTGCGGTGCGCCGTTCGGGTCACAATCCGTTGCGAAACTTGTATTTGATGGCCGATCTTGTATGGTTGGCTCCCCTTGAATCCTAGCGTTGCGGGTCTGTCTATGAAGTCGGTTGAAGAGCAGCTGGCGCTTATCAAGCGCGGTGCGGAAGAGGTATTGGTCGAGTCGGAACTGGTGGAGAAGCTCAAGCGCGGCCAGCCGCTGCGCATCAAGGCGGGCTTCGACCCAACCGCGCCCGACCTGCACCTGGGGCACACGGTGCTGATCAACAAGCTGCGTCAGTTCCAGGAGTTGGGCCACCAGGTCATCTTCCTGATCGGCGACTTCACCGGCATGATCGGCGACCCCAGCGGCAAGAGCGCTACTCGCCCGCCACTGACCCGCGAGCAGGTGCTGGACAACGCCGAGACCTACAAGCAGCAGGTCTTCAAGATTCTCGACCCGGCGAAGACCGAGGTGGCGTTCAACTCCACCTGGATGGACACGCTCACGCCTGCCGACTTTATTCGTCTGGCCTCGCAGTACACCGTGGCGCGCATGCTCGAGCGCGATGACTTCGACAAGCGCTACACCACCAACCAGCCAATCGCGATCCATGAGTTTCTCTATCCGCTGGTCCAGGGTTACGACTCCGTCGCCTTGAAGGCCGATGTCGAGCTGGGTGGCACCGACCAGAAGTTCAACCTGCTGATGGGGCGCGAGCTGCAGCGCGCCTATGGCCAGGAGGCGCAGAGCATCGTCACCATGCCGCTGCTTGAAGGGCTGGATGGCGTGAAGAAGATGTCCAAGTCGCTGGGCAATTATGTCGGCATCCAGGAAGCCCCTGGGGTGATGTATAGCAAGCTTGTGTCGATTCCCGATACCTTGATGTGGCGTTACTTCGAGCTGCTGAGCTTCCGTTCGATGGAAGAGATCGATCAGTTCCGGGCGGATGTCGAGAACGGTGCCAACCCGCGTGACATCAAGATCAAGCTGGCCGAGGAAATCGTGGCGCGTTTCCATGGTGAAGAGGCCGCGGCCAATGCGCACCGTGCTGCGGGTAACCGCATGAAGGAAGGCGAGCTGCCAGAAGACCTGCCGGAGATCGAAGTGGCCGCTGCTGAAAATCTGCCTATCGCCGCCGTGCTGAACCGGGCTGGCCTGGTGAAGAACTCGGCGCAGGCGCGGGATCTGCTCGGCGCTGGCGCGGTCAAGGTGGATGGTGAGGTGATCGACCGTGACTTCATGTTTGTGCTCGGCGCGACCCACGTGTGCCAGGCGGGCAAGAAGGCGTTTGCTCGGGTTACCCTCAAGGCTGAGTGATTGCCTGCAGGTGTAGCTATATAGAAGCGGGGAGGCCGGTAGGCCTCCCCGCTTTTGTTTTAGCGCTGCTTACTATAGGTGTCAGGATGGTAGGGCGTCGGCGAGCACCTGGTGCGATCTTTTTGATTTTTATGAAATTAACGGTTGACGGGCTTTCAGATCCCCTTATAATGCGCCCCACTTCCAGCGACATCGGAACGAAAAACTCCTTGAATATCAATGAGTTGATCGATCAAGAGGGTTGCGGAGGTGC